>NZ_BAAHBI010000020.1:248711-471274 GCF_054776755.1 Spirosoma litoris | reverse complement strand
CTCGTCCAATTTAGTTTCTATAGATTCTCGGGGCCGCCCGCGCGGTTGATTCTATTGTGCTGATAATCAAAGACGATAGAATCAACCGCGCGGGCGGCCCCGAGAATCTATAGAATCCCCTAGAATCTATTTTGCCAAAGCACTAGCTTTCTCTCCCTCAATAAAAACATTCCCTGAGTCGGTTATAAACAATCATTTTTATTCTTATTTCATTTTGGGGCCTCTTTCACTAACAATTGGCCCCTCACTAAATCCCGATGAAGCGACATATTTATCTTTTTCTACTATTACTTGGGCCAGTTGCTTTTGCCCAAACGCCCTTGAACGTTGATAACGAATTTGCGTTTGCCGCCAAGCAATACGAATTAATGCTGAAAAGCCACCCCGACACAACTAAATTTCCTCAGTCGACAAAACCGGACGGTACGCCCGACGACCGGAAATCAGACTGGTGGTGTAGTGGTTTCTTTGGTGGTTCGCTTTGGCACATCTATCAGCGCACCAAAGCTCCCATCTGGAAAGAAGCTGCCAACAAATGGACGATGGCCGTAGCCAAGGAGCAGTACAATACCGGCACTCACGATCTGGGATTCATGCTCTACTGCCCCTTCGGCAATGGTTACCGACTCACCAAAAATCCAGCGTATCCGCCTATTTTACTCACCGGGGCAAAATCATTGTCCACTCGCTTCGACCCAAAAGTTGGCCTGATTAAGTCATGGAACAAATTCCAGAACTATACCTACCCGGTTATCATCGATAACATGATGAATCTGGAGTTCCTGTTCTGGGCAGCAAAAACCTCAGGGAATAAGGAATTCTATAACCTTTCGGTTACCCATGCCGATAATACCATGAAGAACCACTACCGGCCTGATTACAGCAGCTATCATGTGGTTTGCTATAATCCAGATGGTACGGTAGCTGCCAAGAAAACAGCGCAGGGCTATGCCGATAATTCGGCTTGGGCACGGGGACAAGCGTGGGGTCTGTACGGCTTCACGGTTATGTACCGAGAAACGAAAGACAAGAAATACCTGGATTTCGCCCGTCACATTGCTGATTTCTATTTGAATCATCCAAACCTACCTGCCGATAAAGTGCCATACTGGGATTTCAATGCGCCTAACATTCCAAACGAAGAGCGGGATGCTTCAGCAGCGGCTATTACGGCGTCGGCTTTACTGGAGCTTTGCACCTATGGCGGTCCATCGGCAAAAACGTACTATCAATCGGCGGTGAAGATGCTGGAGAGCCTGTCTAGCCCGGCTTACAAGGCTAATCTGGGGGAAAACAACAATTTTATTCTGAAGCACAGCGTAGGTCATAAACCTCAAAAGAGCGAAGTAGATACGCCTATCATCTACGCGGATTACTATTACCTGGAAGCGTTACTGCGTTACGATGCACTCCGGAAAAAGTTTTAAATAATTGTTTCAGCCAGGCCGCCGGAGCGGTTTCAAGTTCAAGGTTTCAGGTTTAAAGCAGAATCAACCATTCTGCAACCTGAAACCTTGAACTTGAAACAACCTAATAATACCGCCTAATCGCCTGAATGGTAACAATGGTTGGAGCAGACAGATAAAAATCGAATAACGAACGGCCCAATAACTCATGACTGATCGCATTCAGGTGTTGAGGGTCATTTGCTAAAAAATATTCCTCTTGCGGACGAATAATTGAATCGGAGTCGAACACACTAAATAACTGCTTATCTGCTTCGTCCAGCAGCACATTCCGGCTCCGCTGTCGAACCCACTGATTAGCCCGATTCAGGTGAGGGAAAGGCGTTAGAACCAGCACATTATGCCGATAAGGCCGTAACTGTTTTAGTAACATGGATAAGGCCATGTTACGACGAGAACGGAGTAAAGACGATAGTATAGTCTTCGCAGCCTTAAGCGGACTCAACACTTGAGTCCCCGTACCATTAGCCTTTAAATCAAAGGATTGGTATAAAACTGGTGTAGCCAAACAAGGCACATCAATCGAATCAAATGCTGACGGTTGCAGAATCCGATGGTCCAATTGCAGAATGATTAAGTCATACCGATTAAGCGGCAACTGGGCTAGTGTTGACGACATCTGTGCCATTGTTAGATGCGCGTAGGCTTCTACCGACACCGCCTGCCCGGCAAGGCTGACCTGACGAATAAAATGCCCAATATAACTTAAGTTTCCTCCCTCCAGGCCAAAGCCGTAAGTATGTTCATCGCCAATTACTAACACGTTCATCAGTCAACAAAAACGGGGCGAATAAACCCGTTTTCTTCCTTTACGTGTGTAGTAGGTCAACTGTGGCAACCAACTCCGAAAAATAATTATCAACCAAAACAATAATTGCAACGTTCTACGTTTGAAACGCGTAGAGTAGGATAGAGTCAGATTGTTAACGTAAATCCGATCGAACTTTGTTTTTCCGAAAATCGTCTCCGTTTGCCGATAATGATCTGCTAAGCGTCATTCGGGCTTGTCGTGTCAATGATCCACGAGCCCAACGAACGCTGTTTAAGCAGTTTTTTGGCTACGCCAAAAGTATTTGTCTGCGCTATACGTCAAGTTCCGAAGAAGCCGAAGATGTTCTGAACGAAGGATTTCTTAAAGCATTTCAACATTTAGACAGCTATGACGAAACATTACCGTTCAAGGCCTGGCTACGAACTATCCTGGTCAATACAGCCATAAGCCATTATCGTAAGAATCATCGATTCGAGCAACATACATCGCTGGAAGCAGGTGAGCAGGTTACTTTCGACGAAAACATTGTCGATCAGATTGCCGCGGAGGAGATTCTGGCCCTTGTACAGCAACTCACTCCAACCTACCGAACTGTATTTATGATGCACGTGGTAGATGGTTATACACTTCACGAAATTGCCGGGATCTTGAGTCATAACGAGGCAACGGTGCGCTCGAATTATGCTCGTGCCCGGCAGAAATTACAGGTACTCATCAAACAAGCCTATCCTTTTTACGAAAATTCTAGCCCTGGGGCTACTATACCATATCATGAAAACTGACCGATTTTCCGATATTATCCGGCGAAAACTGGAAAGTATTCGGCCGGAGTTTACTGAAAAAGACTGGACGCGGATGCAAGCCACGCTTCAGCAGGCTGGACCTCCCCTGCCTGGTTCGGCTGGAGCGGGCCAGCCGTTCAGTGGTAGTATCTGGTCGACTCACCCCTGGTTCATGGCGGCTGCTTCTGTTGGTACAGCTGCGTTGATTTCATTCAGCGTCTGGCAACGGAGTCAGATCAGCGATCTCCAGAAAACTGTTGGCCAACTAAAACAGAAGTCTGATTCAATACAGATGGCCCCAATGTTGCCAACGCAGGAACAGCCAACATTGGCCAAAGCAGATAACGCTATTCAGCCTTCACAAAATCAGGAATCAACAACGGGACCAAACCTTTCTCGTCAACGCGATACGGTTTATATAACCCGCTATGTGCAGGTACCTTCTCGCTCGCAATTCGATCACTCAGAAGAGCGTCCTGATGTTAGGACAGAAACCCCACCTGATCAACGATATGCTGAGACGGGCCGTGCTCCTGCCAACTCAGGTTTATCACGCCAACAAAATGACCTAAACTCCAACCAGAAAACTAATTCATATGGCGTTTCTTCTACTCCTTTAACCAGTGACAGGAATACTTCAGATCTTGCCTCTCCAACCCTGACAGGTACGACCAATGCGCCGTCAGCCAGTGAGACGAATTCGACCTACTCCTCAGAAATGAGCGGTAATGAATCGAATCGACTGGCGGGCAATAGACGTGCAGGACGGAGACCAAAAGGTAATGGCACCAACCGAAACAACCTATACGAATCTGAATCGTATGCGGGACAGTCGGCTGTTAACCAGACCATAAATACCAATTTGCCGCCAAACGACCCGACTGCTGTTACGAACAGGGCTTCTGCATCAGCGGAGCAATCGGTGGCCGCAACGGGGACATCAGCAAGCTATGAACTGGCTAACAGTCGTTCCTTGTCGACAAAAACGGTTAACTGGAGTGCTCTAATGGCGCAACGATCAAAACGTATACGCCAGGCGTGGACTCCAGCAGTGGTAGACGTTGCAGAACAGAAATCTACGGCACCCGAAAGTCAACCAACTCCACGTCTGGGCACTCAATTCCGCCTGGGTGTAGGCGGTGAACTGGCTGGTAGCTCTCAAAATGTTGGTGTATTTTCGGAGGTGTTGTTTGGTAAACACTGGTCGCTAGGTATAGGCTTTGTCAAAGCAAACTATACCAATAAGTTTACTGATGACGAAGATTTTGAGAAACGTACCCACCGCGATTTTAAAAATGCATTTGGTCCTGGTATAGACCAGTTCCGTGACATTGTAGGCATTGATACACGTCAAACCCGTTACCAAATACCGATTAGTCTCGGCTACCGCATACCGCTTAATGCATCGTTAACGCTGTTGTCAAGTGTAGGTACGTCTTTGAATCTGAACAACTTGGAGAACGTCTCGTTTTACTGCCGTTTGCCTCTTCTTCCATTTCAGCCGAACCCAAACAAGTACACCCCTGGTCAGGTTGATCTTATTAAAAAGCAACCAATTGACTTAATCAATAGTCTATCATTGGGAGCTGGCCTTGAATGGCATAGCCGACATTGGGCTTTGCAAGGTATTCCAGTTCTTAATATGCCTATACGGTCTGCTGCATCCACAATGCAGCCTGATCAAAACTGGCAGCAAAAGGCAACGGTTAGCTTACGGGCAAGGCTTTTGTACAACTTTTAGCTGTAGCTTATCAAACCGGAACTGCCCGCGAAAGAGTTTTCGCGGGCAGTTCCGGTTTAAATTATACACTTATTTATTGGGGAGTAACCAACAGTCTACGCATTACAGTATTGGCATTACTTCACAGCCACTCCCGAGCGTAAGCGTAATGGTTGCTACCTGATTGATTTGAAGAAATCAATCAGGTAATCATGAACAGAATAAAACACACTAATACTCACGTAATAACTTCAAATACTTGGTGTTCCACCAGTTACTTGTATGGTGCTTCCCGTCATATAGCTTGAATCATTAGAAGCCAGCAATACATAGGCTGCTGCCAGTTCGGCGGGTTGACCAGCCCGACCCAGAGGTACGTCATGACCGAAATTTTTTACTTTTTCGGAGTCCATCGTCGACGGAATCAGAGGAGTCCAGATTGGTCCCGGCGCCACACAATTGACCCGAATGCCTTTTTCAGCCCATACCTGGCCCAGATTAGCCGTGAAGTTCTGGATGGCCGCTTTGGTAGCGGCATAGTCCAGCAACGTGGGGCCTGGCTTATAGGCGTTAATAGACGTTGTGTTTACGATTGTACTGCCCGGCTTCAGGTGTTTTTCAGCCGCCCGGCACAAATAAAACATCGAGAAAATATTAGTCCGGAATGTGCGGTCTAACTGTTCATTGGTGATATCCTGCAACGATGTTTGCGCCATCTGATACGCGGCATTGTTCACCAGAATATCCAACCCGCCTAGTTCTTCGACTGCTCGCTGCACAAGTTCCTTACAATGCTCATCCTCCTGAATATCGCCAGCTACCAGAACCGCTTTTCGGCCTGCTTCTTCGACGTAGCGGGCGGTTTCCTGCGCATCTTCGTCTTCGTTCAGATACGAAATCAATACGTCGGCACCCTCGCGGGCAAAAGCAATTGCCACCGCCCGGCCAATGCCGGAATCACCACCGGTAATGAGGGCTTTACGACCCGCTAATTTCCCTGAACCTTTGTAAGAGATTTCGCCATGATCAGCCTTAGGCTGCATCTCGGCTTCGGTACCCGGCGCGTCCTGCAGGGCTTGCTGCTCGTAAGGGGGTTGAGGATATTTTGTCTGCGGGTCTTCCAGGGAGGATGTTGTGTTTTGGGAAGTCATATTAGTTGAGTTAATGTTAAACGGCATCGGCTGCTGTATAGAATACTAACTGATTCCGACAGGCATGAGAGCTATAAAACGTTCCTGAATAAGGAAACGGTTCTATCTACAGACCGGCTATAGGGCGAAAACCCTGCTAATGAGTCAAGCAGACTACAGGGCAATACCTGCCAGTACGTTTGAGAGCTACGATGCCGAACGGAGACCGAAAAGACGTAATGGACACTAGTAAACTGGCGCTAGCGTTCACTGGATGGCTATTCCAGTTTAACAACAGCCAGGGGCAGATAAGTGAACAGATCGGTCACCCAAAGTCCATTGTCGACCGTACCTACGACGTCGATGAGTCGATGCTGCCATATACCAGGCGCTTCAGGTGGTAAGACGATCCGGGTGTTACCCCAATCGAGCGACACAGCGTCGGTTTCCTGCTCACGACACAGTTGAGCAATCCCTAAGGGAACTGCCACAATGTACCAGCTTCGTTCGTAGCGACGGGCAAAAGCCAGTACGTGCTGTTGGTGGCTCCCTTCAACCTGAAGTGGGATGTAATGTCCGTGAGAAAAGAGGTCAACTTGCTGATTTCGTTCGTTCAGGAGCGTATGGATCAGCCAGAGTTTGATTCGGGCGTCGTAGCGATGTTCCCATAAGTCAGCCCACAGATTAACCGTATTATGGCTAATCAGTTCATCCAGCCAGCGCTGCCGCTGATCATAGTCGACGGGTCGCCGATTGTCGGGATCGACAAGGCTTAAATCCCAGCCTTCGCAGCCCTGATAGATGTCGGGCAGGCCAGGAAGAGTACATTTCAACACCACCTGTGCCAGCGAGTTGATAATACCCAGGTCGGCTATTCGGCGATGAAATGGCGCAAATCGCTTCCAGAAAGGCTTTTTCGGGTCTAATAGCTGCCGGGCAAACGCTTTTGTGGCTTCTTCGTACACTTCGTTAGGCTCCGTGTAGGTTGAATTTCGTTTGGCTTCCCGCATGGCCTTTTCTAAATACTGCTCCAGCCGCCCCGTAAAGTTTTGTTCGTCCTGACCAGGCGACGATGTACTCCGCTTCGATTCGTGGGAAGACTCGACCGTAGGCATGGGGTAAGCCCCCACTAACGTTTGATAGATGAAATACTCATCGTTGACATCAGGTCGATTCGCCGATGCGGTGGACTCGTCGGGAGCATCTTTTTGCTTAAGGTCGCAGGTAAGTTCCTGCCAAGCCTCTACCTCCTCGAACCACTCGTCGGCAAAATCCGTCAATACGTTGAGTCGGCTACGGACATCTTCGCCCCGTTTGGTATCGTGGGTCGATGTGGCATTCAGAGCTAGCGGCCATTGCGCCTGCCGGTCGAGCATCTCCTGGTGAAACTCGTCGGTCTTCAGGCCAAAAAACTCCGGGGAGTCACCTACTTCGTCGTGCCCAATAAAGCGGGTATAGGTGTACATGAGCGTATCTTCCACCCCTTTGGCCATCAGCGGGCCAGTAAATTGCATACAACGTTGGTAGAATCGTATGGCTCGGCTGTTATAGTCGCCATTACCCGCCAGCGGCTTTGTCAATAGGACTTCCTCCAGCAGGTCGGCGGCTTGCCCTAAACTTGGTTTTCGTTTACGAATCCCCTCTAAAATGGTCTGTATCGCTTCTGCTTCGCTTTTTTTTAGGGGTACACAATTGCCATAATAGCGGTAGACCGGACACTGAACCAGAAACTCCCGGATGGCGGCTTTCAGACTGTCGGCGGGTAAAGCGTTTAATTGATCCTCCTCAATCAGGTTCAGGCTCTGGAACAACGCGTACAGGTTATCCAGCTCACCGCGCATGTGCTCATCAAGAATGTACGCTTTTTTGTCGTATAGTTCCTGGTGAACTACCTGCTTTTCGCCCAGCAACTTTGTATAAAACTGAGTGAATTTCTGCTGGCTACCGGTTTGGGTAAACAGGTTATTGACCAGCGCCAGAAACTGGTAGCCCGTTGCGCCCTGAACAGGCCAGTCCTTGGGCAGATCTTCGCCCGATTCCAGAATTTTTTCAACCACGATGTAGGCTTCGTCACCAGCCATTTCCCGAAGCTGCTCCAGATAGCCGCTCGGATCGTACAATCCATCGATATGATCGACGCGCAGTCCTTGAAACACACCCGCTTTGAGCAGATTTTTTGCGTGCTCATGTACATGATCAAAAACAATGGGGTTCTGGATGTTCAGGCAAATCAGGCTATTGACAGTAAAAAACCGACGGTAATTGATCCGGTAATTGGTTTCTCCGTGTGCACATAAGCGGTATTCCTGCTCATCGATCACTCGCCGTAGCAGAGCCCTATTCATGTTCACCGCCTTAAGGCAGGCGCGCAAATACGGTTTTTGATCGGTCTCTTCGAGTCGTTTAGCCAGTTTCAAGTGCCACTCCTGGCTTCGCAGGCTGTACGTGGTCGCATCCGTCAGCTTGTCCAGATCGGGTAACTGATCCAGTAAACGCTGAATAGGCAAACTGAGCTTATTCTCAGTAGGTTGCAGAATACTGGCATAGGAGCGCAGATGCAGCGGATAGGCCGTGTCGTAATAAGCCAGTACCAGGCGTTTATCCTGCCAGTCGATTGCCAGTTCGCCTTTATGGAGAACGTCTTCCAGTGAGTCACCCAGAAACGGCACCATCAGCCGTCCGTGGTACACCGGGCTAGTCCAGTCAATGTCAAAGAAGCAACTATAGATCGAGCGTTGCCCTTTTTCGAGCACATCCATAAGCCAGGTATTAGCCGGATCGAAGGCCATGTGATTGGGCACAATGTCCTGCAACCAACCCATGCCCCGTTCGGCCAGTTGCTTATGAATTCGGGTCAACTGAGCCTGGGTGCCAATTTCAGGATTTATCCGTTGAGGATTCACAACATCGTAGCCGTGTTGGCTACCGGCTACGGCCTCGAAAATGGGTGAGGCATAGATTGTTTTGATCCCAAGCTTATCCAGATAGGGAATGATGCGTTCAAAATGACTGAATGTAAAATCTTTATGAAATTGAATTCGATAGGTAGCAATTGGGTTATTCATAATGTTCTGCGAAAAGAATGTATACCGCGTAATCCCAGAAAAAATAGGCGGGTTGATCTTTTTACCGCGTGCTAAAGGGTCTGTAAACGCGGTCACTTTTCTAACTCCACCTAAGTGTCCGCTGACTATTCTGGTAAAATTGAAGTGAGCCAACGGCACTACTTCAGTGCAGCCACCCATACTTTATGGCCGCACTGACTACAGACATCGGATGTATGGGTTGGCTGTAAATTGCCACAGTGGTAGCAGACGTATCGACACGGCGCTTTTTCCTGTTGATCAATGAAATCGGTATCCCATTCTGGCAGAACCGAGAGGCCAGGCTTAGGTTCTGGTTCTTCAATCAGGGTGAAGGCACCGTTAGCTTCCATGTACAGCCGTTTTACATGGCCTAAGTGGATCAGGCCACTGGATCGAAGCTGGGCAAAAAGTAGTTCGCGGGTGATACGTGCCTTCTTCATAGCTGGCATTTGTATAATCGAGTTCTCAACAAGTGTGCTCTTATCACCCTGCGTAATCGCTTCAAATCGCTGATTTTTAGCCGCATAATACGAAACGATACGTTGGATAATGACCACGACTGTCCCGATAATATAAGCGGGTAGCAGGCCCCGATGTGCATCCAGAATAGGCACACCAATTGCAGCCGCCATTGAAATCATGGCGGCCATTTCATTCCGGCTCAGTTTAGAAGCCATTCGCCGACCCATTAGCCGCATTGTGAGAACCAACAGGAAATAAATCGCAGCCGCCCGGATTATAATTTCAACGTAAAAAATACCCGGAACCTCGCCAACCAGAATCCGCTGCCAGTCATATAAATGTATATCTTCCTTTTTCATGATTGAGTTAGAGTACTGCGTCTCCCCAATCATTGGCTTGACAGATTGGGCACGATTCGGGTTGGGATTTTGCGGGGATCGTGTTGCCGCAATTGGTGCAGGCAAGAAGCTTTTCGGTGGGGTGTTGGTGAATGGATTGGATTTCACTATCCGTAGGCGGTAAAACGGACAGCCCGGGCTTGCCTTTCTCATCGGTATAAATACTGAACATGCCGTATGCTTCTAAATACAGGCGTTTTACCTTACCCAGATTATAGATGTTTTCGCTGCGCAGCGCGGCATAAATCTGCTGATGAGAAAGCCGATTTTTCTCCATAACGTCTATCTGCATAATCCCATCTTTGATAATAACCGTTTCTGTGCCCTGTATCAACTTTTCGGTTTTGCTGTTTCGGAAGCCTAGTAGATTGATTTCGCGGAGAAAAGCCAATGCACAGAGTAGCGCCAGTATACCCGACAACAAACCCCGGTCGGGTAACTGCATGGCTGGCGAAACAATGGCCCCCATTGTGAGCATAACGCTCATTTCCAGATTGGTAAGCTGCCCGTTCATTCGTTTTCCAAGCAGGCGCATTACTACCAGAAGGGCTATGTAAATTAGGGTTGTACGGATAAATACTTCCAGCAAAAATTCGCCAGGAGCATCACCAATCAAGATTCGTTGCCAATCCCCAAACTTAATATCGTCTTTGTTCATGCTCCCCTAACTTTTCGATTGGCCTAAATGATTGAGTGTCCATGAGAGATCTGGGTTTATTCCTATATTCTATTCGGTATGCCAAACAAACAGACCACATCCTCAAGAAACGGAAAATGTTACTAACAGGATGGTTTTGTCGTGAGTTGGCCTCATCAACTACACTCAACGCGTATCCATGAAAAAAATAGCTCTCATCCTGTGTATCAGTCTCTTTACTGCCTGCCAGCAGAAAACATCAGAAACAGAATCCGAAAAAACATTACCCGTTCCTACGCCTACCGATTTTATCGAAGAGCTGTGGTATAAAAATGGACTGATTTATAGTGTAGATGTTGAGGTTTTCAAGGACTCAGATGGGAATGGATTTGGTGATTTCAATGGCCTATCGCAACAGCTTGATTACCTGAAGGCACTGGGCGTTGCAACCATCTGGCTGGCCCCATTTCAACCCACACCGAACAAAGACGATGGCTATGACGTATCGGACTTCTACGGAATTGACCCGAACCTGGGCACCACTCACGATTTTGACAACTTCATCCGTCAGGCGAACCAGAAAGGAATTCGAGTGATGATGGATCTGGTCACTAACCACACATCTGATCAGCATCCGTGGTTTAAGCAGGCCCGTCAGGATAAGAATTCTCCCTACCGATCCTGGTACGTATGGTCGAAAGAACGCCCGAAAAAATGGGACAAGGGCATGGTATTTCCGGGTGTACAGAAAGACATCTGGACATTAGATAAACAAGCGGGCGAATACTTCTATCATCGCTTTTACGATTTCCAGCCAGACCTGAATATGCAGAATCCGGCTGTTCAGCGAGAAATGCGAAAAATTGTCCGCTACTGGCTCGATAAAGGTATTGCGGGTTTCCGCGTGGATGCCGTTCCTTTCCTGATTGAAGTTGCCAACGCTGATTTCGATCCCGACAAACCCGAACACCAATTTGATATAATCACCCAGTTGCACCAGTACATTCAGTGGCACAAACGCGATGCCATTCTGCTTGGCGAGGCCAATGTCGATCCGAAAGAGCAGGAGCCTTTTTTTGGTAAGGAAGGCCAGAACATGCAAACGATGTTCAATTTCTTCGTCAATCAGCACCTCTTCTATGCGCTGGCGACATCCGAGATCAACTCATTGAAGAAAGCCCTGGAAAAAACTAAAGACATTCCGCCCACAGCTCAATGGGCCCATTTTCTGCGAAACCACGACGAGATTGATCTGGGTCGACTAAGTGACTCCGAACGAGATAAGGTGTATGATAAGTTTGGCCCTGACACGACCATGCAACTCTACGAACGGGGTATTCGTCGCCGACTGGCACCCATGCTGGGTGATCCGCGTCTAGTCGAACTATCCTATAGCGTGCTGTTTTCGCTGCCAGGCATGCCCGTCATTCGGTATGGGGAAGAAATTGGTATGGGTGATGACCTCAAGCTAAAAGAACGCATGGCCATTCGGACGCCTATGCAATGGACGAGCGGTCTGAACGCAGGTTTTTCGAATGGTGCGAAGCTGGTACGTCCCATTATCAATCAGGGGTCATATAGTTACACAAAAGTTAACGTAGCCGCCCAACGTTCTGACTCGGCATCGCTGTTAAACAAGGTTGCCCGATTTGCCCGAATGCGAAGGCAATGCCCCGAAATTGGGTGGGGGACATGGGAAATTCTCGATACCCAATCTGAGCATGTATTGGCTATACGCTACAACTGGAAAGACCGTTCCCTCGTAATGGTCAACAATTTCAGTCCAGAGCCTCAAAAATGCCAGTTATCATTGCCGTTGAAGACCCCTGGTACACTGGTTAATCTTTTCGATTCTGTCCAGACACAGGTTGGCAACAAGGGCACGTATACGGTTCAGTTAGCCGGCTATGGCTATAGCTGGTATCGACTGAAAAATTAATAAATCATGCTTGTACCACTAACTGTAGAAAAGCGATCAATTGGCGTAACTTCCTCTCAACCAAGCCAATGCCCTCTTATGGGCACCTACGCCAAAACAGGTAGCGATTAAGCTAACCGAATACTCGGAAGTACTACCCCTACAAAAAGAAGCGTTAGGGTACTGGAGCTTAACCACCCCAAAATCAAGCCCAATGCGTTATACACCTTCTTACTGGACAACGAAAAAGAGTGTCAGTATCCGGCATCGCTTGCTCAACCCGATGGCATAGAAGGCCCCTGGCATCAATGCGATAAAGATTATGCCTGTCGCCCAGTTTTCAAACGCCCGAAACTGGGGTTATGATGGTGTATTCTGGTATACCATACAAGACTCCTACGGTGGGGCAAGTGGCACCATGAAAAGTCCCGTATTAACTTACCCCATTCCATTTCAGCACACCTGTATCAATAAGCGTTAGTTGACAGGTGAACGGCAATTCTACGAGTTGACCTATTCCTGAGTGGAGTTCCGGTTCGATACAGTAGCCGAGTTTAAAGTTAAAGCGCCTACAGTGCTTGTCATAGGTGCCTGATCATCCGTAGTATCTCGTTTAATCTTACCCGTGGTACGTTGGCTAAACCCTTGCAAAGCGTCTACTAATGTGTTCAGTTTGGATTGATCCGCCCCGTCGACGGAGCCAGTAGTTTGCTTTGTCAGATCGATCAGTGCTTCCAGCATTTGCTGAACCTGTTCCCCATTAGGATTATCACTTTGCAATTCACTTTTTAACTTACTCAGGGTATCAACAATAGGGTTGTTGCCCTCGTTGGCGGCTTGTAGAAAACTAAGCCAACTGTTTACGAGCGAAAGCCCATCTGTTTGAGATACGCTAGCGACATCGCCGTTAAACACCTTAACTGTAATGTCAATCAAGTTAGAAGCATGCTGATTTTGTGTCATTCCTATCTGTGGTTTAGTTGTTAGGTCATCCAATGATTGCCTGCCGATGAGTCGCTTAATCACTGTGGCTTTCTTAAGTCCAATGGGTTATCGACAAACAAACCCGGAAATTCATAGTGAAACGTATGGGAGTCCTGCACAATGGTATCGATCCAGTCAACGGTTTCAATTCCTTTATCCAGGCGCTCAAAATAGAGGGAAAAGCTCACCTGGTCAAAAGGGGCTACCCTGACTACATGCGGTAATAGTCGAATGCCTTTAGCTCTGATGAGTGAGTAACTTCGATTTTGTGATCGGG
Organism: Spirosoma litoris; assembly: GCF_054776755.1. Taxonomy (NCBI): domain Bacteria; kingdom Pseudomonadati; phylum Bacteroidota; class Cytophagia; order Cytophagales; family Cytophagaceae; genus Spirosoma; species Spirosoma litoris. The sequence goes on along the minus strand of NZ_BAAHBI010000020.1, from coordinate 457,642 downwards.
CAATCAGTTTGGTATTTGGACTGACACAAATGTAGCCAATCGGTAAAGACTGCTTGTCATGGGTATAAAAGGTGCTTCCTGGATTGATAAATTGTACCTCCAGAATTGTATAATCAGGCGTTAGCCGGACAGCGGTAACCTTGGTAGCATTGGGTTTTGAGACCTCTTCAACAAACCAATTTGACACGGAATACCGGGTGCAGCTACCTGAAGAAAGCCATACCAGGGCTCCCAGGCAAGTATGAAGTAGTAAGCTTTTCATAGTAGGTTTCTACACACTATTCTACCAGCCTTCCACCAAATCGATTGAAAAGATGTATCACTTGTGAGGAAATGGCCCCTGACTTTCAGGCTAGTATTCAATTTTTGGCCACTAGCCACCTTCAGAAAGGATTCGCCATTCATCTATGTGTTTAGCGTAGTGACCTACTATATGGGTTAATTATTGGTGCCGTTCCCTTACTTCTTTTCTTGCTGTACCGCAATTGGGCCTTCTGAAAGGTATAATTTCTGTCGGTACTCTCCATCGTGGTGCTGTCTATTTATTTACGCCAGAAAGGCTCGCCCGACTATGGAAAAAGAAAATTCTGATTTACATGGAAATGCGCCGGATACCTGCCCGGTTGCTATCCTGATTATTGATATGATCAATGACCTTGAATTTCCGGAAGGTCCACAACTTCTCGAGTCAGCCAGGAAGGCCGCTTGTTGTATTGCTGAGTTAAAGCGCCAGGCAAAACGACTGAAAATTCCAGTCATTTATGCAAATGATAACTTTGGGCACTGGCGCTCGGATATAACTTCGCTGGTTCAGCATTGCCTACAACGTAACGTGCGTGGCCAGTCTATTGTGAAGTTACTGAAACCCGGATCCACCGATTATGTGGTCTTAAAACCCAAAAATTCGGCTTTTTTTGAAACGACATTATCGCTCCTATTAACCTATTTAGGGACAAAACAGCTAATTCTGACTGGACTTAGCACCGATGTCTGTGTACAGTTTACGGCGCAGGACGCCTATCTTCGGGATTTCCGCTTATCGATCCCATCAAACTGTGTAGCATCACCCTCTATGGAACGAACTCAATCGAGTTTAGCCTACATGCAGCGCGTATTGCAGGCTGATATAACCCCCACAACTGAACTTGATTTGCAACAATTCCTATAGACAGCATTTATTTAGCAGTAGCGTTATACTGGTATCGCCATCTCTGCCGAACAACAGTAAGGTTTTCATCTACGTTACGGATGTCAAGTTCCAGGGTATCTTGCCAGAGTTTATAGTTGAAAGCGTCATAGTAAGTAGGTTGAAAGTCTATTGTAACCCAACTCGATAACCAGACTATTCACCATCTTCTCCTGCTTACAAGTGAGGGAGCGGCTCCTTTTGTAGTCGATCTAATTGATGCAAAATACACTCACTTTCCTACCAAGTCTCTAGCTTTTAGCTATTTTATATTGTACTTTTGGTAGGTAACATACCAGGTCAACGTTCATGAAAAATCAATTAGCTACGAACCCTACCCTTCGAGATAACTTTAGGAATGCCAGCCTATTACTGATTGAGGATAATCACGACCACGGGAAACTAATGACAGATTCTATTGCGCAGTGTTTACCCGAAGTAAAAACCGCGCTGGTTTCGTCGGAAGTTGAAGCCCTTTCCTTTTTGAACCAGTGCCGCACCGAAGAATGGAATTATCCGAAACTTATTCTTCTTGATCTATATATGCCTGATCGCCAGCATGGCTGGCGGCTATTGGAACAAATTAAAGCGATGCCCGCAGCCATGGGTAAAATCCCTGTCGTACTATTCAGTTCATCAGGCAGCCAGCAGGATATTGTCGAAGCCTACCAGCGTGGCTGCTCATCGTATCTGGTAAAGCCCCGGTTAGCTGCTGATTGGCTTCGTTATTTTCAAAGTCTGCGCACGTATTGGTGGGAAACGGTCACGCTACCCAAGGTTGAGATTTCGTTATTTTAACCAAAAGGATTTAGTCAGTCTACCAATTGTACGACCGTCAACCAGTACTCAATTAGCTGCCTGAGGGTTGAACCCGTGAGCTTGGATCGGTTGGAACAACGACAACAGAATTGGCGTCTAGTTGGTAGGCCTGCATTATCGTCTCGCCCGGTGCCCTTGTTTTGAAATAGTTGATGGACCAACATCCATCGACTCAACCTGTCGTTCTTCTTCACCTGCTTCCAGTCGGGAGAGGTCCATTAAGTTCGTTAACATCCCCAGGAACAGTCCGACCGCAACTAACCGTGAATGCGCCCGGTTCGTATCGATTTTCCTGACGCGTCAACAGGCAATGCCAATCGTACAAGCCCAATAATGCCCATACCGTCAAAACGGTACCTAGCCAGGAGCCTGTTTAGCCATGTTTAGTTATGGGTAGTCAAAATAGGTGATGGCCACTAGACTAGCCTCAAGGATCAGTTGCGTATACCGTATAGCAAGCAGTTCGGTTGAGTTAGCTGCGCAGAACGTACACACAAAGTAGCCCGCATCACTCTGGAGAATTGCGGCAATAATTTCTTCATTCGGGGCTACATCACCGACCTGCCGGTTAACCAATTCACCTTCCTGCTGAAAAACAAGTTGCTGAATACGTACATCACTCACCTGAAAACCAATTTCCGCCAGTCGTTTTTTACTACGGTCGTAGATCTGTTCCGCTTGTGAACTACCAATGGTGAAGGGGACAAAAAACTTCATGTGTTCACTAACCTCATACAGACCAACTAAAAGCTTATGAACACGACTGGTTGTGAGGTTGTGGTTCCATGTGGTCTCAGTTAAGTCGTTAGTCACGTTGCCAACAATTCGGGTTTAAGAAGCTTCTACTCCCCAAAAGATGTTCCTGAATAAGGACTTCCATAGAATAAGTTGTTGTTCAAGCTCCATACGAGCCAACTCTTAGGCATCAAGCAATTTGCTACGACTTCTCGCTGAATCAAGCAGACCCGTTTTGATTTAAAACTTTGGTTAAGAACCTGTTTAAACTTTTTCTAATCCAGCCATAATTAGTGCTTTTTTGTCATCCCGACGCAGGAGGGATCTTCGGGTGAGTCTATTGGCTAATCTGTCCCCGAAGATCCCTCCTGCGTCGGGATGACAAAAAAGCCATTGAAAGAAAAGTTTAAACAGCCTCTAATTGAAAACCACTAGCTCACAAAGTCAAACTTAATTTTTCTAATTAATATCCAAAGAGGTATTGGTTAGAAAAATTACACGTTTTAGTACATTAATCATACAATTATGTTATAAATATCAATATTAATAAACTAATGATATTAAAATATGACAATTTGTAAATTTTTACCCTATTTATAATATATCTACTTCTTTGCAATAGCGGTCTTCTGACTTTACATCTAAAACCTAGGCCTCGCTTTCTGGTAACTATCTATATCTCCCATAAACAGTTTGGCAGATTATTAACCAGGTTACTCAGGTCAATAACTCCTGACTTTCTTGAACTGGAAGCAAAGCTCTTAGCTCAATATCCAAGATAGACAGCGGCTTTTAATGACTTCACTAACCCTCATTTCTTCACTCTGTTAAAACTGATTGATCTTTACCTATGGACCGTATTGCCGCAGTTGTCGTCACTTACAATCGACTCAATGATCTACAACAGTGCCTCAGTAGCTTACACCAGCAGACCCGGCCACCTGATGCTATTTACGTCATTAATAATGGAAGTACCGATGGAACCAGCGATTGGCTAAGCACTCAATCAGGCTTGACCATTGTGAATCAACCAAATCTGGGGGGAGCAGGCGGGTTTGCCACCGGTATCGAACGATCTCACGGAGATGGCTATGACTGGATTTGGTGTATGGATGATGACTGTCTTGCTGCCTCCGATGCCCTCGAGCAACTGGTATTATCACCCAATATTGGCCCCTGTATCAAGAACAGCATCTCGATTAACGTGCATAAACGAGATGAGCTGGCTTTCTACGTCTATCGTCCTAACAAAACCTTTCGTCTCGTTGGAGACATGAGCCCATTCGCGTTGGTCTATGGAGTGGCCTCGTTTTTTAACGGAACGTTGATCAGTTCGGAGGTTATCGATCAGATTGGCATACCGGATAAAAAGCTATTTATCTGGGGCGATGAAGTGGAGTACATGACGCGTGCCCAGAAGATGGGCTTTCCGGTTGCGACAGTTCCCAAATCGGTATTTTATCATCCCCCCAGCGTTGATCGAGATGGGATTCCCTGGCCGGGGGCGTGGAAAAACTACTACCGGGTGCGAAACGAACGGCGAGTGTTTCAAAATGACCATGGCGATAAGTATGGGTTTATTATGTTTCTGTTCTGGTCGATGCGGGCCACGTTTGAACAGTTGGGCTCCGTGCACAAAAATCGGTTCTACAATTTTCTGCTGTACGGGGAAGCCTCATTGGATAGTCTGTTGAACAATTTTGGCAAACGACCCGAAACAATCCTAACGCTACGACTCTACCGATTTATGCATAAATAACTACCTGCCATGAATGTACTTATTGCAACTTACTTGGTTCCAACCTCACCCTCGGGTGTAGTTACCTACTACTAAACGCTGGCTAGCGACTTGACGGATGCTGGTGTAAAGTTTCAACTTGTTGATGCATCTCATACGCCCACTAGCTGGCGTAAATTTCTGGGTGTGCTGAAACGACTAATGCGAGCCAGCAATAATGCCATCATCGCCCTATGCCATTCTCAAGAAGTTCCAGTGATCATTAACCAAGTTTTGTAGCCCTACAAAATGTTGCAACAATCATTCGGCCGACAGGAACTGGCGATCCAGCGGCTGAATAGATTGTCGAATATGTCACTTGTGCAGTTTCTGATAGCTGCCGTGCTAACTGACCAAAAAGCCAATTCGGTACTTTTGGGAACCAGTAACCCTGCATACCTGCTACATAATATGGAGTCGTTGCGCTATACAGACAACTTAGCGGAACACTTACCACTTATAAGTAAATTATTAGCATGATTATTACGAAAAACACCTTCCAGCCCGGACAGACACTGGGCGCTGATATTTGTATTATTGGTAGTGTCCAGCAGCTATTTCAATGGCACTCAGCTTAAATTCAGCGCAACGAAAGATTATCGCAGTAGCTGGAGGTGCCAGGCCTGAAACTATTGTCAATCAAGACCTTAATCGGGGCACTGTACCGACACCTGGTTCACACGAGCCGCTTGCAGAGAACCGTCGACGCCAGTTTGGGGGAACTTCAGCGGTCTGGGGAAGTCGTTGTATACCGTTGGAGCCAATCGATTTTAAGAAACGTTCCTGGGTTCCTAACAGTGGCTGGCCTAAGGTAGGGTTGCTCAGAGCAAAACAGCCTAGTCGCTTACCATTCCTGTACTGCTAGTTTAGCGGGTTTACTTATTAGTTGGACTGAAGGCGACTCGGCAGCTAATTTGTTTAATGCATGATAAATCACTCGAACAGCTTCTTCCATCCGTTGCCAGCCTGCTTCACTACGCATATCCAGACCAATCACCGGCCGGTTGAGTTGCGCCTGAATAGTTTGGTACGACAAGGCCCCAAAAATTACCGCTGCAATAGCCTGATGATCAACTCCCTTAATAAAAGCAAGTTGATTAACGAACATCGTTAATTCAGCGTCTAAACTTCTACTGACCACTTCGGCTAAGTGATCAGTTTCTTTGACACTTAGTTTTAATATTTCCCGGGCTGCTCGGCTCTGACGAAGCTGGCGAAAAAGCTGTATAGTCTGAACAGACCAAAAAGAAGGAAGATCTGTTGCGTGAACAGGCTGAAGCTTTTTCAACCAATCGGGTGTTAAGTGAGTAACGAGTTGTCCACGTCTTATATAATACTCAACCAGACCCTCAAGGCTACCAAAATAACGATAAATAAGCACCTTACTTATGTCGGCCTTTTTAGCAATAGCATTCACGCCAACGCCCGGCATTCCCTCATCCAATAGAATTTGCTCCAGGGCGTCAACAATACGCTGGATTGTCGCAACTCGATTACGTTTTTTAGTTTCCACAATAGGTTGTATAAAAATTCATTCATTGGTTAGCTTATCCTCTTCGATCAATTGCTTTCAGACAATAAAATACTTGTATTACTTAACAGATAAGCCAGGAAGGCTACCTAACAAACAGGACTTAGTTAGGTAGTGGCCGATTAACGAACTGGCATAATGTTATGGCTTCAATTCTGATCAGTGGATAAAATTTCTTATACCTAAAGCCGATCTCACGGTACATAAATTCGAACGCTATTAACAGTTTTTGCGAGGACGTAATTCTGCTGGATTACCCGGTAAGCTAGAAGCAAAATGTTCACATGACACTGTAGTGAAATCAAGCATTAGGATCGGAATGTGCAATCCAGAATACGATGTCCCGACAGGCCAATTGGCAACTGGCGAATAACGCGTACCTGCCCGCTCCGAATAAACTGTTCAATTTGATAAATACCCCCTTCGTCAATGACATAAAAGTGAGGGATAGCCATCCGATTGAAGCTCTTTTCGGGCATGATTCCGCTTACGTGATACTTATTCCGAACGGCTTCCAGAATTTTATACTCTACCGATGCATTCAGCATGTTACCTGACCGAATTGCCGTTTGCCAGTCTAGTACATAATGCACATCCGTTGTTTTGTCATGGAACCAGATGGGTAGAAAGTAATGAGCCGACTCGACGAAGACTGGATATCGTTTGTCTAACTGAGACAATCCCTGTAGCACACCGCTAGGGAAAATGACCACCTTGCGATTTTGATAAAAAAGAAAACCTGTCAGCAACAAGACATACACCGATACCAGTTGCGGCTTCCAGCCAGATACGCTATTCGGGATATGCCAGCGATCCTGCAACACATACCATGCATAAACGAACTGGTAGATAAGGAGTAGATGGCTAGGCCATTGATACCGACTGATAAAAACCGATGTGTGAACCACCGTTACCAGTAGCGCGATAAAAACTGTGGCCATGTATATCCAGCCTGCCAACAAATAGAACATCAACGCCTTATCATCCCGAATAGCCTGACCATTTTTTTTTAGCTGTGGCAGAGCGATATAGATAAATAATATCCCAACCAGCACAACACGCAACAGAGGCAAAGCTAAAAAAACAGTTCTCCGCTCCAGGGCCGATGAAAGCGTCGGGATTAATTCACCGATGATGGTAAAAAAAGACAAAAATGTGGGTACAGGAATCCAGGAATGAGGTTTTCCCGCTTCGGTCTGGACAGCAAAACTTGAATACCAGAGTAATAGCCATCCCAGACCAATCAGGCCATAGGTAGCTAATACCAGCAAGTACGCTCGTTGTCTGGACCAGAGATATAAAATGAAAAAGAAAGCGCCGGATGCAGCTACATAAAACAGACCAAAATTATGCGTAAATACCAGTAGAAGGCCTACCAAACAGTGGGCAATTAGCCATTTAACTTTAGCAGGCGAAACTATAAGCAACTGTAAAACAACAAAATAAATAAGACTAACTAGCAAAAAGATTGAATACGCACGTATTTGCGTGGCAAGTGTAATGTTTAAATAAGTTAAGCTAACAATTGCTGTGATAAGCACAAAATTGGTAACAGGTCTGCCAATTAACGTTGTTGTAAATCGATAAAACAGGACGATTGTAAGCGCAAAAATGACAATGGATACAGCCCGTAGAAACTGCGGATTCAGACTAACGGCATGGCCAATAAACCAGTATAGATTCGCAAAAAAAGGGGGATTCGCATCCATACCGCTAACCACCGCATCATTTAAGTGAGCAATTGATGGATCTGAGATCAGTAGGTAACTGAGAACTTCATCCATCCAAAGCCATGGTTCTTTAAAAAATAAGGAGGTAATCAAACTGCCTGCCAGCATTACGAATAGGGTAATGCTGAGTAACAGCATTGTTTTTTTTTGTCGTGTCATTCTCTCCGGGAATTTTAATTCGGCTTTTTGAGCCATTTATCAGTAGCTCTAAACTTGTCATAATCGAACAACACGCAGGTATTAACATCCACTGCCAAAGGCATGATTGTTAATGGGTCATTACAAAGCGGTGAACCCTTAAAGGATCCACCGCTTTGTAATGGTCTACATTGTTGGTAAGCGGATTAATACTCATACTTGATCCCCCTTCAAATTACCATTGCTGAATACATTCTGTCCCATCCAGAAATTACCCATCGAATCCATTGGCAGCGATCCTTGACCACTGGCCATGGCGTGATACGTATTTCGAAAATTCGTGGCATCCGCTAGAGGGGCCGAAACAGGGTCGAACCCTCGTTTGGTTACTCCCGTCAGTAATAAATTGATGGCGTAGGAAACGACTTCAATTTCGTCCCCGAAAGTCGAAGGACTGAAAGGTGTAATTCATCAGCGTGGACATCTCGCCGAACTTACCGCCTAGCAGTTCCTGAATGGCCGCAGCGTCATTTACTGAGGGGTTTTTAGGGATCGGCAACTCAATAGGAAGCCGGTCCATTTTTAAAATCATGGCCTTATGGTTTAGTTGATTAAGCTGACCTCAGTCCGTTTAACCCTTATCTGTATTGGAAAATTGGTTGTACCCGTACAGGCGGTTACAGCTGAGCTGCTTTTCGATTTACTGAGTGGGTTGCAATGAATGTTAGTTTTTCATCGGCCGCTTTCTCCTCCCTTAATGTTGTTTCGAGCATATTGGCAATCTGCTCCAAGCCAGTTTGCAGAGCCAGAGTTCTGGCTGTACCATAGCTGGCAATTTCGTAGTGTTCCATCTTCTGGGCTGCACCAATAATAGCCGCATCGGCCAGGGCCCCATCCTCCAGTTGATCCAGCAAGTCCTGGGCTTCTTCAATCAATCCTTGCATAGCCATACAGATTTCCCCTTCTGGTTCAATATCCAGCTGCTTAGCAATCTGCTCGAGCCGGGTAACCTGGCTTTCTGATTCGCGCAGATGAACCTGCAAGGCTTGTCGAAGTTGGTCACTCGTTACCCGCTCAACGAGTTGCGGCATTGCTTCCAATGCCTGTTTTTCAGCGGAATATATATCCTGAATGGTATGCTCAAAGAATTCTTGCATTGTTTCCATACGTAGCTCTCCAGTTTATTTATGCTTGGTGACTGGAGAAAGAACGTTGGCCGTAGATGCAACGCTTAAAAAAAACGTCCCCAAGTGAGGAAGTGGCCTGATCTTAAAAAGTCCAGATGATAACGGACTAAAGTGGTTGTAGTAATCCAGTTGGACTATTGGCTCTAATTTCCTGGCCTGTGCATTTTGTGGACCAGAACCGTAACTAAAGCAAGCTTTAGACATAACATGGCCCGTTAGCTAGCAAAAAAAATGAAGTTCGGAACACCCAGGTTAGGCTACTGTTTCAACGTTGTTTAATTGTTTTTTAATGATGGTATCTACTGACCATTGTACAGCCAGGTACATCAATAAAAACATATGCTCAACGTAAATCAACTGAAAGATTTTATGAAAAACCTGGTACGATATCCTCTGTTTACTGGCTTTGTTCTAATTGCTTTACTAATCGGCTGTAGTAAAGATGAGCCTTTTGACACCCAGATTCCCGAGACAAATAAACAACCCACCTCGGCTCAGGTAGAGGGGAATATATTCGAACCCGCCCTGGTCGACGCTACCGATCAACGGGTTGCCCAGCTTAAAATAGCTGCCGGTTTTAGTATTACTAAATATGCCGATCAATTGGGCAAACCTCGAATGCTGACAGTTAGCTCCTCGGGTAATGTCTACGTTACCAACCGTGAAGCTGGTACCGTTACCCTACTGCGCGACACAAATGGCGATGGCAAGGCCGATCAAAAACAAGTGGTAGCGACCATAAAAGACGTTCATGGCCTCACGATTTATTCTGACAAGCTGTTTCTAGTATCAATTCATGAAGTGTATCGAGCCGACATTAACGCCGATGGTACGTTAGGCCAGCCACAAACGCTGATTACCAATCTACCCGATGCCGGGCAACACCCCAACCGAACCATTGCCTTTGGGCCTGACGGGTATATGTATATCACGGTTGGTAGTACCTGCAATGCCTGCGCTGATCCCAATCCGGAAAATGCGACCATCCTACGGGCTAATCCAGATGGGTCAGGCCGTACCATTTTCGCACGTGGGCTACGAAATACGATTGGATTTGGCTGGCATCCCCAAACCAAAGAACTCTACGGTTTCGATCATGGAATTGACTGGCTGGGCGATGAACAGCAAAAAGAAGAGTTTAACCAGATTAAACAGGGTGCCTTTTACGGCTGGCCCTACATTTACGGTGATGGAAACTATAACCCTCATCCCCGGCCCATGGGTGATACAACCTATGCCCAGATTCTAACCAAAACAACGCTGCCTGTTTTATCTTATAATGCGCATGCGGCTCCACTTGGTATGGTGTTTTATACAGGAGCTTCTGGAGCATCCAGCAATTTCCCCGCTGAATATCAGAATGATGCGTTTGCCACGATGCGTGGGTCTTGGAACCGTGCCCAGCCATCAGGTTACAACGTTGTACGGGTGCACTTTGAGAACGGAAAACCAACTCGTATCGATGATTTTATAACGGGCTTTCTAGTCGACAACAACCAGTCGCAATTTGGGCGACCAGTCGGAATTACGACGATGCCTGATGGTTCTTTACTCTTTTCAGATGACAACAACGGAGTTATTTATCGGGTGAGTTACAAACCCTAGTTGTGCAGTCAGGTAATCAGAACTAATTGATTATGCCCAATGGCTTTTTGTAAAGAACTGTGTAGGGAGTAGCCAACATTTCGTACGAAATGTTGGCTACTCCCAAGTTAAGCAAGTCCAGTATGCCGATTAATTAGACCATCTCACTTGAACTACTTTTATTGTTGTTATGAGCAAAAAAGGAACGACTACTTTTAGCCGTTCCTTTGGAAATGTCTAAAAGTAGCCAATCCCGCTTAGCCTGTAATTTTCAATGACTGTATCAATTCGTCAGCTATTTCTAAATGATAATTCAATACAACAGGGCTTCCTTCAAAATTTCCTGAAACTTCTGCCTTTAAAAGACTTTCCGTTTCTTTTTCTTCAAAGCTGACGGGCTGCATTGTTGCCTTGTATCGCTCGTTGGCATCCGCAATCCAATGCTCTATTTCTTTTCGGCCATTGTGCGTTTTGCCCTCATCGAAAACTACAGCTGTTTCGGAAAAACAAGTTGCATAGGCAACGCTATCAAAGTTGTTTTGTGCTAGTACTAAATCGGCTACTACTTTGGGGAAATTCATTTTTTTATTTTTTAAATAGCATTAAACGGTTGGTACCGTACCCCCATCGATTACAAATTCAGTTCCTGTTAAATAATTGGCCCTTGGTGAAACAAGAAAACCTACGAACTCTGCTACTTCTTTCGGTTCGGCAGGCCTGCCATAAGGTATTCCACCCAATGCATCCATGACACGTTGTTGCGCTTCTTCTACAGTACTATTCGCGTTTCTGGCAATCTCGCCCAGCCAGGCTTCCGATGCTGTCGTATTGATCCATCCTGGCGAAACAGTCAGCACCCGAACACCCTTGGGGGAAACTTCATTGGATAAACTTTTACTGTAGTTTCTCAATCCGGCTTTGGCAGCTGCATACGGCAACGTAGAATCGTAAAGCGGCAAAATGCCCTGGATCGAAGCGATGTGAATGATGACACCACTTTTTCGATCGATCATCTGGGGCAGAAATCCTCTGTCCAGTCGCACAGGAGCCAGTAGATTAGCCTGTAGCGTCGATTCCCAATCGTCATCCGTTAATGCAACAAAACCGCCAGCAGGCGTAGATGATCCACCGAGGTTATTGACCAGGATGTCTAGCCTCCCATAAGTTGATAGCACCTCGCTGATTACTTTTTGTGATCCGTCTGCCTTACTTAAATCGGAGGGAATGAAATGTAACTTCTCGTTTTCCTTTTCCGGGGCGTTTCTTGCGGTAATAATAACCGTTGCACCCGCTTGTAAAAGCCTTTCTGCAATGGCTCTTCCGGCTCCTTTTGTACCTCCTGTTACCAAAGCAATTTTGCCTGATAACTCATTGTTAAAATTAAACTGGTCCATTTTATTGCCCTACTTTTGAGAATTAACTATAGGACAAAAGTGGCGTATAAAAGAAGTTGGGACAAGTACGGCATTACGATTCATATAGGGATAAATTTTTCCCCTATTGCCCAAACTGGAACATACATTTAATTTTGCAATATGTACGAGCGGAAAACAATACCGAACTTAAATTGTGGACTTGACCTGATCGGTGAAGTCCTGTACGGCAAATGGAAAATACGTTTGCTTTGGTTTATTAACGAGGGGTATAAAAGACCAAGTGAGTTGCAGCGAAAAATACCGGATGCGACACGCAGAGTTTTGACTATTCAGTTGAAAGAATTGGAAGAACACGAACTGGTCACCAGAAAAATTTATCCCGTTGTACCGCCAAAAGTAGAATATAGCCTTACCGAATTTGGTAAGACGTTAATCCCCGTGATTGCTGCTTTAGGGCAATGGAGCGATGAACATGAAGCCCGTTTGCGGGATGTAATTTTGAAACAAGCTGTACGTTCTGATTTGAATGTACCCCTACTTAGTTAATGGACCTTTGATAAGCATCATTACTTCGCAAGCACTACCCGATTTTTTAATTATCCCCACTATTCTGGTCAACAAGAAATTTTCTCTTTTTAATTACCCAGATGTGACTTTGGGCTACAAAAGTCTTCTAAGGGGCATATCAGCTTGAGAAAAACCGAAACCCTTAGCAGAGAAGGTAACTGACCTATTCCTTCATGGACTTAAACCTGATTAAAAACTCTGATTTTGCTCAGGGACTTTCTAACTGGACACGAACAGGATTCAAGTTTGTTCCGGATAGTGACCTTGTACTTACCGAAGATGATAAAACATTTATTAGGCTAGGCCCTCAGATGGGGTTCTATCAAGATATTATCCTCTCTCAATCAGGTGAGTATATCATTGCTTTTTCTTATCGTGCCATGTGGCAAGGCAACGGAGTGAGGCTAAAAATTCAGCGTATAGGAAGCCGAGACCAAGCAACGGACAGCCTTTGGGAGTATCTATTTACCGAAACCCAGCGGTGGACCCCTAGAAGTGTACTGGTCACCCTCTCCGATACGATGATTCGGGTAGTGTTAGAGACAGAGTCTGGTGTCGATCTAAGTACTATTCAAGTAATCCTTGTCCACAAGTAGGATAAGCAACAAAAACACCTAGTGTATTGATTGTAATCGTACCCACCATGGAAGCCAAAACGGGCTATGATGTTATTTTGAATTATCCTGGTGATAATCTAACCGCTGTCATTATAGCTATAAAAGCCAATACGGGTTTAAGTTTAAGTGAGGCAAAAAGTTTGGTAGATGCAACCAGAGCAGGGCTCGTGATCATAAAAGAAGGAATTTCGAAGTATGAGGCAGAGACTATTAAAGATGATCTTTTATTTGCTGGCGCCAAAGTGTATGTTGTTTGATACTTGGCTTAGGTATTTAGAGGGGTAGCCAACATTCGTACGAAATGTTCCAGACTTCTGTACGCTAGATTTATAGTTGAACAAATGGGTGGTCCTGGGTAAGTTTAAGTCGACCAAAACTTAACCATGACTCACCCACTACTTGCCAAATGTAAGCCCCTATTTTGCCCACATTTCAGAGCATATCTTGCGAACCTTGCTACTGGTTTGCTCTGCCAACCTCAACAAAGGACTATCTGCCTCAATTGCTCGACAATCAGAAAACTAAACCGCTATCGCATTATAGCAGATACCCGCCAGATACGACCAGAAGCGTCATCGGCCACAAGCATAGCTCCATCAGGCAATACAGTTACGCCAACGGGCCGGCCATATACATCTTTATTATTGTCTCCCAGAAAACCGGTTAAGAAATCTTCTGGTTTTCCGGGTTTACCATCCTGAAACGGCACAAATACAACTTTATAACCCACCAGTTGCGACCGATTCCAGGAGCCATGTTGACCAATAAAGGCACCGTTTCGGTATTTTTCAGGAAACTGTGTTTTATCATAGAAGGCCAAGCCCAAGGAAGCCGTATGTGATCCTAATGGCACATCGGGGACAATGGCTTTTTTAACCAAATCGGGGCGCTCCCCTTTCCGGCGCGGATCTTCATTTTGGCCGTAATACGAATAAGGCCAGCCATAAAATGCGCCTTCTTTCACACTGGTCAGGTAATCAGGTACCAAGTCATCGCCTAGTTCGTCCCGTTCATTAACAGCCGTATACAAAACTTTAGTTGTAGGCTGCCAGCCCATCCCAACTGGGTTTCGTAATCCACTGGCATAAATACGCTCGCCGGACCCATCGGGGTTAATTTCCAGAATATTCGCCCGCCGGAGTTCGTTTTCGGGGCCGTGTTCGCCCACATTACTGCCAGAACCAACGGTAACGAAAATCTTCTTTCCGTCGAGACTGGCTAGTAAGTTTCGCGTCCAGTGATTGTTGTAGCCGCCCACCGGTAAGTCCAGAATTTTCTTGCCGGGTGCTGTTATTTTCGTTTGACCAGGCTTGTAATCGTAGCGCATTAACGCGCCCGTACCAGCCGCATAGAAACTGTTACCCAAAACCAGCATCCCAAACGGCCGATCAAGCCCTGTCAGGAATGTTTCTTTTAAGTCGGGCTTACCATCGTTGTTGGTATCCCGAAAGAGGGTAATTCGATTCGCACTGGTTCCTTCGCGCTCCGACTTATTACGCCCCGTTACAGCATTGATAACTTTGGCTTTAGCACCAGTCCGCTCCGTATTGGCTTCGGCCACGAAGATGTCGCCATTGGGCGCCACGTATATCCAGCGAGGGCTCGCCAGATCGCGGGCAAACTCGGTAACCATAAAACCGGCAGGGGCCTGGGGCGTTTTGCCTTCTGGCCAGCCAACCACATTACTGAAGTTCTTCGCCGATTTTGTTGCGAACGGAGCCGGTAAATTAATCGTCGTATCGACTGTTGTAACCGTTTCTCCAGTCTGATTGGTCTCTTTTTTTGTGTTACACCCCACCAGGGAGGCAGACAGAGCTATACCTGTCAGAATGATCGTTGTTGTTTTCATCGTTGAGTAAATGTTTCAATTACTCAACCCCCTGCATAATCATTTGGTTATGATTTGCCCTCCCTGGCGATTTATAGCCAAAAAATAGCGTGTCCACAGAGGCACGGAGAGCCTAGAATTATGATCAATAATAAAACTCCGTGTTCTCTCCGTGCCTCTGTGGACATATTAATCTAAAATGCGTGAAAATTTAGCATAGGCGATAGGTCCTTTATAAAACACATCGCTCACTGCTTCCATGCCGAAACGTCGGTAGAAGTCAGCCGCATCAAGCCGGGCATCACACCAGAGGGTGACAGCCCCAAGACGCGTTGCCTCAGCAATGACATGGTTAAGAAGCAGTGTGCCAATACCTCGTCGCTGGCAGTCGGGCCGGGCGGCAAATTTGCGAAAACGGCTATCTTCCCCTTTGACAAATAGTGAGATTACAGCCACTAACTCGTCATTCAGAAACGCCCCAAAATGATGGCCTTCATCATCATTGTCCACCTTCACATAATCAAATGGTTTGTCGGGCCACAGCACCGAATGCCGGAGTGGATAGGTTTGTTCGGGAGTAATTGGTTGAAGTAAGATTTTATCTGACATTCCTTTAAAACCAAGCATTTATTACTCTTATCATTATTGCAATGGTTGCCATACTACAAATTGAGTATATATTAAAAACGGCAAAAATGAAACCTATGATTATTGCTACCCTTGTTGAAGGAGATTCTACTTATAAACCTGGCGAAAATTTAAAGTTGAATGATATAGAAGTACAAAGGATATTACCACCAAGAACTGAGCCGCCAAGGTTTGATCTACTGGCTTTTGCACCTAGTAAAAATGCTGAAGCCGATACATTGCAAATAGGTCAACTAGTAGCTTTAACTATGTAAGCAATGGAGCCATTTTCCACACTAGAAAAGTTAGAATTAGCCATGATTAAATACAGGAGTTAAAACGGCAGTTTTCCTAAATCGACATTTCCGCCTGTTACGATAATGCCGATTTTCTGCCCGGCAAACTGATTTTCATGTTTCAACACAGCTGCTAATGGCACCGCACTCGATGGCTCAATAATGATCTTCATACGCTCCCAAACCAGTCGCATAGCTGCAGCAATCTCCTCATCTGATACGGTCATGATATCCGAAACGTGGGCTTGAATAATGGCCAGAGTCCGCTCGCTGAGTGTGGTCATCAATCCATCCGCAATTGTTTTAATAAAGGGCGCTTTTTCTACACGGCCACTTTGAATCGATAAAACAGCATCGGCGGCCCCTTCAGGTTCTCCAGCAATCACACGCGTTTTGGGCGATAGATAATGTGTTGTCAGAGCCGTTCCACTCAGCAAGCCTCCTCCCCCAACCGGGGCCATAATTATATCGAATGGCACGTCTGTTCCAGCATCTTCAATCAATTCTTTAGCCGCCGTAGCCTGCCCTGCAATAACACGATCGTCATCAAAGGGGTGAACCAATACGGCTCCTGTCTGTTCGATCACTTCCCGAACGCCGTTTTCGCGGGCTTCAAGCGTGGGCTCGCATTCGATGATTTCTGCCCCATACCCTCGAACGGCATCTTTCTTGACTTGTGGAGCCGTACGCGGCATCACGATATACGCAGGTAAGCCAACCTGACGAGCGGCAAAGGCAACAGCCTGCGCATGGTTGCCTGACGAGTGCGTTGTAATGGCATTACCTTCCTTATTCTGAACAACTTGCAGGATGGCATTCAGACCTCCCCGCGCTTTGAAAGCGCCTATTTTCTGAAAATTCTCACACTTAAAAAATAGCTCTGCCCCAGCGCGATCATTGATCGTTTGATTAGTCAGAACAGGCGTGCGGTGAATATAAGGCCTAATACGGTCGTGAGCCTCTTGTATAGTGTCGAATGAAATCATGAATGAGTAGGGTATATTGTTCGCGCTTTATCGTTTATAGAGTAACGCACTGATTCCAGTAATTGGACTTCAGACATCAAACTACCAACTTCAAACGCTAAACTACAAACGTTACGAGTTATGACCTCCAACCGTCGTTCGTTTTTAAAACAAGCTGCTGGCTCGCTGGCTGCCATGGCTGTTATGCCAACTGCTTTTGCCGAAACATCAGCCAAAAAGATGTTCTTCGATATTTCCCTGGCTGAGTGGTCATTACACAAAGCCCTGTTCAGCAAGAAAATTACGAATCTGGATTTTCCCGGCATTGCCCGTAAAGAGTTCGACATCAGCATTGTTGAGTATGTTAACCAGTTCTTTAAAGATAAAGCACAGGATAAAACCTATCTGAATGATCTACTAACCCGCTGCAAAGACAACGGTATTACCAACAACCTGATCATGATTGATGGGGAAGGGAATCTGGGGGCTTCAGACGCTGCCGAGCGGTCGAAAGCGGTTGAAAATCATCACAAATGGGTTGAATGCGCGAAGTATCTGGGTTGCAAAACGATTCGGGTTAATGCTGCCGGACAAGGGACTGCCGAAGAGGTTTCTAAAGCGGCCGTTGATGGATTGGGTAAGTTGGGTGAATTTGCTAAAACCATGAATATCAACGTCATCGTAGAAAATCACGGCGGCTACTCGTCAAACGGTCAGTGGTTGTCGGGCGTGATGAAACAGGTAGGCATGAAAAACGTAGGTACCCTCCCCGACTTTGGTAACTTCTGTATTAAACACGGCGAAGGACACAAGTGCCTGGAAGAATATGATCGATACAAAGGCACAAGCGAGCTAATGCCGTTTGCCAAAGGCGCATCGGCTAAATTCTATGACTTCGATGCCAATGGCAATTGCGTAGAAACCGACTATAACCGTATTCTAAAAATCGTGAAAGACAGCGGTTTCAAAGGAATTATCGGTATCGAATACGAAGGAAATGGTTTAGAAGAATATGAAGGCATTCGGAAATCAAAGGCCATTTTGGAGCGCGTAGGCCCGATTGTATAGAATTTGAGTTATAAGGTTGAAGGGTTGAATAGTTGTAGAGTTACTGAACAGATCAGTCAACTTTACAACTATTCAACCCTTCAACCTTATAACTTTCTTAAAGTCCTACACTTGGCTGGGCTACGTAGCGCAGAAACTCCTGGCGGGTAGCTTCCTGCTCAAACTTGCCACTATACGACGAGGTGATCGTGGTGCTGTTCAAATCGCGCACACCGCGTGTCGACACGCACAGGTGCTTAGCGTCGATAATCACAGCAACATCTTCCGTTTCCAGAACACGCTTCAATTCGTTCGCAATCTGCACCGTCAGGCGTTCCTGTACCTGAGGGCGTTTGCAGAAATACTCCACAATTCGGTTCAGTTTCGACAAGCCAATGACCTTTCCGCTCGATATATAAGCAACGTGCGCTCTACCAATGATCGGTACAAAATGGTGCTCGCAGTACGTCTGAACCGTAATATCTTTTTCGAGCAGCATTTCATTGTACTGAAACTTATTGTCGAACAGCGTTGACGCTGGCTTATTGGCTGGATTCAGGCCACTGAAGATTTCCTTCACGTACATCTTGGCTACACGCCGGGGCGATCCTTTCAGACTGTCGTCGGTCAGATCGAGACCCAGAATGTTCATGATTTCACGGAAATGTTCTTCAATAAGGTCAATTTTGAGGTCATCATCAAGGGCAAAGGCATCATCACGCATGGGTGTATCGATGGATGTTGTTCCATGATCATCACCCAACTCGTCCACTAATTCGTCGTTGTAATACCCATTTTTATGGATATCCGTAAACGTTCGTCCATTAGACGGGATATTCGACGAAGTTCCGTTCTGTTTCATACAGTCTGATTTTAAGCTCTAAGCCCTCGCTTAGCTGATTTCGTAAAAGAGTATAGATTACGATGGCGATATTCTCTGCCGATGGGTTCAGGTCAGCGAATTCCACGGTATCCAGATTCAGATTTTTGTGATCGAAGCGATCAATGACATGTTTCTGCATCAGCTCGCCAAGGTATTTCATATCAATGACGTAGCCAGTTTCAGGATCAATGGGGCCAATAACCTGCACAACTAACTCGTAGTTATGCCCATGAAAATTGGGGTTATTACACTTGCCATAAACACGTGCATTCTTTTCATCGGACCAATTGGGATTGTTCAGACGATGTGCCGCATTGAAATGTTCTTTCCGAAACACAGCTACCCGTGGACTATTTGTCCGGGGGACACTTGTTTGGGGAACATCCGTTCCAGAAGTAATCATAAACTGAATCTAAAAAAGGTCAATCAACCTGTCGTTACAAAGTTTGTGTACAACACAGGCAGACAGCAGAGCGTGTAGCCAGAACGCTCCTTAGTGTGCAATCATGTTAGTAACCCATCTTACCCTAGTTTCGTTCAAAAAGGGGAAGATGGGATTTCCTCAATAATGTGTTTTTTAGGGGTACAGGGCGAGCTAAGTGGGGATACCCGTTCCACAGTCAGAACAGAATTTCTGATCCGCTTTGGCTTTCGCTCCACAGTTGGTGCAGAACCGTTCTGCTTTTTGAATTTGCCCATTAGGTGTTCCGCAAGAGGGACAAAACTTGTCAGTTGGTGCCAGCTTACCACTACAGTTCGTACAGGCAACAACAGCAGCCCGCTGATTGAAGTCAAGGTGTTGTGTATAATCTACCTGTCGAGTTTTGTCGCGAATTTGCTCCGAAGTAGCTAAGGCTTGCTGAGCAGCCAATTCTTCCCGTTCGTCTGGTGCGCAACTTTCACAAAGCCCTGCACTGGCATTCCAACAAACATCTGGACATACCCACTGCCCACAACGCGTACACTGATGAAAATGCGTTTTCCCTTCCTGAACGGCTTTAGTCAGTGCATCATCATGCGCTTTTCCGCCAATAGCCCGCTGCATATTACGCGTGGCGTTACCTGCTTCATAAAAAAAACTACCGAAAACACTGCCTGCCATATTGAGTAGTTCGCCAGCAACACCCAGATTATTTGTTTGAAAATGAGACATGTATCCATTTCCACACTTATCACACCGAAACGAAAACTGAAATCCCTTATCGGTAGAAAGATCATCGTAGTTACGAACGAACTGAATCATAGCACAGACCTAGTTATAGTTTGCTTAAATGTGTGGCTAAAATAAGAAAGAAAACCTTCGCTCCGGTAAGTTAATTGGCCATCGGCATTTGTTACCACGAACCTTTTATTATTCTATCATTACCGCCCATCAAATCCTTAGCCTGCAATGGAACCGGACAACGACAGTCCCCGTTTTGCCCCCATGAAACGATTTAAGACCGCCATGTTAATTACCGTACTTGTATTGATTGGGTTAGTAGCTGCTGTGTTCTTGTTTATGAAACAGAGTCCATTTGGCCAGGACCCAGCCGAAGCCCGATTAGAACGTATTCAGCAATCACCAAACTATAAGAATGGTTCATTCCAGAATTTAGAGCCTACAGAGGTTATGCGAGAGAACGCATCGTATGTGGGCATGATGCGTGACTTTATAAAAAAAGATAAAGACAATATTCCGCCCAGGCCAATACCCTCGGTAAAAACGGACCTTAAAGCCTTAGATGATGCCAAACCCACAATTGTGTGGTTCGGGCATTCGTCTTACCTGATTAAATCGAAAGGCGTGACCATTTTGCTCGATCCCGTTTTCAGTGGCCATGCCTCGCCCGTATCGTTTTTCGGAGGAGCCTTTGCCGGATCAAACACCTATGGTGTCGATGACATGCCCAACATCGACTATCTGATTCTCTCTCACGACCATTACGACCACCTTGATTATGAGACCGTTGTAAAACTGATTCCGAAAGTCAAAAAATTCTACACCGCTTTAGGCGTGGGTGCCCACCTCGAACGCTGGGGTGTTCCGGCCGACCGGATTGTGGAGTTCGACTGGTGGGAGCATCAACCCGTGGCCGATGGCATTGACCTGACCGCCACACCCGCACGCCATTTTTCGGGACGTAGTTTTACCCGTGGTAAAACGCTCTGGACTTCTTACGTACTGAATCTACACGGTTACAAGCTGTTTCTGGGTGGCGATTCAGGATATGGAAAACACTTCCAGACAATCGGTGATCAATACGGGCCATTTGATCTGGCCATTCTAGAATGTGGGCAATATGGTCTAGACTGGCCTAACATCCACATGATGCCCGAGGAAGTAATATCGGCGGCTCAGGATTTGCGGGCCAGAGTCTTACTTCCTGTACACTGGGCTAAATTTTCTTTATCATACCACGCCTGGAACGAGCCTATTAAGCGACTTATGAAAAAAGCCGAAAAAGAGGGCTTCGACGTAACAACGCCTAAAATTGGAGAACCTGTGGTGTTGAATGCCTCCTACCCAAGAGCTGTTTGGTGGAATTTCTGATAACCAGAAGTGTTTTCGACAGGATTTACAGGATGAACAGGATTAGTTTAGTAGAAGAAAATCCTGTTCATCCTGTAAATCCTGTCAGAAGGAAAGCTTTGGCGTATGTTTTTTGACCTGAAATCTCGTTCTTTGACAGGTTAATCGTTTATACGCAAGGTCACCCTTATGCAATCGCCTACTCGTCGTCAGTTTATTCGAACAGCCGCCCTTACGGGTGCTGCTACCTCTGTTTTTCCAACTATTCTAACTGGTGCGAAACCGGCAGACCCGAAAGTCCGTCTGGCCTTTATTGGGGTTGGCGCACGAGGACGAAGCCATGTTGATCAGGCGCTCTTCCGCGATGATGTAGAGATTACCGCTATTTGCGACCCTGACCCCGAAGCGATTAGTCGCACCAATGCGATGATTGAAAAGAAGGGTCGTAAGCTCCCGGTTGCCTATACAAAAGGCGATGAGGCTTTCAAGGACATGCTCAAACGCGATGACATCGACGGCGTTGTAATCGCAACTCCCTGGGAATGGCACGTTCCGATGGCTGTAGCTACCATGCAAGCGGGCAAATACGCGGGCGTTGAAGTATCGGCAACCGTGACGCTCAAAGAATCCTGGGATCTGGTCAATACGTTCGAGAAAACAGGGTCACACTGCATGATTCTGGAGAATGTTTGCTACCGACGTGATGTGTTATCGGTCTTAAACATGATTCGGAAAGGCATGTTTGGCGAGATGGTCTATGCGCATTGTGGTTATCAGCACGATCTACGAAACATCAAATTCAACGATGGCAAATCGATTGGTGGTGTAGGTGCAGAGTTTGGCGCGAAAGGATATTCAGAAGCTCGCTGGCGCACGCAGCATTCGGTTGATCGTAACGGCGACATTTATCCTACCCACGGTCTTGGCCCCGTTGCGCACTGGCTTGATATTAACCGGGGCAATCGCTTCACTCATCTGACCAGTATGGCTACCAAAAGCCGGGGTCTTCATAAATACGTTGTCGACAAAGGTGGTCCCAACCACCCAAACGCCAAGGTTAATTTTAAACTGGGCGATGTTGTCACCACAACACTTCAGTGCGCCAATGGCGAGAATATCGTCATCATTCACGATACCAACTCCCCCCGCCCCTATTCACTCGGTTTCCGAGCACAAGGTACCAACGGTATCTGGATGGACGATAACGATATGATCTATCTGGAAGGTGTCACCCCCAAAGCCCACAACTGGGAACCCTTCGCTCCTTATCAGGAAAAATACGACCACCCACTCTGGAAACGTCATGCCCAAACGGCTGAGAATGCGGGCCACGGTGGCATTGATTTCTTTGTACTTCGGGCGTTTATCGAGTCGATCAAAGCAAAAACCGCTCCCCCAATCGATGTGTATGATGCGGCCGTCTGGAGCGCCATCAGTCCCTTGTCGGAACAAAGTATTGCAGGTGGCAGCAAGCCCGTTGAAGTCCCCGATTTCACCCGTGGCAAGTGGAAAACGAATAAGCCTATTTTCGGCTTGACGGATAACTATTAACGGGATAGTTGCTGATTAATCAACTTCTCGTTTTAATTTGTAAAAAATTTTAAAAAGTCATTTCCTTTACCGGCTTAACCTACGAACCAGTCAATGACACCAACTACTGCTCCGCCAAAATCTCAGAATTACACGGGTCCTTTACTTATTATTGGCGCTCTCTTCTTCGTTTTTGGCTTCGTTACCTGGACAAATAGTGTATTGATGGCCTTTTTCAAGCAGGCATTCAATCTGAGTACAGTTGGCTCAAGTCTCGTAGCCTCTGCGTTTTTTATTTCCTATACGCTGATGGCCATTCCATCATCGGCCTTACTGAAACGTACTGGCTTCAAAAATGGCATGTCATTAGGTTTGCTCACTATGGCAGTTGGCACACTGGTTTTTGTACCAGCCGCCCGTGCGTTTTCGTACCCATTGTTTCTGGTGGGTTTGTTCCTGATCGGCGTTGGTCTGACCGTATTACAATCTGCCTCTAACCCATACGCTACCATCCTTGGCCCTCGCGAAAGTGCAGCCCAGCGTATTAGCTTTATGGGTATTGCGAATAAAATGGCGGGCATTATTAGTCAGCGGGTGTTTGGTAGTTTGTTTCTAACGGGTGCCAGTGTAGCTGTAGGTCCTCAGAGTTTAGAAAAAGTAGTCACTCCCTATCTGGTTCTTACAGCGATATTGATCGTATTGGCAGGCTTGATTCGGTTATCCAATTTACCTGAAGTATCTGAAGAACAGGACGATCTACCTTCAGATGCCACTTCTCACACGAGCGTCTGGCAGTTCCCTAACCTGGTTCTGGGTGTTATAGCACTATTCTGCTACGTAGGTGCCGAAGTTATTTCGGGCGATACGATTATCAACTATGGTAAAGCCATCGGTTTCGGTAACGACGAAGCTAAATACTTTACCGAGTATACTCTTTATGGCTTATTAGCGGGTTATCTGCTTGGTATTGTGGCTATTCCACGCTGGATTTCACAGCAGAACTCACTCCGTTTCGGAATGATTCTGGCCATCATTCTAACCGTCGGTGCATTGGTTACTGATGGGTTCACGTCTATTCTCTGTGTTGCGTTACTCGGTTTTGCCATTGCACCAACCTGGCCTGCCATATGGCCTCTGGCCTTGAATGGTCTGGGAAAATTCACAAAAATAGGCTCGGCTCTACTCATCATGGCAATTGCAGGTGGGGCTATTCTGCCTCCGTTACATGGCTATTTGTTTGACCATATTAACCCTAAAATGGCTTACGGATTGTTGCTACCCTTGTTTGGCTATATACTCTATTACGCTACAGTAGGCTACAAAAAAACGAGCTGGTAATATTATCTAAACGCAAGGGGTGCTAAAGATTTACAAGTGACGTAATACGTGTTACTTTGTGAACCTTTAGCACCCCTTGCCCCTTTTCGCTCAACATGAAAGTTTCAACACCAGGCCGCATTTGCCTTTTTGGTGAACATCAGGATTATCTGGGTCTGCCCGTTATTGCCGCAGCTATTTCACGTCGGATTCAGATTGAAGCCACGACAACTACACAACCCGGCTTCCGGTTGAATCTCCCCGATATCGGTCAGTCGGTTGATATTCCTTTTGATGGGACACAGCTCCCTTATCCAGAAATACGCGATTACTTCCGCTCGGCCGTAAATGTGTTGCTACGCGAGGGCTTTACGTTCTCAAAAGGAATTGAGGGTGAAGTCCATGGCAATATCCCGATTAATTCAGGTACGTCAAGTTCGTCGGCGCTGCTCGTTACCTGGCTCAATGTGCTCACGCAACTGTCCGATTCTCCCCAGCAACTGCCACAGGAAAAACTAGCCGAACTGGCTTATGTAGCCGAAGTTCTGGAGTTTGGCGAACCAGGCGGCATGATGGACCACTACTCGACCGCTGTTGGCCATATTATCTATCTGGAATCGCAACCGAAGATTCATTTAGAAAAACTGAATCCAGCCTTAGGCACATTTGTTCTGGGCGATTCGCAGGAGCCGAAGGATACCATTGGGATTTTGAAGCGGGTAAAATTCGGTATGCTCGATATTGTTGCCCGGTTGAAATCCATTAGTCCCACGTTTTCGCTGACCGATTCCGAGATTACTGAGGTAACCGAGTTCAAAGACATCCTGAGCAAAGACGATTATATTCTGCTGAAAGGCAATATCGAGAATCGCGACATTCTGCGCGATGCGCTAACTGTCCTACACAATCCTGTTGGTCTCGACCACGTGCGGTTTGGTCAATTGTTAACCAATCACCAAACCAATCTCCGGGAAGCACAGCGTATCAGCACGCCTAAAATTGACCGTATGCTTGACGCTGCTTTAAACGCCGGGGCTCTCGGCGGGAAAATTAATGGTTCAGGTGGTGGTGGCTGCATGTTCGTCTACGCGCCGAACGATCCCGAGAAGGTAGCTGAAGCGATTGAGCGGGAAGGCGGAAAAGCGTATGTCATTACGGCTGATGCTGGAACAACCGTTGAAGCCTAGTGCTTTGGCAAACTAGATTCTAGGGGATTCTATAGACTCTCGGGGCCGCCCGCGCGGTTGGTCCTACTATCCTGATAATCAAAGAAGATAGAATCCAAAGAATCTATAGAAACTAAACTGGACGAGTACTAGTTATCTGTACCCATGGGTACAACCTAATTACCTAATACACTTAACGTATTACTGTTGACTATTAGCCGCCCGTTGGGCTGGAAACCAGGACGTTAAGACAGTCATCAAGACAACAAGAACACTAGTCAGCGCAATGTCCCGAACATCTAGGCGTACCGGGTAGGCATCAATAATTGAACTAACGGTTCCCATCCGAATAAATCCGTATTGTCCCTGCGCCAGACAAATAAAGACACCAAGCACCAGACCGGTAAAAGCACCTGTTAAGGCAATAATCGCTCCTTCAGTCAGGAAAATCCGCCGGACCATATTCTTCGTAGCGCCTAAGGCAAATAAAATCTGGATGTCGCTTTTCTTCTCAATTACCAACATCGATAACGAAAAGAAGATATTGATTGACGCAACCAGAATAATGAAGGAAAGCGTCAGTGCAACGAATAATTTTTCGATATAAATAGCCCGATAAAGGTCGACATTCAGGTCGTCACGGGTTTGTACCAGCAGCTTATCACCCAGCACTGCCTGCAGAGCCTGCTTGACAACCTGCTCTTTCGCACCGGGTTGTAATTGAATTTCGAGACTCGTTACTTCATCTGGCTTATAGCTAAATAGGGATCGTGCTACGGCTAATGGAGCCAGTACGAAATTATCGTAGCGCGATTCGATGAAAAATACACCCGCCACCGTCAGTAACTCCCGGTTAAAGGCATCGGAATTGAGCACGCTGAAACTCTGCCCACTTTGCGGGTACAGAATTTCGAGTGGCGTCAGAATATCGACGGGTGAAATGCTCAGATCGTTTCGGACGCCTTCGGCTACAATGGCATAATTCACGCCATTGCGACGTAACAACAGTTTGCCTTCCAGCAACGCCGAATCGAGCTGTTGCCGTTGCAGGTAGTTATCATCCACTCCTTTAAGCTTCACAACGGTTGTTCCATTCGCATAACGGCCCAGCGCGTTATCCTGCGCTACAGATGTCAGCAGATGGACACCTGATACCTGTTGCAAGCGCGATAGCAAGGCTGGTGGGGCCAAAAACCGTTTCCCTTGTTTTGGCGAAACAGTTATATCTGCTTCAAACGTCTTGAAAATCTGTCGGTTCAGCTCATCCATACCATTAAAAACCGACAGCACGACGACTAAGGCCATCGTTCCAACACCTACGCCAAGCATCGACAGGATAGACAACCAACTAATAAAGCTGCGTTTCTTACGGGAGAAAAAATAACGACGGGCAATCCAGGCAGGAAGGTTCATTCTTCTTTATGAATGAGTGAATGAGTGAATGAGCGAATAAGTGAAACCAGCCATTGCCGTTATTCACTCATTCACTCATTCACTCATTCACAATTTACTCATTATCCTCCTCTTCATCCGGAGCAGGGGGAATTTCCAGACCAGCGAAGAGTTT
The DNA here is from genome assembly GCF_054776755.1 of Spirosoma litoris. Taxonomy (NCBI): domain Bacteria; kingdom Pseudomonadati; phylum Bacteroidota; class Cytophagia; order Cytophagales; family Cytophagaceae; genus Spirosoma; species Spirosoma litoris. The sequence goes on along the minus strand of NZ_BAAHBI010000020.1, from coordinate 430,657 downwards.
ATCCATTTTATCAGCGTATTCAGCCGTATCATCTAAGTAAAAACTTAAATCAGGGACAATGCGAAGCTGGTGACGCACCCGCTCGCCCAAGTGCTGGCGCAGTACTTTCCCTTTTTCCTGAATTGTTTCCAGCAACAACTGCTTATTCTTGGTAGCCAGAAAACTTAAATAAACGCGGGCAACACTCAAATCGGGCGAAACGCGCACACTGGTAACGGTAATAAACGCTCCGTTGAATAAATGAGGCACTTCGCGTTGAAAAATTTCACTTAAATCTTTCTGCAACTGCCGAGCTACTTTCTGCTGTCGTTTCGATTCCATACTAATTGGCACTTAATCTATTTTGCAAATATCCACCCATTTTTCCGTTCTGCCGAAATTGACTGTAATTTTACCGGTATTAGTCGTTAGTCAAGGGTAGATGATGCTATTACTGACGACTATCGATTATTAACTGATAACTGCTTTGCTTCGTTTCTTTCAATCTTATTTTCCTTACCAATACGTCAGCCTGCTCGGGCTGCTGTTGTTGATTCGCTTACCGCTCCTGCTCCATCCATTTCCGTTGCTGATTCCGGAGTTGAACTGGATGATCGTTGGCGAGCAGATAAGTCAGGGGAATTTATTGTACCGCGATATTTGGGATAGTATTAGCCCTCTCTCGGCGCTTGTGTATTGGGGAATCGACAGTGTGTTCGGGCGGTCGCCACTGGCGTTGCACGGGGCCGCGCTGCTGGTATCGGTATTCCAGATTGTGTATTTCAATTACCTGACGAACAATCGGGACCTTTATCCGGATCGTTCCTTCTGGCCAGGCCTGATTTATATGCTGTTCATGCACATTTCCTTCGACTGCCTCACGCTTTCGCCGGTTTTGATGTCGACGAGCTTTCTCCTATTAGCCTTCGGAACACTGATTCGGCAGATGGACCGAAGGGGCGCTACCGACGAAGTGTTTGAAGTAGGCTTTTATATTGGTATTGCCGCTCTGTTTTATCTACCATCGGCCTTATTCATTATCTGGGCAGCCCTATCGCTGCTTTTTTATACAGGCGCTACCTTTCGGCAATATTCGCTGTCGATATTTGGTTTTTTATTCCCGTTTGCCACAACGGTGCTGTTCTACTACCTCTACGATAGCCTTGACGATTTTAATCGGAATTTGCTGTCATCAGTATTTCGGGTTCGACAATATTCATTATCCGATTTCCAGTCGCTGTTAGCCTCCTTATTGATTCCATTAGGGTTGGGTGTACTTGGCTTTTTAAGCCTGCTCAATCGAGGAGGACGGTATGTCAATTTTCAGCAACGGATACAGCAGATTATGGCTATCTGGTTTGTTATTGCCGTGTTGACAATCGGATTAATGCCTTTTCTGGCGCCAATGGTTTTTCTGAGTTTTGTTCCTCCAATGGCCTACTTTACCTATTTTTACTTTGAAGGTATTCGTAGGGCCTGGCTGGCTGAGGTGACCTTTTTAATCACGTTCATCCTGATTTTGTTGCTGTTTTACCAGGGTGCTCTGGGCCTCATTCCGGGGGGTGAACTGGGGCGCTTAAGCAGTCTACAAGTGAAACCTTCGCCCCTACCAGGCGATATTAAAGATCGACGTGTCTTGATTATTGGTGAAGATTTTAGTGCTTACCGACAAAACAAATTGGCTACGCCTTATCTTAACTGGGATTTAGCGAAATATGATTTAAAAAATCTGGACGATTACGAAGCAGTTATCAATGTATTCGATCATTTCCGAAAAGACCCACCCGACTATATTATTGACCGAGAGAATGTAGTTGGTAAATTGTTTCAGCGTGCTCCGGCTCTGGCAGGTCAATACGAAAAAACAGCGGTAGCTGACGTGTATAAGCGTAAGTGATTTACGAATTTTGATGTGCCATTTACGATTTTGGGGTATCACCAATAATTCGTAAATCGTACATCAAAATTCGTAAATCAATATGCCTTCCTACACATTTACCAATAAACGAACCAACCTCTACATCTTTCTGAGCGCCGTTTTTCTGACCAATGCACTCATTGCCGAAATCATTGGGGTTAAGATTTTCTCTGTAGAAACACTGCTGGGTACCAAGCCCGCCCAAATTCATCTACTCGGCGATTTTGTTCTGGATTTTAACCTAACGGCAGGGGCGGTTATCTGGCCGTTTGTATTCATCACATCCGACATCATCAACGAGTATTTTGGCAAGGCGGGTGTTCGGCGCATTTCATTCCTGACAGCCGGATTTGTTGGGTACAGTTTCTTGATCATTTATGCTGTTACAACGCTGCCGCCTGCTCAGTTCTGGCTCGATGTAAACGCTAAAGATGCAGCTGGCAATGCCATTAATATTAACAATGCCTTCCAAATGATTTTCCGGCAAGGATTAGGGATTATTATCGGTTCTCTAACTGCCTTCCTGATCGGGCAAATCCTGGATGTATATGTGTTTCACTCGCTCCGAAAGATTACCGGAAGTAAAAAAATATGGCTCCGGGCAACCGGTTCAACCTTGGTATCTCAGTTAGTCGATTCGTTTGTTGTATTGGGAATTGCTTTTTACGTTTTCGGCAATTGGTCGTTAAGTCAGGTTCTGGCCGTTGGGATCATCAATTATATCTACAAAGCCACCTCGGCAGTTGTTTTGACGCCACTCCTCTATGTAGCCCATTATTTTATTGACCGTTATTTAGGCAAAGAGCACGCCGAAGAACTAGCGAATGAATCGGCGATGAGTTCATTTATGTAACTTTCTATTCGTCAGAAGCCTACCCCTAACTCTGGTTAGCAAAAAACGCATGACTACCTAAAAGATGGTCATGCGTTTTTTAGTATATTAGCTGTTTACTTTTTACTCTTCGTTCTAAACATCAATCCTATAGAACATACCTCTACCGTCAACTTATCAATCATTGAAACGTTTTTTATTGGTTAGTACCTTCTTCTGGTTCATCTGGACATTAACTAGTGCACAAACGATTTCGCGGGGGCCTTACCTGCAAATGGGCAGTCAAACAGCAGTCAGCATACGCTGGCGTACCGATGTACCTACAATAGGCAAAGTAAGCTACGGATTATCAGCTAGTAACCTATCTGCCAGTGTCAGCGAAGCGGTCAGCGCTACCGAGCACGAAATTCGGATTACGGGTTTAACCCCCGACAGCCAGTATTTCTACAGCGTGGGCACCACAACGCAGGTATTGCAGCAAGGGTCTGATAACTATTTTCTGACTGCACCATCTGCCACCACCAAACGTAAGATCCGGGTGGTTTCCTTTGGTGATAGTGGCATGAATCCCAATGGCAACCAGACAAACGTTCGGAACGCCTTCCTGAATTATCGGGGTAGTACGCCCACCGATCTCTGGATGCTCATCGGCGATAATTCGTATGATGGCGATGACCCAGCCTATCAGATCAATTTTTTTGAGGCCTACCAGACCACACTCATGAAAAATTCGATGCTGTTCTCGGTACCGGGCAATCACGATTATAGCAACAATAGCACACTTGCGGCTAACCATAATATTCCCTATTTCTCAAATTTCAGCCTGCCAACCAATGCTGAATCTGGCGGAGTAGCTTCGGGAACCAAAGAATGGTACTCCGTCGATTATGGACCTATTCACTTCATTATGTTGGATGGCTACGGAACTCGTCCGGTCAATGGGGTAGCGACTAAATTTTACGCGGATACGCTCAATCATCCGCAAACAGTCTGGTTGAAGCAGGATCTGGCCGCCACGACAAAAAAATGGAAAATTGTGTATCTGCACTTTCCACCTTACAGTATGGGAGGGCATAGTTCAGAAGGCGACCCTGATTTAGCGGCTATCCGTCAACGCATTAACCCTATTTTAGAACGCTATGGCGTCGATATGGTTGTGCTGGGTCATAGTCATAATTATGAGCGTTCGTACCCAATTCATGATCAATATGGCCCCATGAGCGATTTCAGCGCGAACCCTTCCGCCTACCGCTTTCCCGAAGACAATGGTACAGGGCGTTACGATGGCTCCGATAACTCCTGTGCCTACAAGAGCACATCGGAAAAGAAGAAACAGGGCACGGTTTACGTTGTTGCAGGCTCATCGGGAGCGTTGGGAACCAACCCCAACTTAGGAACACATGCCGTGATGGTTTCGACACAACGCTTGCAGGGCGGCTCTTTTTACTTCGAAGTTGAAGATAACCGTCTGGATGCCAAGTTTATTCAACCAAGCTCTTCCTCAAACTATGTCATTAGTGATCAGTTCACAGTTCTGAAAGATGTTGGTTTAACGCAGACGCTGACAGTACCACCTGGGCAATCAATGACGCTAACGGCCAGTTATCTAAGCGATTATCAATGGAGCAGTTCTACCAATACAGGCTTCTCGGCCTCTACCCGTTCGATTGTTATTAACCCATTAGCTGGCACTACCAGCACCTACACCGTAAGAGATAGCAAGAATTGCGTACAGGATGTCTTCACAGTGATTAGTTCAGGCCCTATGTTCACGCTTAAATCGGGAAACTGGAACGATCCCAGCATCTGGTCTGGCAATCGAGTTCCTACCAGTTCCGATACACTGCAGTTAAAACATCTGGTGAGCATTCCGGATAATACTGAGGTACATGCATTGACAATAAACTACGACCCCGGAATTAAGCTCCAGATTGGTTTACAAGCCAAAGTAAGGCTCGCCAACTAGCCGTTTAGTACCTGCCACCTAGCTTCCGCCGATTCAAGGTGGGCTCACGTTCAATAATTGGCAACTGAGTCGGGCGGCTAGTAAGGCCGGTTGTATCCGTTAATGAGTTTAGAAACGAAACCAGTGCTTTCTGTTCTACAGGCGTCAGATCGAGGGGCTTTTCGGCTAAGGTTTGTCCATCAAGATGAATACCAATTCCTCGTCCCCCACCCCGGTTGTAGAAATCCACAACCTGATCGAGTGTTTTATAAACGCCATTATGCATGTAAGGAGCGGTAAGAGCGGCATTACGTACCGTTGGCGTTTTAAACGCAAACCGATGGAGTTCTTTCTGGTACGTCATAAACTTCCCTAAATCTGAGTCGATTTGGGCGTTTTTGATTTTCCGGCGTTTGGGTACACCAATTAGTTCACTTTCAGTCTTGTCGAAATGGGGGGGCACAAAGCCATTGTAAATGGGGAAGAAATGGCAGGTTGCACAGCGGGCTTTGCCTAAAAACAAGTTGAATCCTAGCTTTTCGTCAGCCGTTAGTGACACCTCTTCTCTACGCAGATAGCGGTCAGATCGGGAATTAAGGCTCGTCAGGCTACGGATGTAACACGCCAGTGCGTTGCGTACGTTCGGGGCCGTCAAGCCGCCCGAGAAAGCTTCAGTAAACCTTTTTTTGTACTCACTGCTTCCCAACAGTTTACGAACGACTTCATCAGGAGACGTACGCATCTCGTGGGCATTTTTGAGCACATCGTGGGCCTGGTCTTCCAGATAAAACACCCTCGAATCATAAAACTGGACATTTTGCAAGCCAGCGTTCAGTAAGGTAGGCGCATTTCGCAGAACCGATTTCCGCCCCCGAAACGCCCGGCTTTTCACGCGACCATCGGTAAACGCCCGCTCTGGCTGGTGGCACGAAGCACAGCTCCTGGCATTATTCCCCGATAATAAGGGATCAAAAAACAGCACTTTACCCAACGCCACTTTTTGCGGAGAACTCCTAAAATCACCAAAGTTGATCAAGTAATCGGGTCGGAAAGCGCCCGAATCAGAGAGTGTGGCAACCATAGGCGACAGAAACCGGCCACTAACTGTCACCCCAACGCCTAGCGTCTGTCGAGCCTGCTGTAGTACATTACAAAGTGGATAGAGTTGTTCCCGAATAAATGCAACCCGGTCGAAACTACTAAAACCAGAGGCCTGGCTTACAGCCTGTATAGCGGCTAGCCAGTTCTTTTCTATCTGCGTTGCTAACGCATCAGGAAGACGTTTGGCATACGGTTGGAATGTTTCATGAAGGGTACTAAGAACAACGGCAGCTTCGGGTAATCCGGTCTGGACTTCGGGCGCATCATATCCAGTAATCCCCAAGGTCAATAACCGGAAAAGTTCCTCCCGTATGGCCTCTAAAATATCGGTATCCGATAGTTTGTTAGCGGGTATACCCTGCTCCAATCGGGTTGAGTACGATAGTAATATCTTTAGTTCGTGAGCTAAGCTGTCTTTTTGCGTTCGATCGTAAGCGGGAAATAGGTAAGGCTCAATAACTTGCAAACCGCGGGGCATCATAAGAACCTCACCAGGCTCATCTACTTCAACTTCTACGACCGGGGGGCCATTGACGCGACTCGCCAAAACGGGCTGATAATATTCCAATAGCCATTCGAGACGCTTGTACCCTAACCGGCTTCGTTTGAAAGCCGCCTGTAGTGAATCCTGGGGAGCATCGCTTTGTACATAGGTTGCCAGTTGCTGAACCTGCTGATGAAACCGACTTTTATCAGCAAGAAATCGGGCGTATACCTGCTCTCCCTCGGGAGGTGTTTCCTGAGGTAAAAAAGCCGCAGTAGCCACCAGTATAAAGAACAACCCCAGCGCCCGATACATTGAAACATTCATTTTCACGAAGATACGGAACGAACACTCGCTCATTGATGGCGATTTATAGCGAGTGTAGGATAAGCTCTTTTTAATGAGCTAAAAGGAAAAAGTTTTCGACAGGATTGACAAGATTTACAGGATTATTTTAGAGAATTAATCCTGTAAATCTTGTCAATCCTGTCGAAAAAACCTGTCTTACATACTTTACTGCCTCGCATTAACCCGTCGAATATTATCCAATAAAACAGCGGTAGCGATTCCAACGTTTAATGACTCAGCATCGCCATAGCGCGGAATCGTCACACGTTGCGTCACGAACTGCGCTACTTCAGGGCGGATTCCGTTCGACTCATTGCCCATCACCAGATAACCCGATTGACTAAATGCCAGTGTATGCACATCCTCACCGCCTAAAAAAGCGCCATAAACAGCCAATGAAGTGTTTTTTTGATTCAGCACCTCAACGATATTGCCATACCACCACTGCACCCGGGTAAAGGAGCCTTTGCTAGCCGAAATAACTTTGGGGTTGTACACATCGGCTGTGGTTTCGGAGCAGAGAATTTTCCGGACACCATACCAGTCGGCAATTCGCAGAATGGTGCCGAGGTTACCAGGGTCCCGAATATCATCTAAAATTAAAGCGATCTCACCTGGTTCGGCCAATAGCGGACGGTTCTCTTTCGTTTTGACCACAGCGAGCGCTGCATTATTACTTTCGAGGGTGCCAGCCCGTTCAAGATCACTAACCGATGCAATTTCGACGGGCGTTCGTTGGTGGTCTGTTAAGCGAGCGTTTTCTTTGTAAAATGCTTCGGTCGCGACAACAAGTTCAATCTGAAAATCAGACTGTAGAACTTCCTGAACGCTCTTGGCCCCTTCGACCAGAAATGCCCCATTCTGCTGCCGGTATTTTTTCTGGTGCAGCGACTGAATATATTTAAGTTGATTTTTAGAAAGCATGAAATTGATTTACGATTTACGATTTACGATTTACGATTTATTGGGTAAGCTATGTTTTGTAAGAAGCTGGCTGCCATTCGTAATTCGTAATTCGTACCTCGTAATTCTAATTGGTTTATCCGGTTGCTTGAGTTCGAAGAAGTTACGTACAAACTCGTATATCCTGACGGCGCAAACGATACGGGGCAATCATACAATTTCGAGTGAGTCTCTGGAAAGCCTGATTCCCCAAAAACCCAACCGTCGGATTCTGGCCCTCCCCATCACTCCGCCACTTTGGTTCTATCAATTGGGCGCAAGTCGGTACAACCGCGAGAAGGCCCTACAGGAGTTACAGGCCAAAACTAACGAATTTGAAGAGCAAAGCCAGCAATTAGCTGATCAACCCCAGGCGCTAAAAAAACTGAATCGTCGGTATGGTCGGAAATTGAAGCATCTGCGCGTAAAAGCCGAAGAAGGAAACTGGCTCATGCGGAGCCTTGGGGAGCCTCCCTCTTATTTTGCAGAGAGCGATGCCAAAGCCAATGCAGCCAAAATGCAGAAGTACCTCTCTGACAAAGGCTTTTTCAATGCAAAAACGGCGTATTCGCTCGATACTTTACGCCGTCGGCAGATCCGGGTAAACTACCTGATTACCGAAAATGAAGGCTTTTATCTACGCAACATTACGTATACGATTGCCGATCCTCGGGTCGACTCGATTGTTCGTCAATCATTTGACAAATCAAAACTCCAAACCGGCGAACGATTCGATTTTGATAACATGGCGAATGAGCGTATTCGCATTGAAACGCTCTTGCGTGACCAAGGTTATTACACTTTTTCGCGGCAGTATATCCGGGCTACTGACGTGGATACGGTACGCCGGGGTAATGATCGTCGTTTTCATGACAAGCTCGAACCCGGCGATTCGACTCGTCGAAATGTAGATGTAGCGTTGCAGATTGTCAATCCACCCGGCAAATCGGCACATCCAATTTATCGAATTGGCGATGTGGAAGTGCGCGTCAGTCCCGATATAGATGCGTCGGGGAGTTCCACGACAACAACTTCGCCAATTGCACTGGATACGGTGTATCGCAACGGCATTACTTACTTATTGGGTGGGCGCGATCTCTCGACTCGATTATTAGACGCCAAAATCCTGATTCGCCCCGGACAGTTGTATAATCAGACCAATTACCGGGATACCCAACGCCAGTTGTTTCTGCTCAACCAGTTTAAATACATCAATGTCAACTTCATTGATAGTACCAATCGATTACTCCGAACGCTCGTAACGGCCTCTCCATTAGACAAGTACGAAGCTACTGCAGAGGGAGGTGCTACCAGCCTGCTGTATCAGGGGCAAGCCTTTCCGGGCGGTTTTGGCAGCTTGATTTTCCGGGTGCGTAATATGCTGGGAGGACTCGAAACCTTCGAAGTCTCTGCCCGCTACGGAATAGAAGCTCAGACCGGATTTGTGGTCGATCCAACGAATCCCACTAAAGTTGTTTATAAATCGCAGGAATTAGGTGTTAGTAGCTCCCTGACTTTCCCCCAAATTTTGTTTCCTGGTCCTCTTCGGTTTGGGTTTAACCGCTATGCCCCTCGTACGCAAGTCAGCTTAAGTCTCAACAATACGTTTAGACCCGATTTTCGACGATCACTTCTTCGGGCATCCATGGCTTATAACTGGCAAACCACACCAGCTAAGCAATTCAGTTTTTTTATTGCCGACATTAACCTGATTAATGCTGGTGATGGTAGCAACAAGATTATAAGCGATGCTTTTAAAGATCAATTGGATAGTCTACAGAAGACAGGAAGCACAGTCTATCTAAGCTTCCGGCGGTCAATTAGTTCAAGTTTCAGTTTTGCGTACACCTACAATACGAATACGCCAAACCAAAATCATCGGGCTAATTTCCTCCGTGCAGTGATTGAATCAGGCGGAACAACCTTAAACTTCTTTCCTGATGCGCAACTACGAAAGTTTTTTAAAACGACCGACACTACAGGGTTACAGTTTTATAAATTCCTGCGCTTCAACCTAGATTACCGGCATTACATTCCTCTGCGGCCACGTACAACGCTAGCCTTTCGATTCAATACGGGGTTAGTATATGGCTACGGCTCAAATAATACCGCTCCTTACGAAAAATTGTTTTTCGCGGGTGGTAGCAACAGTATTCGAGCCTGGCTTCCCCGGCGATTAGGCCCTGGCTCCGAATGGCCACAAACAGTAGGCGGCAAACCTGTATTCAGTTCACCTGATGAACAACAATTTCTTTATATCATTGAAAAACCCGGCGATATGATTATCGAGGGGTCGGCTGAGCTACGAGGTAGGTTATTTCATCTTGGGGCCGACGTTAATGGGGCTATTTTTGTGGATGCGGGGAACGTCTGGAACATAAGATATAATGAGAAACGCCCTGGCACTACCTTTGGGTTCGATACGTTTATTCCACAAATTGCCGTTGGTACTGGCGTTGGTCTTCGAATCGATTTCTCCTTTTTTGTGATCCGATTCGACGGCGGTATCAAAGTATGGGACCCTGCCCGGAGATATATTGATCCAACGAGCGGGGAGCCCGTTGACAAACGATTTACCCTCCCTGAATTCTCCCTGAGTAAGTTATCGAGCGGGCCTAACCCGTTGGTCATCAACTTTGGGATCGGTTACCCCTTCTAAGCATTACCCATATATACCCATAAATAAACTCATGATTGCTACGTATTTTAAAGACAATGCTCCTAGGGATGAGCAGCTTGTGTACTATGGCCTCTCCGAATCCAGACCGCCTACACTTCCTCCCGATAGCCCTATTGGCCGCTGGAATGGGAATTTCGGGGTGATCGTTACCGCCCATCTTCAAATCAATGATTATGTTGGTAATGCCACAGCCTGCTGGGCTTATACAGGCCAAATAACGATGGTTCCAGCGTTGTTTGCTTAACTATCTCTTTGTTTTTACTGCTACATCCAGCTAAGCTTTAAGAGAAATTAACGGCATATATCCTGCCAAAATGACAGCATAATCGGGGCTTTCTTCGTAATTTTGTAAAACTAGTCGTCAGTTAATAGTCGTTCATCGCTGATCATAGCGAAGTTAGAAACTATTAACTGACGATTGTTGACTATCAACTGACGACGAACAATGACGCTCATCCCCGAACTTACCATACTACAACCGGCTGATAAGGAACAGATTGATCTGCCACGCACCTCGGAAGACGAGTTGGCAGTAGGTAAAAAACGGCTCTATATTGAAAGTTATGGCTGCCAGATGAATTTCGCCGATAGCGAAATTGTAGCAGCCGTTATGCGAAATGCAGGGTTTGCAACTACTTCATCGGCCGAAGATGCCGACGTTATTTTTTTAAACACCTGTGCAATTCGTGATAACGCTGAACAGAAAGTCCGGCATCGGCTCAAACACCTTACCGGCCTTAAACGCCAAAAACCTGAACTACTGGTAGGTATGCTTGGTTGTATGGCTGAGCGACTGAAAGTCAAGCTACTGGAAGAAGAAAAAGTAGTTGATATTGTCGCGGGTCCAGATGCGTACCGTGACATTCCCAAACTGGTTGAAGAAGCTGAATCGGGCCAGAAAGCGGTAAACGTGTTTTTGTCACGCGAAGAAACCTACGCCGACATTTCCCCCATCCGCCTGAATTCGAACGGCGTTACAGCCTTCGTTTCGATCATGCGTGGCTGCGATAATATGTGCAGTTTCTGCGTAGTGCCCTTCACTCGTGGGCGCGAACGTAGTCGTGATCCTTATAGCATCGTTCGCGAAGCACAGGACCTCTTCGATCAAGGTTATCGCGAAGTGACACTGCTCGGCCAGAATGTGGATTCATACAAATGGCAGGGAGCAGGGAGCAAGGAGCAAGGAGTAGAAGGCGCGGAGAAAGATTCTGAGCACCCTATTCCGAGTACTATGCCCCTTACCACCTTCGCGAACCTCCTCGAAATGGTGGCACTTATCCATCCCGACCTGCGCGTACGGTTTTCAACGTCGCACCCAAAAGATATTACGGATGATGTGCTGCACACGATGGCACGGTACGAAAACATCTGTAACTATATCCACTTACCGGCCCAAAGCGGCAACAGTCGGGTATTGAAGCTGATGAACCGGACTTACGACCGTCCCTGGTACATCGGCAAAATTGATCGAATCCGGGAGATTCTGGGTGACGATTGCGGCATCTCGACCGATATGATTTCGGGCTTCTGCACCGAAACCGAAGAGGAACACCAGGAATCGCTGTCGCTTATGGATTATGTCCGCTATGACTACGCTTACATGTTTGCCTATTCGGAACGTCCTGGTACGCTAGCCGCTAAAAAATATGCGGATGACATCCCTGAAGACGTAAAAAAACGGCGGTTGAATGAGATTATCGCCCGGCAACTAGCGCACTCTTCAGAACGGAACCAACGTCATATCGGTCAGGTACAACGTATCCTGATCGAAGGAACCTCCAAACGCTCTGAGGACTACCTCTGTGGCCGGAATGACCAGAACAAAATGGTCGTTTTCCCGAAAGGGAATCATGCAAAAGGCCAGTACGTCAACGTACTTGTCACCGAATGCACCTCTGCAACATTGCGGGGCGAAGTAGTTTAATCGTTCCATGTTTCAGGCTCAGCGTTGAACCTGAAACATGGAACTCGGAACAAAGACGAATGAATCAACAGGAAATTCAAAGCGTTAAACAGCGCTTCGGTATAATTGGTAATGCACCAGCTCTTAACTACGCCATCAACGTAGCGATGCAGGTGGCTGCGACCGACCTGACTGTACTCATTACGGGTGAAAGCGGTAGTGGTAAAGAGTCTTTTTCGAAGATAATCCATAGCCTGAGTGCCCGTAAACACGGCCAGTTTATTGCCATCAACTGCGGAGCCATTCCTGAAGGTACAATTGACTCGGAGTTGTTTGGTCACGAAAAAGGCTCATTTACCGGTGCTGTTGATTCCCGAAAAGGGTATTTTGAGACGACCAACGGAGGGACTATTTTCTTAGATGAAATTGGCGAAATGCCGCTCGGTACACAGGCCCGATTGCTACGTGTGCTCGAAAATGGAGAGTTTATTCGGGTTGGGTCATCGAAGACGCAGAAAACCGATGTTCGGGTTGTTGCTGCGACTAATGTTAACCTGATGGATGCGGTTGAAAAAGGAAAGTTCCGGGAAGACTTATACTACCGTCTGAACACCGTTCCCATTTTTGTACCGCCCCTCCGCGAACGTGGCACCGATATCGAACTCCTGTTTCGAAAGTTCACGACCGATTTTGCAGAACGCTATCGCATCAACCCGTTACAATTAACTGAGAGCGCCAAGCAAACCCTCATGGCCTATCCATTTCCGGGTAATATTCGGCAATTGAAAAATATTGCAGAACAAATATCTATCCTTGAGTCGGAACAGAACAAACCGATTGACGGTGAAACTCTGGCCAAATACCTGCCTCTTTCTCAACAACCAAACCGAACACTAGCCTTGTTTCCGCAAGCTCCCGGTACCAACGGTGAGAATTTTTCGGAACGGGAACTGCTCTATAAAGTGCTGTTCGATATGCGTCGGGATGTGAACGATCTAAAAAAACTCGTTCGCGATGTACTCGGCAATGAACAGGATGGTCGGCAGATTCTGCATAACCACAAAGACTTATTCGATTCAATCGCGCCCGATGTCGATTTGCGACCATCGACGGATGTAAGCGTTACCCGCTTTTTGCCTGCTACGAATGGCTCAATCCGTGCAGAGACGCCACCGCCTTCAGAAACCTACGGTACCCATCCCCCCGTTCAGATTTTTGATAATGTAGATGGTGATGTCAACGAAGTAACCGAGGTAGAAGATGTAACTCATGAAACGGAAGAAGACGATTCGCTCTCGCTCGAACGGCAGGAAAAAGAAATGATTCTGAAAGCACTTCGGCGCAACAACAATAAGCGTAAATACGCAGCCCAGGCACTTGGTATCTCCGAGCGGACGTTATACCGAAAAATTAAACAGTATGAGATTGATGAAGAGTAGGCTTTTAAATGATGAATTAAGAATCAGTCCGCCGATGCGGATGAATGATGAATGTAAAACCATAAATAAATGGCTTAGTCGTATTCTACTATCATTCATCATTCTTAATTCATCATTCATCATTCAGTCTTGCGGAGTGTATTCTTTCACGGGAACAACGCTTTCTCCCAATATAAAAACCGTAACGGTAAATAATTTTGTGTTGGCAACAGCTGGGGGGCCTGCTAACCTGCCGCTGACGTTTAATGAGAAACTAAAGGAATATTACCAACGCTACACGAACCTGAAAGTAGTTCCAAGCAACGGCGATATGGTGCTGGAAGGTAATATTACAGGCTACGACCTGTTGGCAGTGGCCCCAACAGCACAAGATCAGGCGGGCGTTAACCGATTACAAATCACGGTTTTGGCGCGTTTTTATAACAATAAAGACGAGAGTAAGAACTTCGAACAGTCGTTTTCGTTCTATCAGGATTTCCCACAGGGGCAAACTCTTAGCCAGAATGAAAGTCGCTTAGTGCCAAAAATTCTGGATCAGATCGTTCTTGATATTTTCAATAAAACTGCCGCCGACTGGTAAAAAAGATTTACGAATTACAGTTTACGATTACGATTGAAACACCTACTTTCGTAATTCGTAAATTGTAAATCGTAATTCCCTCTGTGCTTGCCCTCGATAAAGAAACATTCTCGTACTGGGTCACCCATCCCGACGACTTAACAACCACCGACTTTACTCAGTTGCAGGAGAGTCTGTCTGCCTATCCATACTGTCAATCACTGCATACATTAACCGCCAAGGCCGCTTCATTGCACCAGCGAAGTCAGGCTATATCATTTGTGCGTCAGGCAGCGGCTCATGCGCTCAGTCGTAATTCGCTCCGCAAGCTGATTGAAAATGAATTTCAGTGGTCAGATAATTTACTGACGAAACTGAATGAACTATCAGCTAAGCATGTCCCTATTCCAGAAGATTATCAACAAGAGAGCTACGCCCTTTTTAAGTCAAAAGCAGGTTTGAGTAACGCATTTCCCAATTTATCGCTCCTTCGCTTGCCAATGCCTGGCACAGGTGAACAAGAAGCAACGACCCCTACTCCAGAAGATCCAACATTAGCTGAAACCAACCTCCAGCACGAACTCACGCAAATAGCCGAGCCAGTGATTCTTCAGCCCGAACTCTCCCCAGCCGACCTTGAACGCCAACGTCAATTTGAGCTAATCGACAGCTTTATTAAGAATGAGCCTCGTATTTCACCCGTGCGAACTAAACTTGACGCACCGCTGGAGCAGGAAGATTTAACGAAACGGACTAAGCCAAGTGGTGGTGGTTTGATAACCGAAAGCTTCGCCAAAATTCTTGTAAAGCAAGGGAAGCTTGATAAGGCTCGTGAAATGTACAAACAACTTATGCTAAAAAATCCCGAAAAAAAGGCGTACTTTGTGGCAAAAATCAGCGAGTTAGAGAATACTAAGAATTCGGCAGAGGACTAAGTTTCATATTTCTCTAAATCTGTAAACGCATTAACTAAAAATTAAGCACCTTTTTTTCATGATTACGGCAACTATTGTCATCATTTGTATTATCACAGTTCTGTTAATTCTTATCGTATTAATCCAGAACTCAAAAGGCGGAGGCCTGGCTGGCGAATTTGGCGGTTTAGGCTCTAACCAACTGATGGGTGTTAAGAAAACCACCGACCTATTGGAACAAATTACCTGGGGACTTGGCATCGCTATGATGGTGCTGTCGATGGCCTCTTATATCATGGTCGACCGCAATCAGGCAGGTGGTATCAACAGTGCTAACGTAGATCGGGCACAAACCCAAACGCTTCCGGGCGCAGCAGCTCCAACGCCTGCTCCTAGTGCAGCCAATGGCGCAGCACCAAGTCAGGCAGTTCCAGGCGCTCAGACTCCAGGCGCATCAACCTCGGCTCTGACACCACAGAAATAAGCACATTCTTACCTCATAAAAATGCCACGTCTTTTCAGGCGTGGCATTTTTTATAGGCCTGTACCTAACTCAGGCAACAGCCTGTGCCAATAGTTGCTGGGCAATAGGCAATAGTGTTTCCTGAACAGGATAATTCCGCTTACTTTCCAGCATATACGTTGCCGGATTAGGCAGGTATCGATGTCGGCGAATCAGATCTAGTTTAATATTTTCAACTGTATTTACTAAGCTTTTCTGTACAGCTTCAATAAACCGAAACTGCACCAATCGTCCTCCCGGCTCCTGTTCAGAATAAAATGTCATGGAGAAATAATAGACCTGCGTTTCGGCTTGATTAGTCGCATGAATAAGCAAGTAGCCCTCCTCGGGCCGCAGTGGCAATAAACCTACGGGTGCCAGCGTCAGCGATTGAGCAATATCTGCCCAGCGCTGGTGGCCTTCGGTCAGCGTAGCCTGAAAACGAGGCAAAGCAAATTCCATAATCGCATCTACCTCAGTCATAAAGTCTGGGTCCGTTACCTCAGATTTATATTCGATTCGGGGCGGAGGTCCACTAACTCGGCTTACTCGCTTGGGGAAAGCAGCATTTAACGTACCTTTGCCCCTCGAAAAACGAATACCAGCATCGTAGTGACTGCGTAATTCGGGTAAATCAGGGCAGAGTTTGTATTCCGTAAAGTTCTGCTGAACAGCCTGTAAGTATGCCATCACGACATATTTCTGATATTCGGCATCAAGCCAATTTTGCGTAAACCAGTCAGGTTGTAATTTTTTCATAAACCAAAAAAAGTGACTTTGTGGGTGTATGATTTGGTTAATCTAAGCATTTGCTATCAAAAAACCAAATTCTATTCGCCAGGAGTATCGTCTCTGCCAAAGGAAGTTTAGCCAATGTAGCAAATGGCAGTATGTCAGGCAAAAACCTGAAAAATTGGCAGTTTAGCGCATTGGCACAGTAATTGGCGGGTCGAGAACGTCGTGTAAGTATAATACAGTACACAAACAGTTAATAACCTTAATCAACTCATTATCATGGTAGCAGAAACGGAAAGCGTTAAAGTGAACGTGAAACCGCTGGCCGACCGAGTGCTGGTAGAAGCCGCACCGGCTGAAGAAAAAACCTCGTTTGGAATCATCATTCCAGACACGGCGAAAGAAAAACCCCAGCGTGGTACGGTCGTTGCCGTTGGCGCAGGTAAGAAAGATGAGCCGCTGACGGTTCAGGTGGGAGACACGGTACTGTATGGCAAATATGCTGGTACAGAAATCACCGTTGATGGCAAAGAGTACCTCATCATGCGTGAATCAGACATTTTCGCAATCCTTTAATTTTTGTTCCAAGTTCCAAACGTTTCATGTTCCAAGTACATATGCCTCAGCAACTTGAAACCTTGAACCTGAAACAGTAATCAAACTATCAAATGGCTAAGAAAATATTTTTCGATACTGAAGCCCGTGAGCGCATTAAGAAGGGTGTTGATACCCTCGCCGACGCGGTAAAAGTTACGCTCGGACCTAAAGGTCGTAACGTTATTCTTGACAAAAAATTCGGCTCACCAACGATCACCAAAGATGGTGTAACGGTAGCGAAAGAAATTGAACTGAAGGATGCCATGGAAAACATGGGTGCTCAGTTGGTAAAAGAAGTAGCATCGAAAACAGCTGATTCGGCTGGTGATGGTACAACCACTGCAACGGTTCTGGCGCAAGCGATCTACTCGATCGGTGCGAAAAACGTAGCGGCTGGCGCAAACCCAATGGATCTGAAACGTGGTATCGACAAAGCGGTTCAGGTTATCGTGAAAAACCTGGCTGAACAAGCGCAAACCATCGGTGACGACTTCGGTAAAATCGAACAGGTTGCTACGATCTCGGCTAACCACGACGAGGAAATCGGCAAAATGATTGCCGAAGCCATGAAGAAAGTAGGTAAAGAAGGTGTTATCACGGTTGAAGAAGCTCGTGGTACCGAAACGGAAGTTAAAACCGTTGAAGGTATGCAGTTCGACCGGGGTTACCTATCGCCTTACTTCGTGACGAACACCGAGAAAATGGAAGTTGAACTGGAGCGTCCGTTCATCCTGATTTCGGAGAAAAAAGTTTCGTCGATGAAAGAGTTGCTGCCTGTTCTGGAGCAAGTTGCTCAAACTGGCCGTCCTCTGTTGATCATCGCTGAAGATGTTGACGGCGAAGCTCTGGCTACGCTGGTTGTCAACAAAATCCGTGGTGCCCTGAAAGTAGCTGCTGTTAAAGCTCCAGGCTTTGGCGATCGCCGGAAAGCTATGCTGGAAGACATCGCTATCCTGACTGGTGGCCAGGTTATCAGCGAAGAGCGTGGTTTCAAGCTGGAAAACGCTACGATCGATTACTTAGGCCAGGCTGAAAAAATCCTGATCGACAAAGACAACACAACTGTTGTTAACGGTGTTGGTCACAAAGACGATATCACGGGTCGCGTAAACCAAATCAAAGCCCAAATCGAAAACACCACGTCGGACTACGACCGCGAGAAATTGCAGGAGCGTCTGGCCAAATTGTCAGGTGGTGTGGCTATCCTCTACATTGGTGCTGCTACCGAAGTAGAAATGAAAGAAAAGAAAGACCGTGTTGACGATGCTCTGCACGCAACTCGTGCCGCTGTTGAAGAAGGTATCGTAACGGGTGGTGGTATCGCTCTGATCCGGGCTATCTCTTCTCTTGACGGCATTAACGGTAGCAACGAAGATGAGAAAACCGGTGTTAACATCATCCGTGTTGCTCTCGAATCACCATTGCGCACAATCGTGGCTAACGCCGGTGGCGAAGGTTCGGTTATCGTGAACAAAGTGAAAGACGGTCAGGGTGGATTTGGCTATAACGCTAAAAACGACACTTACGAAGATCTGTTCGCAGCAGGTGTTATCGATCCTAAGAAAGTAACCCGTCTGGCTCTGGAAAACGCAGCATCGATCGCTGGTCTGTTGTTAACGACTGAGTGTGTTATTGCTGACGAGCCAGAAGAAGCTCCAGCTGGTGGCGGTCATGGTCACCCAGGCGGTGGCATGGGCGGCATGATGTAATCTGAACCGGGATTTTCAGGATTTAAATGATTTTCCTGATTCTGTAAAACGCTCCTGATCTCACGATCAGGAGCGTTTTTTGTTTTTAGCTTACCAAAGATTGAATTCCCTTCACAGTTTAAGCCATTCCATATACGGATTTTGCAACTCACTTTCTGATAATCAATTTTATACCCATGAAAAAACTATTCTCTACCGAAAGCATTTTACAGAATAGCGGCCTGACTTGTATTCGAGTTATTGTAGGCCTGTTCCTGGTATACCATGGGTGGGAAGTCTTCGATGCCACCAAAATGAAAGAGTATGCAGTGTGGGATGTTTTCAAAGAATCAGCATCACCCTCTTTCATGGTTTATCTTGGTAAAGGCTCTGAGTTTGTTGCGGGTGTTTTTCTTACTGCTGGTTTATTCACCCGATTGGCCTGCCTCCTTATTATTGGTACAATGCTATACATTACCTTCTTTGTCGGCCACGGAAAATTTTGGTACGAAGATCAACACCCATTCCTGTTTGCCTTGCTTGCTGCAGTGTTCTTTTTCATCGGTCCTGGCAAATGGAGTATAGATGCTCTTGTTGAAGGGGTTTCTTTATCCAAATGAGCGGATCTTGCACTGTGTAAATCACTCATCAAGATCTGCATTTTGTCATTCGAGGTTTTTGCTACTTTTGCCGGCGAATACAATGGCAATAGAATGGAGAAATTTTTACGTAGAGGTTTTTGTTTTTTTTTGTGTTTAGTCTGTATCCGTCTCTCGGTCTGCGCCCAATCGAACAGTGTTAATGTTGTACAACCACCTTATAACGGAACGTGTGGTGGAACAGCCGTTCAGCTACCAATCGTAACTACGGGTGTATTCGGTGCCGACAATGTGTTTACCGTCCAACTGATTGGCGGTAGCTCGACAGCCCCAACTTATCAGGATCTTCCGACGAGGGGAAATGCGCCCACCCTTGAAATTACCTTACCAGACACAATTGTACCAAGCGCTTATCGGCTTCGTGTGCTGGCGTCGAATCCGAAAACCATAGGGCTTGCCAGTAGTTATTTTTACCCTCAGCGCAAGCCAACGGCTCGTATTATTGAGCGCCCCCTAACAATTGCCCCCTATGAAAGTGCTACAATACCCATACAACTTTCAGGCGCAGATATAACTGCTTATTATCCATACCGGGTAACAATCAATGATACACTGGTTCTTAGTAAGGACAACGTATCTTCCTTCGTTGCGTATCCAGGCAATAAAACAACTACGTATCGAATTACTAAAGTCGAAAATACTTGTGGAGAGGGTACTTCCTTTGGCCAGCAAACTGTAACAATAGCGCCTTTTGGATTGCAACTGACTTCTATTGCGCCTGAAGTGACCTGTCCTGGTACAACTGTTCAGATCGGTTTTAGTTCAAATGGGACGTTTGACAGTGGAAACCGCTTCACGGTGCAGGTCATGAATGAAAAAGGCGACTATGTCGACTTACCTACAAAAGGAGATCGGAGTCCGCTAGAGATTACTCTCCCAGCCAGCATACCAGACAATTGGGGAAACTATATTCGACTCGTATCAACAGCTCCTGCTTTAGTAAGTAACCCAATAGGAGGCCTGTATAGCAGCCGTGCGATTTCAGTATACCCTACGCCATCGGCAACTCTGGTAACGGATGTAAAAGCCATTCGATTTGGCGAAAGCGCTACATTATCTGTCCAATTGACGGGACAAAATGTCCAGTGCACGTTAAGTGAGGGTACACGGCTGGAGTATATACCGGGAGCTTATCAGCCGGTGCCCGGACAGTATAACGTAACGGTAAAACCCAGTGAATCTACTACTTATACCATTCGTTCGGCTACTGGCGCCTGCGGTCCAGTAAAAACAGCAGGAACCGTGCGAGTTGAAGTTACCAATGGAATCATTGCAGGTAAATTGGCGGATGAGCGCCCTTGTATTGGCCAGACTATTCGTATTCCTATTCAGACCAATGCCCAATTCACCACCCAGACTACGTTTCAGGTACAGATTGGAGGGAATAGCCTTTTGCCTGCTGTTTTGCAGAAAGATACTGTCGTTGCGGTGTTAACAAGTCAGGCGCTTGGTGTACCTCCAGGATTGGATGGCACTTATTACGTTGGTTCGGATGTACGAGTTATCACACAGAATCCGGCCATCATTAGCACCGTTAGCCCCAGCCGTTTTCAGGTCGGCTATGTTCCTGTATTGGCTAACATCAATTTATATACCCAACAAACCGATGGTCGATGGGATGTTGGCTATCCTTCCACACTTAATAAACCGGAGCCGATTCGGATCATGGCCGACGCGAAAAGCAACCTGCCTATAACCATTAGTTTGACCGATGGCGTACGGCAATGGCGATTCCCGGCCAATCAACTACCTAATTCGAGTGATTACCCTTACACTGTGTTTGGCGATATGCCAACGCAAAGCACGACCTATAGACTTACCGAGGTTAGCAACAAATGTGGTACACGTTCATTTGCCGATAAATCAAAGCAAGTGGTTATTAAACAGGCAGAAAATCGGCAGGTTTTAGTAAATGATCTCTCAGGTCAAATCTTTTGTGCCGGAGAATCCATTTCAATACCCTTTCAAACTACAGGTACCATTCCCGATTCGGTTCGCTATCGGGTCACCTTGTATGGGTATAGTATTTACGGATACAGTTCGTTTACGCCTGTTGTTATTGGCCGCGGGCTGAAAAGTCCAGTCTCTGTTGTACTCCCTGATGTGCCGACAGGGACGTATTCTCTACGGGTAGAGGCCGAAAATCTGACACTAACCAGTCGGGATGTATTTTTAACGCTCCATAAAAAACCTACAGCCACAATAATGCCCGGCACCACCGAAATCATCGCAGGAGAGTCGACGGCGATGACGGTGGGAGCGAGCGGAGGACTTCCTTACACGTTGCTTACGGCTGAAGGAAAATCCTTTACTATTACCGATTACGACGTCAACTCACCTAATTACGATGGTCGAGCTACTATAGAAGCAAAACCAGATAAAACAACAACTTACCAACTAAAAACGATTACGAATACCTGTGGCACAACAGACCTATTCGAACAGCGTACAATAACGGTAATACCGTATCGACTCTATATTACCCTACCGGGCAACCCTGGTAACTACACTACGTCAACTCTAGAACAGAGAACCCCTACTTGCCGGAGCGGATTACTCTCTGTTCCATTCGCCACAATTGGCGGTGTACCAACTGATGAGATCTTTGAGTTACAGATTTCTAAGGGGAACGGTGCCTCCTTTGCAACAATACCACTAATCTCAACGAGTAACCCACTGGTAGGACGATTGCCCGATTCATTTACTGCAGATCCTTATGGCTACTATCAGGTACGGGTTGTTGGCCGGAATACCGGAACCATCAGCCAGACGTCTGCTGGGTTTCGGGTTTACGAAACACCGACAGCCAAAATTGCGCTTCAACCGGGTAGTTCTTCGGTAGCTGACCCGACCGTAACCATACAGGTAAGTGTAACGAATGGCGATTACTTTACAACCTACGGTATTCGCAATTATGAGCCAGATTACTCAGGTACTTACGCGAATACACTCTCAGCACCTAATGGAACCCTATACACCCTGATTCCCCGCCACAAAACAACCTATTCGCTGGCATTTGTACGAAATGGTTGCGGCTACGGAACAGTATCGGGCGAAGCAACAGTTACTGTACGGCCAACACTCAGTATAACCACACCTGCACCTGGTTTGCAACAACTAGTCTGTGCCGGAAAACCATTGAATGTTAGCTATACGACCACTGGTGACTGGGCAACGGGGGTCAACGTTGTGGCCGAACTGCTTAGTCCAGACAACTCAAGTCGTGAGTTAAGCCGTACAACTGCCCCACAAGGAACACTCCCAATTACGCTTCCTGCGGATTTAGTACCAGGTGATTATACCTTACGACTCCGTTCAGTTGATCCAGCCCTTAGCGCATCGATAGCCCTCCGGATAGCCACTCCGGTAACGGCTCAATTAACCGGCAATCTTGTTATCAACGCAGGACAGAAAGTCGTTGTCAAACCGCTGATCAACGGAACATTTCCGATTACGTATCGCCTGTCTAATGGCTCTGTTGGTACATGGCAAACGGGAACACCTACTATTGAATTAACACCCGGCCAGAGTGGTATATATACCCTTGCGTCAACCAGTAATATCTGTGGAAACGGCTCAACAAGTGGCTCACTGACAATTTCAGTGAATCCATCTAATTCCAGGTTCATTACAACCGATCGGGTGAGTGGCAGGCTATGCGGTGGCGATACTGTGCTGGTTGACTATACGGCAGTCGGAATCGGCAATAACACGCTATCCGTCCAGCTTTCCGACCGTACTGGTGAGAACTATTCACTAGTTCCAACTCTTGGTCAAACCAGTCCACTGCGAGCTATACTGCCCGCTGGCTTACCCGGAGGGGTTAATTATCGCTTTCGGGTTACAACTGCCGATCCGACAGTAGCCAGTTCAGTACTACTATCGCCGATAACAGTTCAGGAAAAAGCAACAGCATCTATTTTTGGACCACCTTTTATTACTCTTGGTAAACCTGTTAATCTGACCATTAGTGTAACTGGGTCTGTACCGGCCTCTGTTACGCTGGGCCAGAATGGAAGTACTCCCTGGAATTGGCAGGTTACCCAACCCGAAACGATTATGACCATACCGGCCTCTTCGTTACCAACAACATTTCAATTGCTGGGCGTTGGGAATGACTGCGGTCCTGGTCTCATTCAGGGTACGGGTATTTTACGCCTGGAGTTGATAACTGCTTCAGAACCTACCGGACCGCTCATTCAGGTTTTCCCAAATCCGGTGAGTCAGGACATTTTTATTGAAAACTTGCCTACAGCACCATCGGAAATTGAGCTTTGGTCGACAGATGGTCGACTCATTCGACGTAAAATGTACTCGCCAGCCAAAGCAGTTTCCTTGTCGGTCAATGACTTGCCAATGGGAATTTATATTCTTCGAGTTAACGTAAATCAGACAACATCGACGTATCGATTGTTAAAACAGTAATGATTAGATTCCTGCTCATCTTGTGTAGCCTCCTATTGATCGGAACGAGCTACTCCCAATCAATTTACGTAAATCCGGGCCGAAACAGTTGTTTAGGGGCACTGGCGTCGGCTAGTTTTGGAGCTAATGGAGTTGTGTTTTCGCCTGATAATCAATTTATAGTAAAGTTAGAAAGTACGAATAGTATTGTCAGCAGAGAACTGTCAGCTACGGCGATTTCCAGTACGACTCTTCAGTTTCGCTACCCAACTGATATTTCACCTGGTCAGTACCAGATTATACTCCGTTCATCGAATCCAGCGATGACCTCTTTTCCCGGTGAGCCAGTTCTATTAGCGTCAAGACCAACAGCCAGCATTCGGGCTGTTCAGAAAACTATAGTAGGTCCGTTTGAGCCAATACCAATTGAGTACACATACAGTGGGCCATCTAATGCCAAAGTCACACTGAACGATGGAACAGTTATTCCAATCAGTTGGCTTTATTACATATCTCCCCAAATGACCAGTACGTTTTTAGTCAGAGCGGCCGAAAGTACTACATACACCATTAAATCGGTTACAACGGAAGCTTGTGATAACGGCATAGGTAATGGAGAAGTACCTATACGGGTTAGTCCAGTTGGATTACGACTACTGTCCTTATTACCAGCCCAGATATGTGCGGGTAGTCAATTTCGGATTGCCTATTCGACCAGTGGATCGTTTGAACCGGGCAACCGGTTTACTGTGCAGGTGCGTACCTACCTGGATAGTCTGGTAACCCAGTTTCCAGCCGAAGCGACACCGAATGGGCTAACCGCTGTAATGCCAGAATCGACACCTCCATCTGATTATTATTCGATCACCGTTATTGCCGATAAGCCAAACGTTGTCAGTAGGTTGGGAGGGCTTGTAGTACGCAAAAAGCCAGCCATTCAATTAACCAACAGCACAATTAATATTATGTGGGGAGCAAAGGCCGAATTACCTATGCTGGCAACAGGTAAAGACCCCATTCTTATTACCTTAAGTGATGGTACCGTGTTAGATCGTCAGCAGTGGCATTACTTATATAATCCTAATGAGGCCGTTGAAAGTCGGTTCTCCTATACCGTTTCGCCCACAGAGACGACTACCTATCGGGTACAGTCATTCTCAACGGGTTGTGGTAGCGGCCCGGCAACGGGAGCGATTACAGTACGCGTTGGACCGGGACTAAAAATCAGTTCGCCTGGTAATTTAACGGCTTGTAGTGGTGCCGATTGGCAAGTTCCCGTAACCATCCAAGGAACGTTGCCAGCCTCCAATCGACTTTCGGTACGAATAGCCTATGCCCAAATAGCCTGGCCTTACAAACTAGATACGCTGCTGGTTCCAGCCTTAGTAACTGACGGCATGTTACGATTTGCAGTACCCAGGTCGATATCCGGCCAAACTACATTTCGTATAGAAGGTACAGAACTGGCATCGGCTTCCGATTGGACTATACTGATGGTTCAGACAATTCCCCAGCTAACGACGTTTCAGATCGACGAATCGAATGGACAGAAATCGTTACGGCTGGTTTTTAGTGGAATCATTCCTGTCACATTCAGGCTAAACGACGGAAAAACGGACGTAGCCATGCCACCACCGACTGCATTTGGGTATATACTGCCTCTTAAAGGATACCCAACATCGACCTTTAGTGTGTTAAGCATGTCGAATGTTTGTGGGATAGGCGTTGTGAGTCAGCAGCCAATTTCTTACGAAAACCCCAACCCGCTACGTATCCGCCTTAGTGATTCCAATCCTCGCTCAGGGTGCATTGGAACCAGTGCCAGTATCGCGTTTGATGTGACTGGAGCCGCAACCGCAACAACAGTCTATTCAGTCCAGTTAGGAACGTTCGATTACACGACCAGGCAATTTGTCGTACAACAGACGATTGGCTCAGGCACACAAAGTCCTGTTCAGGTAACACTAGGCAAAGACGCACTTCTCAATGGTTTTATCCGGATCGTTACAACCGACCCGCTGGCACTAAGTGAGCCGGCCTCGTTTCCGATACAAAATCCAGCCACTGCCTCCTACTACCCAAATGGGCGAACGATCCCCTTACTTTATGAACAGATTGACTATCCTACGAGTTTGGGGGTTTCCGGTGGTCAGCCATTCGATATCACCTTTACCAATGGGAAAGATTTTCGGAAAGTATATCGCTTTGAAAACAATACCTTTCCCTTGATTGAATTTTCGGCACCTGGCAATTACTACATAGAGTCTATTCAAAATGGGTGCGGTACTGGCACAATCCGATCAACGGATACATTATTTGTTCGACCGTTTAATATTGTGACAAATTTGAAGGATTTGGGCGTTTTTTGTGCGGGTGCACTCCTAAGTGTACCCTTCACAACAAAGGGAGATGTTCCGGCAGATGCCACATTTTCGGTTCAGATAAGTCGTCGCCGAACGGATGGTTTTTATGATCTCCCTTCACTAGACTCTCCTTATCCCGGTGAGCTATTGGTACGCTTACCCGACACACTTCAACATTCAAACATATGGCTCGGTGGCAGTTCGATGCCTAATAATTCTTACTACATTCGGGTCGTTTCGAAAAACAAGAATGTTGTGGGTGGAGTAGCACCCGTACAAGTCTACATGCGCCGAACGGTTGCCGTGAACTTGTCAGCGTCTGGCGAGCCAATATATGACCCGGCTCAGGGCGCTGCTCAACTTCTGCTTGGTGCTAAAGGTAGTACACCTTTTTTTGCTTATATGGACAACCGTTCGTATGCCAGTGCAGGAGATAGTGAGGTCGATCAATCCTACTCTAATGATAGGGATACGGACGAAACAGTTAAATCGATTGGAGTAACGCCTACTTATAAAACAACGTATAGCCTTCGTACTACTTTTAATCAGTGTGGATATGGCTCTGCAACTGGGCAAGTCACGGTAAAGGTTAAAGCAAAAATCAACCTATTGCTTGGCACTTCTTATATATCTGGCGTTTGTGCGGGTGGTTTACTATCGATGAGGGCAGATATATCAGGAGATTTTGAGTCTGGCAATCAGATACGCATTCTGTTGAGTACTTCACAGGAAGCAACACCCAGATCGGATGATCAAGAATTGGCACGTCTGGATTCTATAACCGGGCCGTTGCAGGTCCGCCTACCGGCTAACTTAGTGACTGGAACTACGTATTACATCAAAGTCGTGAGTACACGGCCGGATAATGTAGTTAGTAATGCGGAGTCAATCCGAGTTGTTCAGGCTGCAGCGGCAAGCCTACATGGGAACACAGTCATCAACAGTGGAGAATTAGCATATATCCGGCTAAACATATCGGGCGGAGGCCCTTATCAGTATGAATTATCAACTGGACAAATTGGCTATTCGAGTGAAGAGGGTTATGTAAACGTAGCCGTTCAACCGAATCAGTCAACGACGTTTACACTTAAATCGGTGCAAAACGCTTGCGGTATCGGCCAGGTATCTGGGAGTGCAACTGTTGATGTGTTACCACCCAGCTCTGTTACGTTATCGTTGTCTAGATTATTTCTGACGAACGTTTGTGCGGGCAACCAGATACAGGTGCCACTTATCATTAACGGATCTAGTGGAGGATCACAAACATATCGTGTCCAATTATCTGACCCATCAGGTTTGGCATTTCAGGATATACCAACCATTGGTGAAGCCAGTTCACTAACCGCAACAATTCCCCTAAATACACCTACAGGCAATACATATAGGCTACGTGTTCGATCCCTGGAATCAAACGCTGTAAGCTCAGCAAACCCCTTCCCTATTACGGTTCGCTCACCAGCTGGAGCGACCCTGCGCGGGCCGTCTTATTTTGAGACAGGGAAACCTGCTAGTCTAACCATCGATCTAACGGGTAGTGCTCCCTGGACTATAGCACTGCGAGATTCGCTACAGACCGTTTATTTAGCCACAGGCCTCAACCCCTATGTTTATACTGTTTATCCCAATCGCTTGACAACTTATCGACTGACTAATGTTTCGAATTTCTGTGGAGTTGGCACGGTCGGATCACCAAGTATCGTTCAAATTGGTTTATTAACTCCACTCGAACAGCCCGCTAATGAACCGGCCATTCAGTTGATACCAAATCCTGTTATCTCTGTGTTGCGTATTCAATATGATCAGTCCATTCAAATAAAAATACTACAGATCACAACTAGTCAAGGCGTAGTGATGGGTGTATTTAGCCCTCTTAAACACCTTAATCGTTTTGAAGTGAATATACAATCCTGGTCTGCTGGCGTGTATCTCATTCGATGTGAAACGGATAAGGGAATTTGGGAAGGTCGTATTGTGAAACAGTAAAGCCAGACAAACTATTTAAAATATGGGCTGGGTAAGTGCTCGATTACGCCAGCCTTTCTCACTATAAATATTTGTTAAGCAACAACTAGTTCATCTATTCGGAACAAGAGCCTACATATGGAGCATATCCCAGCAAACATAGCCTAAGGAAACCTGGTTTCGATTCAAAAAAGCATCCCGGCTGGAGAAGTAAGGGCAGGGCGAAAATTGACTTATCCTGAAGCTTTCAATAAACCAGAAATTGTCAGAAAGCGGCTTAAATATGTTACTGCAGCAAACAACTAGTATATTTTATTTTAAAAATCGCTAACATATAGGCAAACAAAAAAGCCAAGCGAGATACTCTCTTGGCTTTCTGATTTACTCAACGTTATGAAAAACTTTTCTTTTCGACACAATTATAAAACAAATTTATCAAAAAATTATTCCCTGATCAAAAAAAAATTTCTCCATATACACAAAACATTGACTTTCAGTATATTATAAAAATAAATTAAGTATTAATAACCAAGTATTTTTATTAGCCTATTCGACGGTCGAGTCACAAGCTGGCTAAAAATAGAGGTCCCCAAACGCTCAGTCCAACTTATCGAGCAATGAGTAGCCGATGAGTAAAATTCCACATACTTCCGGACTGTATTCGGATTAGGTAGAGCCCATTTGACAAATCTGCAACAGATAAGCGATGTGTTGTACTACCGTCCACTTTAAGCGTTTCTGATCGCACCAATTGGCCGGTTGTGGAAAGCAAGTCGATTTGAACAAGCGAATTGTCCAAACGGGGCAAGTCCAAGTTCACGTAAGTCTGTGCCGGATTTGGATAAACGCTCACGACAGGTTCGTACTCAGCACCGAGACGTCCACCACTAGCTGTTGTACAACCCACTGTTTCAATTTTCCAGTACTGTACGTATGATCCGCTCGCGGCATACTGAATAACCTGACCTCCTTCATCCTGATTCGCAATATCCAGCAACATATTCGAATGAACAGCTTTCAGTGTCGAGTAGCCATCACCTCCCGTCTGAATAACCCATTTTTGATTATTGGCGTTGGTATTTGTCGATTGAACAACGCTCGCCCAACCCTGCGTTGACGCACTTTGTACCGCAAGCACTTTTCCACTATGAATCGCGGCAAGCTGATAGGTAT
Organism: Spirosoma litoris; assembly: GCF_054776755.1. Classification (NCBI taxonomy): domain Bacteria; kingdom Pseudomonadati; phylum Bacteroidota; class Cytophagia; order Cytophagales; family Cytophagaceae; genus Spirosoma; species Spirosoma litoris. The sequence goes on along the minus strand of NZ_BAAHBI010000020.1, from coordinate 401,530 downwards.
TCGTTGCGCCTGTTGGTCGAAGCTCCCATTTTTGCCAGGGCTGATCGCTATAGGTCTGTTGTTTAATGGAGGCTCCGTCTGATGTTAATGCCCCTTCTACGCCTAACACCTTCCCACTCATCCGGTTCGTAACTTTATAACAGGTCGTAGCCGACACGGGTGGCGTAGCTGTGGTGGTACTTGAACAGCCAGTGGTTTCAATTTTCCAGTACTGAACATACGATCCACTAGCCGAATATTGAATAACCTGACTGCCTTCGTCCTGATTCGCAATATCCAGCAACATATTCGAATGAACAGCTTTCAGTGTCGAATAACCATCACCATCTGTCTGAATAACCCATTTTTGGCTGGCAGCATTCGTGTTCGTGCTCTGCACAACACTCGCCCACCCCTGCGTTGAAGCACTCAGAACGGCAAGCACTTTCCCACTATGAGTTGCTGTGAGTTGATACGTATTCGAGCCCAGTGATTGAAACTTCCATTTTTGCCAGGGTATATCGACAAAGGTGCGCTGCTTAACTGAAGCGTCATCGGTCGTTAAGGCACCTTCTACGCCTAACACCTTATTACTAATCCGATTCGTGATCTTATAACACAAAGCAGGATCGAACTGGCCCGGTGTTGACACCGTACCGGTTGTTAAACTAACCTCTACACCACCAGACCAGGCATTACCCGCCCGTGTGTAAACCCGAAAATAATACGTCGTTTGCGGACTTAAATTCGTAACTGTCATTGCGGTCGCTAGCCCACGATAAACGACTTTCCCTCCTTCTATAGCCGACCCGTTTCCTTGAAAATCAGCATTAGCCGTGTAACTAGTGCCTGACGGTCGATCTAAAAAACTACTTCCCGCCCGAACAGCAACCAGCACTTCATCGAAAGGAGCTGTTGGGTAATTCCAGGTCAGACTAGTGCTGGTTGTACCGGATAAAACCGCCTTCAAATTTTGTACTGCCAGATTCAACGACGCACAATCCGGGTAAATCTTAACGGAATCCATAGCGGTTAATCCGCCATTATCGGTAACCTGCACCGTAATCATGTAGTAATAGGTATTGCCATCGCATCCTACAGGCGAAATATTCACGCTGGGTGATACAGCAGCTATGGCTGGTTCTACATGTTGATGGTTGTTATGCCGAAGCGTCACTTGCCAGCTGTACGCTAAACTACTAATGGCCTCATCGGTGACAGTGGCTTTCAGTTGATAAGTGCTTTCCCGGTCGAGTGGGTACAGACTACCATTGACAGGGCTAGTGATCTTAACCGTTGGGGCAGTATTGTTTAGCGAAATAATGATCTGTTGATTAGCCGTTAAACCCTTTGTATCGGTTACGGTTAGTTGCACGGTAAACCCCTGTGTCCCTGTTCCCGAAAATACATGACTCGGATTGGCCGTCGTAGCTTTTGTACCATCACCAAAATCCCAGGCATAGGTGAGTGCATCGCCGTCGGGGTCACTCGAGCCATCGCCCTTAAATTGTACCGTTAACGGGCTCGCTCCTTTTGTTTTATCAGCCGATATGACAGCAACTGGCGGCTGATTAGTCCCATAACTAACTTTCCGTATCTCTCCGTTATTGATATTTGTATAGTAAAGTCCTCCATCCAACGGGTTATATTCCAGATCCACAACGCCATTGGTGCCACCAGCCGGAATAAACTCCTTCACATCCGTAATAGTCCCATTGCTACCTAGTGTGGCTGCTTTAATCCAGTTAGCACCATAGTCGGCAAAGTAGTAAAGGTTACGGTAAGCTGCAGGAAAATTGGTGCCTGGGTAGTAAGCTCCTCCAGTTGAACAGTTGCCTTTAAAAGGCGTGCCTGTTACTGAGGAGCCAGCTGCCCCCACCAAAGCGGTAGTTGTACTAGTGGCTGTCAGTTTCGGGGCACGGGCTATATTGGCATTATGATTCCAATCTAAAGCGGGCACACTGTGCACATAGCGCCGTTGCAAGCCAGGTAAAGCCTGACCGCTACAAGGATTTGTCACCGTAGTGGTTGAACTAGCAGCCTGTTTGAGCAGATTGGCAAAGGTGAGGTAAGGCTTATTACACGTATTGGATGGATTCGGCTCATCCTTATTTTCAAGCGTTTGAGCGGCTGCGTAATACGAACTATTTTCCAGAATGCCTTCAAAAATAGGCCAGCCCGCATTTTCGCCCCCCTGTCGAATCAGATGCATATCCTCCCAGGTATTCATGCCAACATCACCAACGAGCAAGGTGCCAGGGTTTCCGCTGGCTGGATTCGTAGTGCCCGTTCCGGGTTGAATACCCATCCGATAGGGATTACGAAAACCAAGAGCCCACACCCTTGAAGCCGCCGAACGTGGGCTAGTTGCGTTATAAAATGGATTACTGCTCAGACCATCGCCCGTGTTGGGGTCCAGCCGAAGGATTTTCCCACAAAGGGATGTAATCATCTGTGCACGAAAAGCGCCTACATTTTCATTCGTCCGTAGAATTCCATCATTAATGGCTGTTTGCCAATAAGTCTCACTGGCGCTGCCTTTATCAGTAGAGCTATAACTAGCATTATCCCCCGTCGATACCAATAATGAACCATCAGCTCCAAACAGAATGGTGCCACCCGCGTGTGATTCATGCGTTAGGGGTACACCTGTTGACTTAGTTTCGCCAAGTAACACTTTGCGGCTGCTCAGGTCAGTCGATAGTACGTTGTTCGTTGTAGTAACTTTGTAACGCGTTACCCGGCTTATTGTGGCATTGTAATACTCATCTTTTGTGGCACTATACGAGGCTGTACCAAAGTAAAGTAGATGATGGCGGTCGACCATGTAGTAAAGGTAAATCAGACCGTTCGTGGCAAAGTTTGGATCGAGGCATAGGCTCGCCAAACCAAAATCGCGCCAGTTACCTACCTCTTCGCTAATGTCCAGAACAGGCGCCGTCTGTTTTGTGTATTGAGTGCCATTCCAGGTAGATACCCAAACGCGACCCGCTTTATCCCAAACAAAGAGTTGCTTTCCATCGGCCGAGAAAATAGTGCCCATTGGCGTTGTATAGCCATTCTGCACTAAACTGTTGTTAAAACCTGTTGGCAGCGATTGAGCCAATGTGCGTACGCTCAGTAACGTAAGTAGTCCAGCCATGATCAATGTAAATCGTTTGGCTGAATGGTTCGTAGAGGAATTCTTCATAAGCTTTATTAAAAAATAGGGTTAGGGCAATAGGCTTCCACTACCCCGAAAAAACGGGGTATGCACATGAAAGAATAATCTTAAGAGAATCAGCTAAACATCATTCCATCCCGAATGATCAGCTTGCGGTCGGCAAGATCGGCCAGTTGTTCATTATGCGTCACAATGACAAGTGTCTGACCAAACTCATCACGAAGTTTGAAGAAAAGTTGATGCAACTCCTGAGCATTGTGCGAATCAAGGTTACCACTTGGTTCATCAGCGAAAACAATGGCTGGCTGATTAATCAATGCCCGGGCTACAGCAACTCGTTGTTGTTCACCGCCTGACAGTTGAGACGGCAAGTGAGATACCCGGTCACGTAGGCCGAGTCGCTCCAATAATTCGGTAGCTCGTTGCCGAACAGTTCGCTCGTCCTTACCGGCAATAAATCCGGGCAGACATACATTTTCAAGGGCCGTAAACTCAGGCAATAAGTTATTGAACTGAAAAACAAACCCAATACGCTCATTACGGAACTGAGCCAATTGACGATCATTCAGTCCAAAAACATTTTGCCCGGCAATCTGGAGTTCGCCGGAGTCGGGCCGATCAAGGGTACCCAGAATTTGGAGCAGTGTGGTTTTCCCGGCCCCAGATGCGCCTACAATTGAGACAACCTCACCTGGTTCTATGCTCAGATTAATTCCTTTCAGAACAGGTAACTTACCGTAGTTCCGGCGTATATCAATTGTTTGAAGAAGCGACACTCTGTTTTCGGTTTGTGGTTTACGGCTTACGGTCCTGTAGAATTACGATCTTTTTAACCTGAAAACCGTAAACCACAAACCGAAAACTCTTTATTATTGGCTAACTTGCCGCACAAAAATACGATTTCCAATCCTCCTTGTTGCAGTTGTCATGAATATACACGAGTATCAGGGTAAAGAAATTCTCAAAAAGTACGGTGTCCGCATTCAAGAGGGCATTGTTGCTGAGTCACCCGAAAAAGCCGTTGAAGCCGCTAAACAGATTATCGCTCAGTCGGGCCAGAAGTTTGTGGTGGTTAAATCCCAAATCCATGCTGGTGGACGGGGAAAGGGTCAGATTGTGGGTTCGGAGCAACGCGGAGTAGCCTTAGCCAAATCGGTCGATGCTGTACGCGACATTGCTAAAAACCTCATTGGCAATGTACTGGTTACCCATCAGACAGGCCCAGAAGGAAAACGGGTTAATAAAGTTCTCATTGCTGAGGATGTGTACTACCCAGGAGCGTCTTCGCCCAAAGAAATGTACATCGGCATCCTGCTCGATCGTAGCAAAGCCTGCAACGTAATTATGGCCAGTACCGAAGGTGGTATGGACATTGAAGAAGTAGCAGAGCATTCCCCCGAAAAAATCGTGAAGGAATGGATCGACCCAGCCGTTGGTTTGCAGCCTTTCCAGGCCCGCAAGGTGGCTTTCGGTCTTGGACTGGAAGGCGATGCCTTCAAGGAAATGGTGAAATTCGTTACCTCGCTGTATAAAGCGTATGTTGACACCGATGCGTCGATGTTCGAAATTAACCCAGTTCTGAAAACGTCGGACAATAAAATTCTGGCCGTTGATGCGAAGGTTAATTTAGATGACAACGCTCTGTATCGCCATCCTGACCTGAAATCGATGCGTGATCTGGCCGAAGAAGATCCTCTCGAAGTAGAAGCATCTGCCAGCGATCTGAATTACGTAAAGCTCGACGGTAACGTGGGTTGTATGGTAAACGGTGCCGGTCTGGCTATGGCCACGATGGACATCATCAAACTATCGGGCGGTGAGCCTGCCAACTTCCTCGATGTTGGGGGTGGTGCCAATGCGAAAACGGTAGAAGCTGGTTTCCGTATCATCCTGAAAGACCCGAATGTAAAGGCCATTCTGATCAACATCTTCGGTGGTATTGTTCGTTGCGACCGTGTTGCTACTGGTGTTGTAGAAGCCTACAAAGCCATTGGCGATATTCCGGTTCCGATCATTGTTCGCCTGCAGGGAACAAATGCAGCCGAAGGCGCGAAAATCATCGACGAATCAGGCTTGAAAGTACAGTCGGCGGTTGAGCTAAAAGAAGCTGCCGAAAAAGTACGTCAGGTAGTGGCCGCGCTGTAATAGCCTAACGCCTGCCGAATGCAGATAAACAAAAAGCCGGGACTCAGATCCCGGCTTTTTTATGTCTATACGTTTCTACTTAACGACGTGCGTAATACTTCTGCGCTTCAGGTAACAATTTTTGCAAATCAGCAATTCGGCGTTCATCAGATGGGTGATCTGACAAGAACTCAGCCGGTGCTTTTCCGCCACTTGCTTTTGCCATCCGGGTCCAGAACGTAATGGCTTCTCTCGGATCATAACCCGCCATCGACATAAAAATAAGCCCTAGATGGTCAGCTTCAGATTCCTGACCACGGCTATGTGGAAGGCCAACACCGTATTGATAAGCAAGTGGGCCTACAACACCAAACGCTTGCTGAAACAACGCCTGGGTTTGCGGGCTTCGTGCCGATGTTGCAATACCCGTTGCTACCTGACCGGCTTGTAACAGCCCATTAGCTACCAATCCTTCGCTCATCCGTTCGTTCCCGTGTTCGGCAATCGCGTGCGAAACTTCGTGTCCCAGCACAGTTGCTAAACCAGCTTCATTCTGTGTGTAGGGCAAAATACCGGAGTACACTACAATTTTTCCGCCCGGCATACACCAGGCATTTACCTGATTACTTTGCACCAAGTGGTATTCCCATTTGAAACCTTCCAAACGCTTGGCATACCCGTTGCTATTCATGTAGCTTTCCACAGCCTGACGAATACGGTTACCAACCCGGTTAACCATCTCTGCGTCACTATTGCTGGTGCTGATTACTTTACTTGTATCCAGAAATGCTTTGTACTGAGTGAAACTCATCGAAAGCATATCGTTATTGGGCACTAGAATTAGTTGTCTCCGTCCTGTTAACGGTACTTTCTCGCAGGCTGTGATAGCGAATGCCAGCGATAACATGATAATTAAGGTTGTTCTCATCTTTGGTGGTTTTATTAATTGGCAGATGGTGTTCTGACGTTATATGACGCATAAGGTACCAGAATTGTTCAAATTTTTCCAGCCCAATGCGGTCAGCCCCTCTTTAGTCCTTAGATTTGTAGCAATCTAAAAAGTTTAGTAACGCGGACATCCTGTCCGCTTTTTACCTGATAAGAGCGGACAGAATGTCCGCGTTACTCTCTATGAAAATCATCTGCGTTGGTCGAAATTACGCCGACCATGTTAAAGAACTCAACAACGAGCAGCCCGAAGATCCGGTTATCTTCATGAAACCCGAAACGGCTATTCCCCTTAAAAACGAGCCATTTTTCTACCCAGATTTTTCCAGCGATGTTCATCACGAAGTTGAGATTCTGGTCAAAATAAATCGGGTGGGCAAAAATATCGATGAAAAGTTTGCCCATAAATATTACGACGAAATTGGTATTGGTATCGATTTTACAGCCCGGGATTTACAGAGTAAGCTAAAAGCGAAAGGATTACCCTGGGAGTTGGCGAAAGGCTTCAACGGCTCTGCCCCTATTTCCGGTTTTGTACCCAAGACCGATTTCCCGGATCTACAAAATTTAAACTTCCACCTCGACATCAATGGTGAAACCCGGCAAACGGGTAATACCAACCTGATGATGTTCAAAATCGATTATCTGATTTCGTTCGTGTCGCGGTATTTCTTGCTGCAACAGGGCGATATTATTTTCACGGGTACCCCTAAAGGCGTTGGTCCTGTGCAAATCGGTGACCGGCTTACGGCTTATATTGAGGATAAACCCATGTTGACGTTTGACGTGAAGTAATTCCATTTTGCCCGACCGAATTATGCTTTTGGTCGGGCAAAAACCATTTACAACCTTGCTATTGATACGTTTTCTTTTTTATACGTTTATTACAGTTTTCACCTGTACAGAACTGGCGGTTGGACAATCGACTAAACCAGTCTCAACCACCGAATCAGGACAACCACAAACAGGCTATATTCAGCCGGGTACGCTTGTCGATGGTTATTTCATGTTCCCGATTCAACCTGGGGCTGCGAATTCGTTATCGGGTGGTATGGGCGATTTACGACCCAATCACTTTCATGCTGGTTTAGACATTCGTACGGGTGGGCGCGAAGGACTTGATGTACACGCAGCGGCCGATGGGTACGTTTCCCGCATTGCAGTTTTCACAGGAGGCTATGGGAATGTTATTTTTATCAAACACCCTAACGGCCTTACCACTGTTTATGGCCACCTCAAAGCATTAAAAGATACGCTGGGCGTTTATCTTCGGGAGCAGCAGTATCAGAAAAAAACGTTTGAGATCGATCTACGTCCTCAACCAGGCCAGTTCCCTGTTAAAAAGGGCGATGTCGTTGCAGCTTCAGGTAATACGGGCGGATCGGGTGGGCCACACTTACACTTCGAGATTCGGGATAATAAAGACAACCTGATTAACCCGCTGCTCTATAATTTCTCCGAGATCCAGGACAATGTGCCGCCCTATTTTGAGCGTGTTGCCCTGAAAACCATGACAGCGACCTCGCGCATTAACGGCGAATACCAACGTGTCAGTTATGCACCTGTTCGGCGCTCCGATGGTACGTTTACGATTGTACAGCCCATTACAGCGTCGGGGCTGATTGGTATGGAAGTACTGGCCTACGACAAAACCAGCGGGTCACCTTACCGAAATGGCATTAGCTGTCTGGAAATTCGGCTCGATGGTCGGGAAGTGTTTGCCTACAATATGAACAGCTTCCCCAATGAGCAAACGCGGTTCATGAATGTTCACGAAAACTATGAAGTTGAACAAACTAGTGGACAACGTTATCACCGAGGCTACATTGCCGATGGCAACATTCTGAATCTGTATAAACTACAAAGCAACGCAGCCTATCGGGGTCGGTTGCCTTTGCTAGATGGCCAGCCGCATGAAGTTACGTTGACACTCTACGATGCGTCTGATCACTCAACGCAATTAACCTTTACGATTCAACCAGAAGTTGCGCCAGCTAGCTCAGCTCGGGCAGATTCCTTAACGATTCCGCCAGCTAATTTCAGAGGGGAGTCACTAAGTGGTGAGCCGATCGCTACCATTACTACCGACGAAAATGTACTGAAGCTGACCGTCAAAAATATAACAGCATCAAATCCACCGGTTGCTAAATTGATCTCAGGCCGTACCGTAACGGAACAGTCTGTTAGCTATGTGCGTAACAACCAAGCCGTTTATCTCATAGATTTGCGCCAGACTTTACCTGATTCCGTTCAGTTTGGTCGGGGTGTTGTACGAACAAATTTCAAGAAGCGTGTCATACCCGGCCGAAATGAAGTGGTTGTCGATGGAAGCGCCCGATTGGAATTTAGTCCGAGAACTCTGTTCGATACATTGCATTTAGCCATGCGGCCGATACCAGGAGGAGGTTTAGAAATTAACCAGTCGACCATTCCACTCAACGATTACCTGACGGTTCAATACACACCCAATTACCCAATTACTATTGATACAGCCCGAACCAAAGTATATTGGACCAGTAGTGGTAACGAAAGTTTTCTGGGTGGGACGTGGACAAAAGGACGAATTGAATTCAAAACCCGTACACTGGGCAGATTTCAGTTAATGACGGACATTAATCCGCCCAGAGTTGAAATTCTGTCGGCAACACCCAAGGGCATTACAGCTCGTATTCGGGATGATTTATCAGGTATTGCCGAATTTAGGGCGTTAGTCAATGGTGAGTGGGTGTTAATGCAATATGATTATAAGCGAGCATTGCTCTGGTCGGATAAATTAGACCCAGACGAACCGTTTGAGGCTGGTGCCGAGGTATTGGTACAAGTAAAAGATCGGTCGGGTAATATTGGCTCTGACAGTACAACCATCGACGTACCCAGAGCGCCTGTACACCGAAAAGCAACCCCAAAAGGGAAAAAGAGAAGACGATAAGTTCGACGTTTCAAGTTTTCTGCATAGTCTAACCTGAAACATTGAACTTGAAACAGTAAACCCAAAACAATATGAGCCTATCTATTGGCGATCCTGCCCCAGACTTCACGAGCACTGACCAGAATGGCCAGCCGATTAAGTTGTCTGATTATCGGGGTAAAAAAGTGGTACTCTATTTCTATCCTAAAGATGATACCCCCGGTTGTACTGCCCAGGCCTGTAGTCTCCGTGACAACTACGCCGATCTACGGTCAGCAGGATACGAAGTATTGGGCGTCAGTGTCGATGACCAGAAAGCCCACCAGAAGTTTATCAAGAAATACGACCTGCCGTTTACACTCGTTGCGGATACCGACAACCAATTGGTTCAAGCCTACGACGTATGGAAAGAGAAATCGATGTATGGGAAGAAGTTTATGGGTATCGTTCGGACAACTTTTATTATTGACGAGAATGGTATCATTACCGATATCATTGGAAAAGTAGATACCCAAAATCACGCCCAACAAATTTTAAAATGAGTATTTAGAAGTGGGAAGCGAGAAGTGAGGATTGGCTGACGCAAAAATGGCATATCAGTAACTCCTCACATCTCACTCCTCGCTCCTAACCCCTAAAAGCTATGGAAATCGAACAACTCAAAAGCACGGCTACGGCCGTTCGGCGCGATATTCTTCGCATGGTTGCCGCTGTTAATTCGGGACATCCCGGCGGCTCATTAGGCTGCACTGATTTTTTTGTCGCCCTCTATTTCGAGGTAATGAACCGAAAAAAAGATGCGGATGGCAATCCTATTTTTGATATGGACGGCCGCGATGAAGATATCTTCTTCCTCTCGAATGGGCATATTTCACCTGTGTTTTATTCGGTGCTTGCGCGGGCAGGCTATTTCCCCGTTTCTGAATTAGCCACCTTCCGTAAATTAGACAGCCGCTTACAGGGCCACCCAACCACAGCCGAGCATCTGCCTGGTGTTCGTATCGCGTCGGGATCGCTAGGACAGGGTTTATCGGTAGCCAGCGGTGCTGCTTATTCTAAAAAGCTCAACGGCGATAAAAGCCATGTGTATGTCCTGATGGGCGACGGTGAGCAACAGGAAGGCCAGATTTGGGAAGCCGCTCAGTTTGCGCCCAACAAGAAACTTGGCAACCTGACCGCCATCATCGACCTTAATCATGCGCAAATCGACGGTACGACCGACAACGTAAACAGCAACCGTGACCTGGCCGCTAAGTACCGGGCGTTCGGCTGGTACGTTGAAGAAATGGAAGGTAATGACATTGCCGATGTGATTCATACACTTAAGAAATCACAGGAAGACCCCGATGTTCCAACGATGATTCTGATGCACACCGAAATGGGCTTTGGCGTTGAGTACATGGTGGGTAACTACAAATGGCACGGCACAGCCCCTAATGCAGAGCAATTAACCCAAGCCTTGAACGGTCTGCCTCTGTCAGTTGGTTATTCGGATTATTAAAAAATTTGTAGAGACAAGGCATGCCTTGTCTCTATACATACCATGAAAATCAAACGCCTGGTCATCGAAAATTTCAAGTCCATTGAGCGGGTCGAGCTTATTGAGCCGAATCCGTTCACGGTCTTTGTCGGCCCTAACGGGTCGGGCAAATCGAATATTTTCGAGGCTTTGGAGTTCAGTCATTATGTAGGCACATTTGGAAATCCTCAAGATTTATTCGGTGGGAATAACAAAATAAGCCATCGTAAACTACAAGGAAAGAGAACCGAATTATTTTTTGAAATTTCTGAAACCAACGAGCATTTTGGTGCAATTTTCTTCGGTGGTGGACATTCCAAGTTAGCTGATTATAATACAATTGAGACTTCAGGTTCTGAGATAGAATCAAAACTCATTAAGAGTTTTGAAACTCTTTGGTTTCGACAGTTCACCAAATTATTTGTAAATAATCCTAAAGGTTCCAAAATTAACTTCGATACATCTGAACGTATAAGAGACGACGCGAAGAATCTTGAACCTGTTCTCAAACGCATTCTGACTAATTCTATTTTACAAGATGAAATTTCTGAATGGCTCGAGCTGTTTATTCCAGGATTTAAAGCTGTTGAAGTAGATGACCGTGATGAATTACGCTGGTTTGAAGAGTCGACGCAAGAGTATTTCACTAAAGACTTAATCTCCGACGGCACCTACAACATTCTGGCCCTGCTGACTGCTGTTTACCAAAGTAAAGAGCCTCAATTTCTTTGTATAGAAGAACCGGAGAACGGATTACACCCAGATGTCATTAAGGAATTTGTTAATCTGTGCCGATATGCCTGTGAAGAATTTGGTCATTACATCTGGCTTAATACACATTCCCAAACCCTAGCCTCTCAATTAACATCTGACGAGATTGTAGTTGTCGACAAAATAAACGGAGCTACTCAAACGAAACAATTCAAAGGTCACGACTTTCACGGCTTACGAATGGACGAAGCGTGGCTGATGAACGCTCTTGGAGGGGGGCTACCGTGGTAAAAATTGGATTCATTTGCGAAGGTAAGACTGAGAAAAATATCCTTGAATCAGACAGATTTCAAGAATGGTTGAATGCAAATGGTTTCGATTGCTCATTACCAGTCATCGATGCAAAAGGCAACGGAAATTTGCTCCCTCACAAAATTGACGCGTTACGTCAGGAATTAGTAGGTCGGGATGTTCAGAAAATAATCATTTTGACGGATCTAGATCTTGATAGTTGTATTACTCTGACTCGGAAACGAATCACGGAGCGTGAAGACCAAATTATAATTGTTGCTGTAAAACAAATTGAAGCATGGTTTCTAAGTGATACTCCAACTTTACAAGGCTTGTTTAATGATTCAACTTTTATATTCGATTACCCAGAATTGGAAAACAATCCTTTTTTAACTCTTCAGCAATTGCTTTTAACAAAAACCAATCGGGGTGTAGGTAGTAAAGCTATTTTGGTAAATCGAATGCTGAAATACGGCTTCACTATCGAAAATGCAGCCCAACACCCAAATTGCCCGAGTGCCCACTATTTTCTAACTAAATTGCAAACCCTCGCTTCGGCGAATTAATAGACATGAAAAAATACGAATACACAGAAAAAAAAGACACGCGTTCGGGTTTCGGCGCGGGTATAGCTGAACTGGGCCGAACAAATCCTAGTGTTGTTGCTCTCACGGCAGATCTTGCGGGTTCGCTTAAACTAGAAACATTCATAAAAGAATATCCAGAACGGTTCGTTCAATGCGGTATTGCCGAAGCGAACATGATCGGTGTGTCGGCGGGTTTGACTATTGGTGGCCATATTCCGTTTGCCACAACCTTCGCTAACTTCGCAACGGGTCGCGTATACGACCAGATTCGGCAATCAGTAGCCTATTCGAACAAGAACGTGAAGATCTGCGCTTCGCACGCTGGTTTGACCTTGGGCGAAGATGGGGCTACTCACCAGATTCTGGAAGATTTGGGCATGATGAAAATGCTGCCCAATATGACCGTTATTAATCCCTGCGATTATAACCAGACCAAAGCGGCTACCATTGCCATTGCAGAGCATGTTGGCCCGGTTTATCTACGTTTCGGTCGTCCAGTAATTCCTGTGTTTACGCCTGCTGACCAGAAGTTTGAAATTGGTAAGGCCTGGACGGTAAACGAAGGAAAAGACGTTTCGATTTTCTGTACAGGTCACCTGGTTTGGGAAGCTATCAAAGCGGGTGAAATTCTGGCCGAACAGGGAATTGAAGCTGATATTATCAATATTCACACGATTAAGCCGTTAGATGTAGAGGCTATTCTGGCATCGGTGAAGAAAACGGGCTGTGCTGTATCGGCAGAAGAACACATGCTTAACGGTGGTTTGGGTGATAGCGTTGCACAGGTTCTATCGCAAAATTACCCCGCCCCGCTCGAATACATTGGCGTTCACGATACCTTTGGCGAAAGCGGCACACCTGACCAGCTAATGCAGAAATATGGCCTCACTGCCGACAAAATTGTTGAGCAGGCGAAAAAAGCAATAGCAAGAAAATAGTAGAGACGCAACCCTTTGCGTCTCCTTGCCAGATGGTTTCAGATGATGCATAGACGCAAAGGGTTGCGTCTCTACAAATAACGAATGACTGACGCAGAAATTCTCGCCAAATACCGCGACCCGTCGAGCCGGAATTTTGCCTTTAATCTGCTGGTGCGGCAGTACCAGCAGAAAATCTATTGGCATATCCGTAAAATGGTCATCGACCACGACGATGCCGATGATTTGGTGCAGGAAACATTCATAAAAGTGTGGAACAGCCTGGAACAGTTTCGGGGTGATAGTCAGTTATATACCTGGATATATCGCATTGCTACCAACGAATGCCTTAACTTTCTGAACAAGAAACGTCGACGCTTTTTTCTGCCCATTGGCGACGTAGAAGGCGAATTGATGGAGAAATTGGAGAGTAACAGCGATTATGTCACATCAGGAAACGATCCGAGTGGCGAAGACGTACAGTTGAAGTTACAGAAGGCGCTACTAAAATTACCCGACAAGCAACGTTTGGTGTTCAACATGAAGTACTTCGATGATATGAAGTATGAGGACATTTCAGATATTACGGGAACATCAGTAGGGGCATTGAAAGCATCGTATCACCTGGCAGTGAAAAAAATTGAAGATTATCTGACAAAAACTGATACAACCGATTAAACCCCAGCCGCTTTAGACTGTCCAATTCGTACAACACGGGAACCTAATTGTGTATTTTATACACACCACGATAATGAATGACAAAAACGAATTTCGGCTTGATGAACTGCCCCCTGAACATCGACTGAGGCAGTTGCCGTTTACGACTCCAGAAGGGTATTTTGACACGTTACCATCGCGTGTACAAGCTCGCGCGGTTCGTAAGTCAAAGCCGGCTTTTAGTATCACCTGGTCGTGGCAGCGCTCGATAGCGTCATTGGCAGGTGCTAGTTTGATTGCTGTGCTGGTTTGGCAAACTTTACCCCAACGGCAGGAGTCATTGGGAAATGAAGTGTTGGCCGGTGTGAGTGACGAAGCTATTTCGGCTTATCTTGATGAACAAGGGGTAGATGCCAGCGAATTGGCCGACGCTCAACAAATTCATTCGTCGTTGGGCAGCGACACAACCGCGATTCAGTTCCTTAATGTGCAGCCAAAGGATATTCAACAGCACATTAAAGAACAAACTGCACTGGATAGTCCGAACTTCGGTTCCTGATTTTTGAATGGTTAACTTTACCACAATGAGACACGCATGGATTGGTTGGCTGGTTGGACTACTGTTTATAGCACAAGTAGCCAACGCACAGAACGACCCTAACGGACGGCAGAAAATTGAAGCAGCTAAGATTGGGCTGATTACCAACCGGCTCAACTTAACGACAGATCAGGCTCCCCAGTTCTGGGCAATTTATAATGAATACAATGCCAAGAAGCAGGAACTGAATCGTCGGATTCGGCAATTGAATAACGAACCGTCGCGCACAAACCTAAACGACAATCAATTAGTAAACGGCCTTCGGGAAGTTAATTCCAATAAACAAAAACTCGCCGACCTTGACGACGAGTATATGAGCCGATTCCTGAAAGTAATTACGCCAGCCCAATTGGCGGAATTGTATAAAACCGAGCAGGTATTTAATAAAATGCTGCTTAATAAGTTGAATCAAAACTAATCTGAACCGGGATTTTAACAAGATTAAAAGGATTTACACGATTATCCGCTAATGCTTTATTAATCGTATGAATCTTTCAAATCTTGTTAAAATCCCGGTTCAGACTAATACCGCACTACTTTAAATCTTGAAATACCACCATCGAAACGGATGGTTATTTTCTTTTTAGTGCCATCGTAGCCAGGGCTGATAAATTCACCACCGCCCACACTGGTAAAATCATCCAACTGTTCCAGATTAAGAGCGCCATCTTTTTTGATCCGGCAACCCACTTCTTTCGGAACACGGACGGTTACCGAAGCCGCTCCTACATCCAGCTTCACGTCCGATACGTCGGCTTTGGCACCGAGTTTCAGGTCAAGTTCAGCAGCACCAGCGCCAACTTTCAGGCTCTTGACCGCATAAGAACTCAAATCAAGATCGCCCTGCCCTGCTCCTAGTGCCACATCCATTGACCAAACGGGGGTAGCGTTTAAATGTATATCAACCCGATTCTCGAACTTACCATCCTTGAAATCAATATCTTGATCCTCTTCGGTTGGCTTTAGTTCGATGGTTGGGATATGTGTGGTTTCGTCCCGATCTACCGACATCGAGTAGCTACCCGTTGTTTGCTTGGTGTTGGCTTTGATGAGTTCCGAACTTGGCTCACTAATGATAAACCGCCCAGCGCCACCCGACAATTTCAGGACAGCCTCGCGCGTATCGGCATCCATGTTTTCGGCAAAGGTATTGGTCTGCACCTTAACACTTTCGGATTCCCGGCGCTCCCGCTCCGACTGATAATCGTCGTCGTTATTACCATCGTCATCATCAGAATTTCCGTGATCATCATCGTCCTCATGATCATGCCAACGCATGTTAAACTCATCCCGATCTCGGTGATGCGACAGAAAACCGAATAATGTAGTAGGAACGGCTACAGCCAGCATAACGGTTGTAATAAAAGCCGCCGGATTCCCACGCCGTTCCAGAATCAGATTTACACCAGCCAGAATCAGCAGCACTGGCCATAGATTCACTAACGAATGCCAGTCAATATCGAGCATTCCCGCCCGCCGAGCCAGAAACAGAACGCCCAGCGTTAGGAGGAAAATGCCCCAGAACAATCCATTTTTTCGTTGCATAAGTCTTAGGGATGTATGCTATAGGATGTATGCTATAGTTACTGTGAAAGCATACATCATACATTCTATAGCATACATCAATTATAAGGTTCCGTTCGGGTCGTTGTTTGTATTTGTTGTGTCGTAAGGAGGTTTAATCCGATCCTTAAAAATCAGCCACAAACCAATCGCGATCAGAACAAACGGCCATAGATCACCAAAGTCAATGTCGAAATAACGATCCAGTAAAAACAGGACACCAAGGATAATCAAAACGGCCCCGCCAATAATGCTACGGTCGGGAGATGCAGGCTTGTTCGGATTGTAGGGATTCATGGCAAAATAAGGATTAGAAAAAGCAGTTGATTGGGATGTTGCGCTGCCAAAACGGCGTTCGGGGAGTGCAATCCACAAGATAATGTAAATGATAATAGCCGGAAAGTGGGGTAGGAAAATTCCGATTACAAAAAGGACGCGCACCAATGCACGGTCAATGCCAAAATAATCGGCCAAACCAGCACATACCCCCCCAATTTGGGCCTGGTCGGCAATACGTTCTAATCGCTTGTTCATGATTGCTGTTGTTTAAAACGGTGTAAACCTACTAGATAACCCTATTTGGCAAAAGGAGAATTGGAAGAATGGACGCGGTTATGGATGGAAGTATGTTTTCAATGATAGTAGGTAATGCATAGTAGTGTTCAGTATTAGGAGTTAGGAGCGAGTAGTGAGAATACATATTGCATCCCCATTCTCACTACTCGCTCCTAACTCCTAATACTAACTCATTCTAGTCTTCCTCAATCGCTTCCAGGATATCCATCAACTCCCCGAATTCTTTATTACCGGGTCGTTCTTCATCGCCCCCGCTGAGCGCAATCCCCTGAACGGGCAAATCGGCCAGTAACTCATGAATATTCTCGGCAGATACACCAATCCCCAATAAAATAGGATAACGCGACGCCAGCCGCTGAAGGGTACTTTTCAGTTCGTCGTCGAGGTGGAGCGGGCTATTGCTTTCGAGCAGTATGTAGTCGGCTCCAGTTGCAGCGGTCTGGAATAGAGTGTCGAGTTGATCGAGCGTTAACTGCGCTAAATCGACCTGTAGAATAAAGCGCAAGTCTTCATTCACTTTAGTGCTCAGATAAGGTAATAGCGCAGCTTCATCAACTTGTAATAAGTCGGGCTGGTAGGTATCGAGGAGTTGCTCAATTACTTCGGGATCGACCGATGTTGTTTCGCCAACAATCTGTACGCCTGCTACCCAGCCTCTTATTTCAGCAAATTTTTTCGGCTCTACATAATCCGGCGAGTCGGCATCCATTGAGAAGCCAAGCATGTCTACACCCATACCGGCGCAGTAGCGAGCATCGCTGAGATTGGTAACGTTAGATATTTTAACGATCGTTTTGAGAGCCATACGTCAATAAGCAGTTATCGGTAATCAGCGAATAGTCGCCATCATGGAGCTGCAAAGTTACGGACAGTCGGGCATTGTACTAGCTACCGGTAGACTAGATAATTTGACGCAGATCGGGAAAAATTAGTTGTGGAATTTCCTAAAGAAAATCATCGTACACCTGTTCGGCACCGGACAAAAACTGTACGATTTCGGACAACTCGTATCAAGTACATCGTCTCAAATGAGCCATAAAGCCACTTTTCAACAATTGGCAAAGCATTTGTTCTACAAAAGTTAATATTATCAGGTAAGTCATGAAACGAACATACTTAGGCGAGTTTGAAGAAATCGTTTTACTAACAGTCGCGGTCCTGAACGACGCTGCGTATGGGGTCGCTATCACCGACGAGCTGGATCGGCAAACGGGGCGCTCCGTCAGTATCAGTGCCGTTCACGCAGCCTTGCACCGGCTCGAAGAGAAAGGCATGCTTAGCTCACACATGGGCGAGGCTACGGCCGAACGGGGTGGTCGACGAAAACGCCTGTTTACGGTTACGGCGCTGGGCAGTCGGGCCTTACACGATATTCGGGCCATGCGCGACCAGCTGTGGAATTCGATTTCGCCAAATGCTTTACCGGCCATCAGTATATAAGTAGCAGAGGACGTAGGGTTTGGGGCATACGGTGAACCTATTCTAATCAACTACTCCCGCTACCCTTACCTTTCTGCCCCCAAACCCTTTCGCTATGAATACACAACCACCCCGATGGGCCGACCGATTACTGGAATGGTTCTGTGCTCCGCACTTGCTGGAAGAGGTGCAGGGTGATTTATATGAACGTTACATGCGGGATGTGCGTCTGCTGGGCGCTCCCAAAGCGAACCAGCAGTATAGCTTAAATGTACTACGTTTCCTTCGGCCTTTTGCCCTTAAACGACAACCAAATCCGAATTCTCAACCGGAGTGCCGGACCACTCCTTTATTCAGAGCTGCCATGTTAGAAAACTATCTCAAAATCGCGTTCAGGAATCTGACTAGAAACAAGGCATACTCAGCCATAAATATCATTGGATTAAGCATTGGGCTGGCTGCTGCCATGCTCATTATGCTGTACACCAAAGACGAAGTCAGTTACGACCGCTTTCATGCCAACAACCCGCTTATCTACCGCATTACCAGCCAAAACATAACCGCTGCAGGTGTTCCTGACCATAAACAACCCTATACCGGACTTTTTCCGGGGCCAAAATTCCATGCGGGTGTTCCTGAAATCAAGGCGTTTGTGCGGTACCGTGAAAACCGTCGGGATATGAAACAAGGCAATGAGGTGCAAAGCCAAACCGTCTATTATGCCGACAGCAGCTTCTTTTCGATTTTTACGTTCCCTTTACTAAGCGGCAACCCTAAAACCGCCTTGCAAAATCCTCACTCGGTCGTGATTTCGGAGGAGATCGCCGAAAAGAGCTTCGGAACAACAAATGCAGTTGGGAAAACCCTGTTTTTTAAAGAAGACGACAAATTTGAACCGCATACTGTAACGGCTGTTGCGAAAAAATGTCCGCAGAATTCATCCATCAAATTTGATGTATTGATGCCGATGCTTGTGAAACCGGAGGAAATGGCCAACAATGAGAATTGGTTCAGTGTGTTTATGAACACGTTCGTCGTTCTTAGCCCAAATGCCAACCTCAACACTGTGGAGGCCAAAATGAATCAGGTGTATCTGGCTGACGCACAGGAGGCTATTAAACTGGTTACCAAAAAGTTTGGTGAGCAAGGCCGGACTCAGTATGCGCTCCAACCCTTCACCGACATGCACCTCAGCAAGGACCTCCCGGCCAGTAATGGGCTCGTCGACGAAAGCAACCCTATGTTTTCCTACATTTTATCGGGTATTGCCTTATTCATTCTCCTAATCGCCTGCATCAACTTTGTTAACCTAACCGTGGCCCGTTCGCTAAAGCGAGCGAAAGAAATTGGCGTTCGAAAAGTAGTTGGTGGAGCCAGAGTGCAGCTCATCATCCAGTTCCTGGGCGAATCCTTTATTCTGTGCTTTGCAGCTTTTGCACTTGCCCTGATTTTGATTGAACTCGCCTTACCTATGTTCAATCAACTGGCCAACAAAGCCTTGGCCCTCTCTTATCTTTTCGATACGCAACTGGTTATCGGTTACGTTGCTTTATTTATTGTAACTAGCTTACTGTCTGGATTTTATCCGGCACTTATTTTATCAGGCTATAACCCTGTTCAAACGCTCTACAGTCGCTTCAACCTTTCGGGAAAGAATTACCTGCAAAAGTCATTAGTTGTTCTGCAATTCTCGCTGGCTTCTTTTCTGATCATTGCTTCGCTGACCATCTATTCGCAGTTCAATTATCTAACGAGCAAAGACTTAGGTTACGACGATAAAAATCTGGTTATCGTCGATAAATCAAATTTGACCCGTAGCGAAGCGAAACTGTTAAAAGAAGAGCTACAAAAAGATCAAAATATTGTAGACGTTGCTCCAAAAAATGGCGGTACGTGGGGTACTGTCGCCAAAATTAATGGCGATACACAATTAAGCTTTATCTATGAAACCGTCAATGAAACCTATCTGCCTCTTTTTAAAATTCCGATCGTTCAAGGGCGTAATTTCTCAAAAAATTTCCCCTCCGATTCGACCCATTCGGTTCTTGTCAATGAAACATTTGTCAAGAAAGCAGGTTGGAAAAACCCTGTTGGACAAGTAGTTGATTTCTGGCTCGACAGTACAAAATATAACGTCATTGGGGTTGTCAAAGACTACCATTTCATGGCACTGAATCGGGAAATCGGCCCGCAATTATTTACGATGAAACCCAGGAATCAATACGGAAAAGCCTTCATCAAAATCAGACCCAACACCGAAACGGCAAGCCTCCAGTCTATCGAAAACGTATTCAAAAAGCTATTCCCGCTAAATCCTTATTCCTACAAATTCATGGATCAGGAAAACATTAAGCGGTATGAGTCGGAGGCCAAATGGAAACAAATGGTGCTCTTCGGGGCCATCCTGACCATTTTCATTTCGTGTATTGGCCTGTTTGGATTAGCCACGCTCTCGGCCGAACGACGAACGAAGGAAATCGGGATTCGGAAAGTACTGGGAGCCTCGGTTACAGGAATTGTCCAACTGC
Source organism: Spirosoma litoris (assembly GCF_054776755.1). Taxonomy (NCBI): domain Bacteria; kingdom Pseudomonadati; phylum Bacteroidota; class Cytophagia; order Cytophagales; family Cytophagaceae; genus Spirosoma; species Spirosoma litoris. The sequence goes on along the minus strand of NZ_BAAHBI010000020.1, from coordinate 381,042 downwards.
TCTCCACCGACTTCCTGAAGCTGGTTTCTCTTTCGTTCATTTTTGCCTTTCCTGCCGCCTGGTATGCTATGAGCAAATGGCTCGAAAACTACCCTTATCGTATCAACATAAGCGTGTGGATCTTCCTGATAACCGCTTTCATCTCCATTTCCATCGCGTTTTTAACCGTCAGCTGGCAATCACTACGAGCTGCCATGATCAATCCCGTGAAGAGTTTAAAAACGGAATAAAATGCTTGGAGCATGGAGCGCAGTTTTGCCCTGTACCACGCGCCTTGCCCCTCGCCTAAAACCTATGAAACCAACCGGAATACCAGAATATCCTCCCCGCTGGGCCAACAAATTATTGGAAATTTTCTGCAATCCGTTGCTGCTGGAAGAAGTGCAGGGCGATTTGTATGAACGATTCAATAGGCGAGTCGAGACACTCGGAGTTGCCGAAGCAAGACGCCAGTTCGGCAAAGAGGTGCTGGGCTTTCTATTGCCTAGGTCGGGGCAACGGTTTGCCGGATTACCAAAAGCGTTCAGACACCAAGATGCTTATCCTAAACCTACACTTACTCTTATGTTTCGCAATTATCTGACTATCTCTTTACGGAACCTATGGCGAAACCGTCAGGTTAGCGCCATCAATACGTTTGGCTTAGCCACTGGGCTCGCCTGTGGTATTGTTATCTTCCTGTTGGTCAGCTACATGTTTAGTTTCGACCGGTATCACGCCAAAGCCGACCGAACGTTCTGGATTGTAACGGATATCCGTCACGAGAACGTAGTTCCGACCGATGCCACTCCCCGACCATTAGGCGATGTACTTCGACAGGAATACCCATTTGTAGAAAGTGCCGTTCGACTGGAGAATACGTTTGGGCGAATTATAAGCGTGCCAAATGGTAAAGGTGGTTTCGGGAAGAAGTTTGAAGAATCGCGGAATATCTGTTTTACGGAGCCCCAATTCTTCGACGTTTTCGACGTAAAATGGCTTGACGGAAATCCAAAAACAGCACTAACAGCCCCAAACACGGTTGTGTTATCGGAGCGTTACGCGCAGAAATATTTCGATACGGACAACGCAATCGGCCGAACGTTGCGCTTTGATAATCAGACGAATCTTACCGTAACGGGCATCATTAAAAACCCGCCTTCGAATACCAAACTTCGGTACGATGTTCTGATTTCGTACGGCACCGTTCCGGCTATGATGGGCGAAAACGGCAAACAGGCGATGCAGAATTGGGAGCGCATTAACGCGGTTTGTTTTGTTGCCCTGCGCGAAGGAACATCCCCTCAGCGTTTAGTGGATGCCCTGGCGGCTACGGGTCGTAAATATCTGAAGACGCAGGATGCCAAATTACTCGATTTTCATGCTCTGCCCCTCTCCGATTTAAACCACAATCCCCAATACGGCGGAACGGCTCCTCGCCCGATTCTATACGCCCTGATTATTGTTGGTTTATTTCTGGTCATTGCCGCCTGTATCAATTTCATCAATATCGCTACGGCTTACGCACTTAAGCGTTCGAAAGAAGTGGGCGTTCGGAAGGCGATGGGCAGTACACGGAAGCAATTGATTGCGCAATTCCTGATTGAAACAACGCTCATTACGCTCACAGCGGTGGTTATCGCGATTCTATTCGCGCAACTTGGTTTACCGTTGCTAAACAATGCATTAGCCATTTTAGGCGCTGATCTGTCGGTACTCGATCTCGTCAAACCCCGGTCGCTTCTCTGGTTTGGTGCCCTGATTCTGGGCGTGATTCTAGTGGCAGGCTTTTACCCATCGTTAGTACTTTCCCGCTTTAACCCAGTGGCCGCCTTACGAGGACGACTCACGACGAAACAAGTGGGCAGTGTATCTGTCCGGCGTGGGCTGGTCGTGGTTCAGTTTTTCATCACACAACTCTTCATTATCGGTCTTATTGTGATGATGTCGCAGGTGCGATACATGCAGCAGAAAGATCTGGGTTTCTACAAAGATGCCGTTCTAACCGTGCCTGTTCCTACCGATGATCCCATCCGACAGCAAACCTTACGCGACCAATTACGTGCCTTACCAGGCGTTGAGCAGGTTTCGTTAGGTGCCGAGCCACCAACCTCGCGCCAACGCGATCCGGTTCAGTTTACATTCGACACGCATACCGAAGCCGAAAAATTTCCGACCCGCGCCAAAATTGGTGATATGAATTACATACCACTCTTCGGATTGAAACTCCTGGCCGGGCGCAATTTCAGCAACAACGACACGACCAACAGCGAGGCCATCGTCAACGCAACCATGATCAAGCAATTGGGTCTTCGTTCTCCCGCTGATGCGTTAGGAAAACGGCTTACCATTTGGGGACAAAATCGGGTTATTGTTGGCGTTGTCAACGACTTCAATACCGATGAATTGTACGCAACAATTCCACCTACTACGCTCATCAATTACCACCCCGAGAACAATCTGGCAGCTCTGAAACTAAATCCAGCCAATTTATCTGAAACTACCAAACTGGTCGAATCTCGCTGGAACGAGTTATTTCCCGAAGCCGTCTACAAAGCGTCTTTTGTGGATGAAATGCTCGATCAGTTCTACCTCAAAGAACGCGTTTTGCTGGGGTTAATCCAGGTTTTCTCATTGATCGCCATTCTGATTGGCTGCCTGGGTTTATACGCCCTTGTATCGTTCATGAGCGAATCGAAAACGAAAGAAATTGGTATTCGGAAGGTAATGGGTGCCACAACCAATCAGGTGCTTTGGCTATTTGGGCGCGAGTTTAGTAAGCTGATGCTTATTGGCTTTACGTTGGCGGCTCCCCTGGGCTGGTTCCTGATGCGGGGCTGGTTACATGGTTATGCCTATCACATTGACTTCGGCTGGTGGGTTTTCGCACTGGCGTTAGGGGTAATTGTGGCTATCACGTTAGCAACGGTATCGTATCAGTCCATGAAAGCTGCTGTTACTAATCCGGCAAAAAGCCTACGAACCGAGTAGTGTAGAGACGCATCCTTGCGTCTCCTGTGCGTCAGCAATTAGTACCCAACTAGAGAAAACCATCCGGGAGAGGAGACGCAAAGATGCGTCTCTACACCAAACAAACCTATGAACCCACCCCGCTACGCCGACCGCCTGCTTGAATGGTTCTGCGCTCCCCATTTGCTGGAAGAAGTACAGGGCGATTTGTATGAGCGCTTCGTTCGCGATGTGCGGGAGGTGGGTATTGCAGCGGCAAACCAGCGCTATTGGCTCAACGTCTTGCGCTTTATACGTCCGTTTGCACTGAAAAGACAACCTAATCAATACGCATCACCTAGTCTAGTTAACCCGCTTATGCTACGCAACTATTTTAAAACCTCGATTCGTAATCTGGCAAAGCACAAAGCCAGTACGCTGATTAATTTGTTGGGGCTTACGCTTGGCGTAACCGCCTGTCTGGCAATTTACCTCATCACCAACTATGAACTGAGTTACGACACGTTCCACCCCGACGGCGAACGGATTTACCGAGTTGTTGGCGATGTGAAGTATAATCCAACCGACGAAAAGCATTCGGTGGGTTTTCTACCGGCTCCTGTCCCGCTGGCCTTACGAAAAGAAGTGGCAGGCCTTGAAACCGTTGCAGCCTTTCATAATCTTGAAACGGATGTACTGATTCCGAACGGAAACGGAAAACCAACACGATTCGAAAGCCGGAGACGCACTGGAGGTACTGCCGATATTGTGGTTGTTGAGCCGCAGTATTTCGATATTTTCAAGTATCAATGGCTGGCTGGAAACCCCAAAACAGCGTTGAATGAGCCATTTAAACTCGTTCTGTCGGAGCGGAAGGCCCGTACCTATTTCGGGGATTTACCACTGGAGGAAATTATAGGTAAAGAACTGATTTATGAGGATTCGGTTCGGGTGAGTGTAGCCGGTATTGTGCAGGATTGGGGAAAACCAACGGATTTTACCTTTACCGATTTTATCTCGTTTGCGACCATACGCGCCAGTCAGTTAAAACGAGGCATTAATCTCGACGATTGGAACGACAACTGGTCGGCTTCGCAGGCATTTGTAAAACTGCCCGTTGGCTCAACACCCGCTCAACTGACAACCTCATTTCAGCAATTCTCGAAAAAACATTTTCAGGCTGAGATGAAATTCTGGCCCGCTCTTCAACCCTTATCCGACCTTCATTTCAACGATAACTATCGGGACAATTATTCCCGCAAGGCACATCTACCTACGCTCTATGGCCTAATGGCGATTGCCGGTTTTATTCTGCTGATTGCCGCCATTAACTTCATCAATTTATCAACGGCCCAATCGGTACAACGAGCGAAGGAAACGGGTATTCGCAAAGTGATGGGCAGTAGTCGGGCAAACCTGATTTTCCAATTTTTGAGCGAAACAGCTTTTCTAACGGTTGTAGCCGTATTGATTTCGTTAGCCCTTGTCAATCCAATACTCTCGGCGTTTCAATCGCTGACGCCTAAAGGGTTAACATTCACGCTGTTTAGTTGGCAAACACTACTTTTTCTGGGCGTCGTTACGGTAACAACCTCGCTCCTATCCGGTTTTTATCCGTCCTGGGTATTGTCTTCGTATGTACCGGCCCTCACTCTAAAAGGTCAAACGACAGTAACCGGTGGCCAGAAAGGCTATCTGCGAAAAGCATTGATTGTGTTTCAGTTCACGGTATCGCTGGTGTTTATTATTGGTACGCTTATGGTAACTCGTCAGCTCAACTTTATGCGTAACAAAGACCTGGGGTTTTCGACGGATGCTGTTATTGAAGTCAATACCCTGCACGATGATAAAAGCCTTGTGTTAGCCGACAAAATCAGGCACCTGGCGGGTGTTGAACAGACTACGCTGCAATGGTTTCCACCTATGGGACAGGCCTATATGGTTACCAAACTCAACTATCGGGGCAAGAAGAACATCGAAATGGATGTATCGGCGAAGGTAGGCGATGCCAATTACATTCCTCTGTACAAACTGCGGTTGCTGGCAGGCCGAAATTATCTGAAAAGCGACTCCCTTCGGGAAATGGTAATCAATGCCACGTATGCGAAAGCGCTAGGCTTTAAAAAGCCAGCCGACGCCATCAATAAACTCCTTGAATTTCAAGGCAGACCGTACCCTATCGTTGGTGTAGTAGCAGACTTTCATGAGCAATCATTTCACGAAAAAATCAGTCCGGTCTTCATCAGTTATATGCCCCGACAGGCAAAAAACATTGGGGTGAAACTGGCCACAAAAGGCGGGCAACTCAGCGATGTAAAAGCAATCCTGGCCAGTATCGAACAGCAATGGAAGGCGGTCTATCCCGACAATAAGTTTGATTATACGTTTCTGGACGAATCCATTGCTCGTCTCTACGAAAAAGAGCAGAAAACCAGCCAGCTCGTTAACATGGCCACTGCCATTGCTATTCTTATTTCGTGTATGGGTTTGTTTGGGCTGGCAACCTTTACGGCTGAACAACGGACCAAAGAAATTGGTGTTCGAAAGGTATTAGGGGCATCGGTAGGAAGTATTGTAGCCCTGCTCTCGAAAGACTTTTTGGGGCTGGTTATCATTGCTCTACTCATCTCCTCACCCATCGCGTGGTGGGGTATGAACCAGTGGCTGAAAGACTTTGCCTACAAGGTCGACCTCGACTGGTGGGTCTTTGGGCTGGCGGGTCTTCTTGCTATCATCATCGCCCTACTGACGGTGAGTTTTCAAAGTATTAAGGCTGCCCTGGTGAATCCTGTACAATCGTTACGGTCTGAATAGCAAGGAGCGCGGAGCTGGGGGCATGGTGCACAGAGTGAGGTAAACCGAGCACCGAGCTCCCTGCTCCCCGCTTTACCCCCCAAACCTATGAAACCCATCCCACCCCACCTTGCGAACCGATTTCTCGAATGGTTCTGCGCTCCGCACCGGCTGGAGGAGATGCAGGGCGATTTACATGAACGCTACGAACGAGATGTTAGGCAACTCGGTGCGGCAAAGGCAGCCCGACGATACTGGCTCAATGTACTGGGGTTTCTGAAACCCCGGGCTGGTCTGCCGTTTGTACTCAAACGAAAACCTGGTACGTACCCATCCTTATTTTTCCTCAGTTCTGATATGATCCTCAATTATGTCAAAATCGCCCGGCGTCAACTCTGGCGCAATCGACTTTTTACCGCACTTAATGTGATCGGGCTATCTATTGGCCTGAGTGCCTGCTGGATTATCTACCGAATCGTTTCCTTTGATTTTAGTTTCGACACGCAAAATCCGAATCGGGATCGGATTGTCCGAATCGTCAGCCAGTTTGTGTTCGATGGCCAGGAAAGCGGTAATCCAGGTACGCCCATTCCTATGGCCGATGCCGTTCGTCGCGAGGTTTCAGGCGTCGAACGATCGATACCCATATATGAGAAATGGATGAAACACGTTCAGATTCCCCAGCCAACCGGTAAGCCGGTCTTGTTCGACGACGTAAAGAATGTGGTGGCTACCGATACCAATTATTTCAGGATGGTGCCTTATCAATGGCTGGCTGGCAATCCCGCTCAGGCGCTTGCGCGGCCTAATCAGGTTGTGCTGACCCAAAGTCGGGCGGCCCAGTATTTTCCGGGCCTGTTGCCTCAGCAACTCATGAATCGAACGATCACCTACTGGGACACCGTCAACGTACAGGTTGCAGGCGTGGTGGCCGATTTACCGTATGCATCCGACTTCAGCGGAAAAGAATTCATGTCGCTCTCAACGCTAAAAACCTCAGTAAACCCCGAAGAATGGGGCAATACCAACTCTGACGTCCAGCTTTTTTTGATGCTCGCCGACAAGGCAGATCAAAAGCAGGTTGAGTCCCAGATCAACCTGATATCAACGAAAAATTCGGGAGAAATCCTGAAAAAATGGGGGAACATGAAGCGTTGGCATACATTACAGCCTTTGGCCGATCTGCATTTCGGGGTAGAACTCCATGAACGCGACCGTCGGGCCAACAAACAGGTATTATATGGATTAATTGGGTTGGCAAGCTTCATTCTGATACTGGCCATTATCAACTACATCAATCTGGCCTCGGCGCAGGTACCCCAGCGAGCGCGGGAAATCGGCATTCGTAAAACATTGGGTAGCCGCCGTTGGCCGCTTATATTCCAGTTTCTGGGCGAAACAGCAGCCATTACCCTACTCGCCTTTGGCTTATCGTACGGGCTATCCAGATTTTTCTTTTCGGAATTTGGCGACCTGGTTCCCGAAGATATGGACCAGTATGTGAACTGGCCCATGTTGGTACTCTTTCTAATTGGCTTACTAATTCTGGTGACCTTACTGGCAGGGCTGTATCCAGGGCGGTTGATTACTCGTTTTCAGCCGGTAGCCGTGTTACGTGGACAAACCGGGTATACGCTTAATGAAGGACAGAACCGGCTTTCGCTCCGAAAGAGTCTGATTGTCTTTCAGTTTTTTATTGCCCAATTATTCATCGTGGGTGCCCTAATTGTTGGGCAGCAATTACAATATTCGCTTCAGGCCGATATGGGTTTTGTGCGCGATGCCGTCCTGACGGCTAACGTGCCCTGGAATAATAAAGAGGAAAACCGGGTCAGCCGACTGGAAGCGTTAAAGCAGGAACTGAAAAAATTGCCTGGCGTATCGGCGGTTAGTCTGGGGAATCAGCCCGCTTCCAATTCGTATTCAAGTAACACGCATCAGTATACGGGAAAGAAAGGCAAAGTAGAATTGAATCTTTACCGCAAATACGTCGATACCGATTACATTCCGCTTTACCAACTACCCCTAATTGCTGGTCGTAACCTACAACCCAGCGACACCATTCGCGAATACGTATTGAACGAAACGGCTACAAAAGCCTTCGGCTTTAACCGACCTCAGGATGCTATTGGCGCTTTCCTTAAAGAGAACGGTGGGGATGCAGGTCGTCTGGTACCCATTGTGGGCGTTGTTCGCGATTTTCACACGCGCTCATTCAAGGAAAAAATTCAGCCGACAGCCTTAATGATGGAGCGCGGAAACCTCAACACCTTCAATATCAAGCTGGCATCGGGCCAACCTACCGACTGGCAAAATACTATTGCCAGCCTCAACAGCACCTGGAAACGTTTTTACCCGGATGTTCCTCTCGATTATAAGTTCTACGATCAGACGCTGGAAGATTTTTACAAGCAGGAGCGTCAATTGTCGCGGGTGGTCAATCTGGCAACGGGTATCGCTATCCTGATCAGTTGCCTGGGCTTATTCGGTCTAGCTACGCTGATGGCCTTCCAGCGAACCAAGGAAATTGGCATTCGGAAGGTATTGGGGGCCAGTATAGCGCGTGTAGTAACGCTCCTGTCGAAAGATTTCCTAAAACCTGTCTTGTTAGCCATTGTACTAGCCTCTCCTCTCGCCTGGTATGTAATGAATAAGTGGTTGCAGGAGTTCGCGTACAAGATTGACATTGCCTGGTGGACGTTTGCCATGGCGGGCTTGCTGGCACTTGGTATTGCGCTACTGACGGTTAGTTTCCAGAGCATAAAGGCTGCCCTGGTGAATCCGGCGAAATCGTTACGATCTGAATAATGCAAGGAGCGTGGAGCAGGGTAAAGTATGCAGAATTTTACCCTGCTCCGCACTCCTTGCGCCCTGCTTTTACTGCACCTTCACCCGATTATATATTGCGCGGAAATTCTTCACGCTTTCGGCAATTTCAGGGCCGTTGTTTTCCCAGTGATATTCGTACTCAGCCGAGAGTGGGCCTTTGAAATGCTGGCGTTTTAGTTCAGTAATGACCTGCTCGATTTTGCAATCGCCCGTTCCCCAAACGACATCATGATATTTCCCGTCGGGCGTATCTTTTTTCACATCTTTAAAGTGCATGCCCAGCACATGGCCATTCAGTTTTTTCAGACATTCGACCGGATCAAGTCCCGACCGAACCCAGTGGCCAATGTCGGAGCAGGAGCCAACGTATTTGCTGTTGCCAATAGCGGCCAGCACCGTATCGGGATGCCAGTAGCGCGATGGCTTGGGGTGATTATGCAGCGCCACGTTGATTTTATATTCGTCGGCCAGTTTCCGAACCAGAGGCATTTGCTGAGGTGTGGGTTCTGAATTGATGTTCAGGACACCCATATCCTTGGCAAACTCAAACAGTGTTTTCCATTCGTCGTCGGTTTTGGCATTAACCACACCATAGGCTACCACCGTAAGCCCTTTGTCTTTAATCAATTTCTTCACGGCCTGACGAGTAGCGGCATCCATCGTAAAATCCATTTTCCCTTCTATGCCCCCACCGATGGTCTGTCCCGGAAAAGCCTCTACGTATTTCAACCCGCAACTATCAATCTTACGCAATGCTTCGGCAAAGGTGAACAGGCGAAATGAATAAGCCTGAGAGCCTAGTTTCCAGCCCGCTTTGTCTTCGGGCCCTTTTTGAGCCAGTACGGGGATGGCACCTACCGAAAGCACCAACCCGAAAAGCAGGAATTTTGTCAGATGTTTCATAGAAAAGCGAATGAGTTGTTTCCCCGATAAAAGGGGCCGCGAAAGCGAGTTTACCTATTTGGGCTAAAATTGGCCCTGTCCCAAACCGTACAACGTTTGTCCGAAACTGGACAATACTAATTTCTCTATTCCATCAAAAACGGCCTTTTCAGGCGATAAGGGCACTTATCCTAATCTGGCAAAGCATTTGCTCAGCAAAACTAGAACTAATTAATGGCCATGAAACGAAGCTATTTGGGCGAGTTCGAAGAGATCGTTCTGCTAACCGTTGCCGTGATGGAAGGACAGGCGTATGGCGTAGCGCTCACGCACGAGATCATTGAGCAAACCGGGCGCTCGGTACGTCTGAATCAGATTCACGCGGCCTTGCAGCGATTGGAAGACAAAGGCATGGTGAAGTCTGAAATGGGCGAACCTACTGCCGAACGGGGCGGTCGCCGGAAGCGCTTGTTTACCGTTACAGCCTACGGTCGGCGGACGTTACAGGAAATTCAGGATGTACGGGCAACCTTATGGCAACGGATGCCCGACCCATTCAATCCAGCTATCAGCTTATGAGTTCCCCGCCCCGCTTAGCTGACCAGCTTCTTCGCTTCGTCTGCGCTCCTGACCGTCTGGAGGAAGTGCAGGGCGATTTGCACGAGGAGTTCGCTTATCAGGTTGAGCGGATTGGCGAACGGCGCGCTCGCTGGCGCTACTGGCGGGATGTACTGGGATTCATCAAACCATTTGCTATAAAACGGAAGTCTTCGACCAGAAGCTTCAATCACTACCCTACCCCAACAAATACGACTATGCTACGAAACTATCTCAAAATCGCTTTTCGAAACCTGGTTAAGAACAAGGCCTACTCGTTTATTAACATCGGTGGGTTGGCCGTCGGCATGGCTGTAGCGATGCTGATTGGCCTGTGGTTGTGGGATGAATTATCGTACGACAAATACCACAAAAATTACGATAGCATTGCCCAGGTGTGGAGTGGTGGCACGGACCCGGAAACTAGAAAAATTGGGGGGTCTATTTCACTTCAATTTCCAATGGGCGACATTCTAAGAACGAAATACAAACACTATTTCAAACACGTACTGATGGCCTGGTGGGTAGGCGGTTATACGTTAAAAGTCGGCGATAAGAATTTCCAAAAAACGGGTGAATTTATTGAAGCGGGAGCGCCAGAAATGCTGTCGCTGAACATGCTAAAAGGAAGTTATTCGAGCCTGAGCGATATGCATTCCATCATTCTGTCAAAATCTACAGCGGAAGCGATTTTTGGCAACGATGACCCCATCAATAAATCCCTGAAAATCGACAACCGAATTGATGTAAAGGTTACGGGTGTCTATGAAGATTTACCCAAAAATACGCGCTTTGGCGAAGTTCAATTCTTCTCAACCTGGCCTCTGTGGGTTGCCTCCAACGAATGGATAAAAAAGGCTGAACATGCGTGGGACAATCGTTCATTTAATATCTACGTTCAGCTACAGCCAAAGGTCTCCATGGCAAGCGCCGATGCGGGTATTCGGGATTTTCATTATAAAAATTTACCGTCCAGTTTTCTCAAAGAAATGCAAAAATATAAGCCGTTTGTTCAGCTGGTTCCCATGAGCACCTGGCATTTATATTCAGAGTTTGTAGATGGTAAACCCGCTGCTGGGCGCATTACATTCGTTTGGTTATTTGGCATTATCGGGGTGTTCGTATTGCTGCTGGCCTGCATCAATTTCATGAATTTGAGTACGGCTCGCTCCGAAAAACGAGCCAAGGAAGTCGGTATTCGGAAAGCCATTGGCTCTATAAAGTGGCAGCTCGTCAACCAGTTTATGAGCGAGTCATTTCTAGTCGTTGTCCTGGCTTTTGCCTTAGCCATACTACTGGTTCTAACGTCGCTGTCCTGGTTCAACGAATTGGCCGATAAGGATATGACTTTACCGTTTACTAATCCTGTATTCTGGCTTATTTCGCTGCTGTTTATTACCCTAACGGGCTTTCTGGCTGGCCTTTACCCGGCCTTCTATCTATCGTCTTTTCAACCCGTTAAAGTCCTGAAAGGGACAATTCGGCTGGGTCGTTTTGCAGCCTTACCCCGTAAAATTCTGGTGGTTGTGCAGTTTACCGTGTCGGTGGTTTTGGTGATTGGCACCATCATCGTTTACCAACAAATCCAGCATGCCCGCAACCGACCAATCGGCTATAATCGGGAAGGATTGATCAACCTCTCCATGAACGATCCTAATTATAAAGGAAAGCATGAGCTATTAAAAAGCGAATTGATCAATACAGGCATGGTTTCCGATGTGGCCTTCTCGTCCAATCCATTAACAGCCGTTTGGAGTAATGCGGGTGGCTACGACTGGCGAGGGAAAGACCCCCAAAAAGACGATGATTTTGCCATTTGCGAGGTCTCTTATGACTTTGGGAAAACCGTTGGCTGGCAATTTCTTGACGGCCGCGATTTTTCAAGAGCGTATTCGACTGATTCGTCAGGCCTGATTATTAATGAAACGGCGGCTAAATACATGAATCTAAAAAGCCGTACTGGTGGATTACCGATTGGTGAATTTGTGAAAGGCTATGATAAAGTGAAAACCTGGAAAATAATCGGTGTGATTAAAGATTTGGTGATGGATTCGCCTTATGAACCCGTTAAACAGACATTCTTTTTTCTGGACAAAAATTATTCTCAGTCAAGTCAATTAACGATTAGAATCAAACCAACGGTAAGTACTGCGGCTGCTGTTCCCCAGATAGAGGGGGTCATCAAAAAACTGGTCCCTTCGGCGTCCTTCGATTACAAGTTTGTGGACGAGCAATATGCCGCCAAATTTTCGGCTGAAGAGCGAATTGGCAAACTCGCTTCCTTTTTCGCTGCGCTTGCTATTCTCATCAGTTGTCTGGGTCTTTTTGGGCTGGCGTCTTTCGTAGCCGAGCAACGCACCAAGGAAATTGGCGTCCGGAAAGTACTCGGAGCTACCGTTACCAACTTGTGGGGATTACTCTCCAAAGACTTTGTCTTTCTGGTCATTATTTCCTGCCTGATCGCGGTGCCCATTGCCTGGTATTTCATGAGTCAATGGCTCCAGAAATACGACTATCATACCAACATAGAGTGGTGGATTTTTGCAGCCGCTGGCATAGGTGCTCTTGTCATCACCTTGCTAACCGTCAGTTTCCAGGCGATCAAAGCCGCCTTGATGAACCCGATTACTTCGTTACGATCTGAATAAATGCGTAGAGCAGGGAGCACGGGGCAGGGTAGAAACCGCTCACCCCGCTCCGCGCCCCTTGCTCCACACCTAACGCCTATGACCCCACCCCGCTTTGCTGACCAACTACTCCGCTTCTTCTGCGCTCCTCACCGACTAGAGGAAGTACAGGGGGATTTGCATGAAGAATTTGATTATCAGGTCAAACGCATTGGTGAACGGCGGGCACGCTGGCGCTACTGGCGCGATGTATTAGGGTTTGTAAAACCCCGGCCGGGCCGACGTTCGGCTGGATTGCCATTTGCAATCCAGCGGGAGCTGAATCAATATCCAAAACCAACCAACACGGACATGTTACGTAATTATTTAAAAGTTGCTTTTCGAAACCTGGTCAAGAACAAAGGCTACTCAGCCATCAATATTGGTGGGCTATCGGCTGGCATGGCCGTAGCGATGCTGATTGGCCTCTGGATTTATGACGAACTCTCCTACAACACGTACCACCAGCATTACGACCGTATTGCCCAGGTTATGCAGCATCAAACGGTCAATGGACACATTAGTTCAATGGAATCCATTCCTGCTCCGCTGGATGCCGAGTTGCGAGCCAAGTACGGCAGTGACTTTAAACATCTGGCCCTAGCGGCTTATTCGGGAGACCGGGTTCTGTCGTACGGTGACAAAAAGATGGCTCGCCCAGGGAACTACATGGATGCTGAAATGCCTGAAATTCTGTCGTTGCATATGCTGAAAGGCAGTCGTAATGGGCTGAAAGAACTCAATTCTATTCTATTGTCGGCCTCAACGGCACAGGCGCTTTTTGGCAACGTTGACCCGATTGGTAAACTCATCAATATTGAGGGGAAGGCCGATGTGAAGGTAACGGGCGTTTACGAGGACGTACCGTTCAATTCGGCCTTTCATGAACTCACATTCATTGCCCCCTGGAAGCTATACGTAGCAACACAGCCCTGGGTAAAACGGGCACTTGACAAGCAGATTTGGGGCGAAAACTCGTTTCAACTGTTTGTCCAGCTTGCCGATAATGCGGACATAAAAACGGTGAGTGATCGGATCATAAACGCGAAGCTGGACAACGTACCCGCCGACGATAAGAAATACAAATCGGAGATTTTTCTGCACCCGATGAGCGACTGGCGGTTGTACTCTGGTTGGGAAGAGGGCGTACAGACGGGTGGCTATATCCAGTACGTCCGGCTGTTTGCTATCGTTGGCATTTTTGTCTTGTTACTAGCCTGCATCAACTTCATGAACCTGAGCACGGCTCGGTCTGAAAAACGGGCGAAAGAAGTGGGTATTCGAAAGTCCATGGGCTCAGTACGCAGCCAACTTGTGAAGCAGTTTTTTAGCGAGTCGTTTCTGGTAGTTTTCTTTGCATTTGCCGGAGCCATACTGATTATTCTGGCTTTACTTCCCTGGTTTAACGAGGTGGCCGCCAAGCAACTCGTTTTCCCCTGGACGAAGGTCTCATTCTGGGCAGTTAGTCTCGGATTCATCCTCATTACGGGATTATTGGCAGGTAGTTATCCCGCGTTCTATCTATCATCGTTCCAGCCGATTAAAGTCTTAAAAGGCACTTTCAAAGTGGGCAGTTTGGCGGCTGTTCCGCGCAAAGTGCTGGTCGTGGTTCAGTTCACGGTTTCCATTACGTTGATCATCGGTACGATCATCGTGTATCGACAGATTCAGCACACGAAAAATAGGCCGCTCGGCTACAATAGCAACGGTGTAGTGATGATTCCAATGCTATCGCCAGCGTTTTACGGCAAATACGACGTTCTGAAAACCGATCTCAAAAATGCGGGCGTCATTCAGGAAATAGCCGAATCATCCAGCCCAATGACGAGCGTTTGGTCAAACACGAGTGGCTTTAGCTGGGAAGGCAAAGATCCGTCGCTCGACACCGATTTTTCATCCATTTGGGTAACGCACGACTTCGGCAAAACAGTGGGTTGGCAATTTAAAGAGGGCCGCGATTTTTCGAGAGCGTTCACAACGGACTCGTCGGCCATAATCATCAACGAAACGGCGGTCAAGTTTATGGGGCTCAAGCATCCCATTGGCACGATTGTCAGATGGGGAGATGAAAAAGATCCCAGAACAAAATATTTTACCATTATCGGTGTGATCAAAGACGTATTGGCCGAATCACCATACAAGCCGGTGAAACAAGCCATTTACTTCATGGATTACAATAACGTCAACTGGATCATGCTCAAGCTGGACCCAAGCCGAAGCGTTAGCCAATCCATAGCCACGATCGAATCTGTCTTCAAAAAACACATTCCCTCGGCTCCGTTCGAGTACAAATTTGCCGATGAAGAATTCGGTAAAAAATTCGCATCAGAAGAGCGGATCGGCAAGCTGGCAGGTGGCTTTGCGATACTGGCCATTTTCATTTCCTGCCTGGGGCTGTTTGGCTTAGCTTCGTTCACGGCCGAACAACGCACCAAAGAGATTGGGGTTCGCAAAGTGCTGGGCGCTTCTGTGTTGAATCTGTGGAGTATGCTCTCCAAAGATTTTCTCGTACTAGTCATCATCTCCTGTCTGATCGCATCGCCAATTGCTTACTACTATCTGGGCGCATGGCTGAAGGATTACGACTACCGAACCGAAATGTCGTGGTGGATTTTCGCAGGTTCAGCCGCTGGCGCTTTGCTTATTACGTTACTAACCGTCAGTTACCAAAGCATTAAAGCGGCACTGGTGAATCCCGTAAAATCGTTACGATCTGAATAATTGCGCGGAGCACGGTGCAAGGTGCAGGGTAGGAACTGCTTACCCCGCTCCGCGCACCTCGCTCCCTGCTTAATACCCAAAGCCTATGACTCCTCCCCGCTTAGCTGACTACCTGCTCCGCTTCTTCTGCGCTCCCCACCGGCTGGAGGAAGTACAGGGCGATTTGCACGAGGAGTTCGCTTATCAGGTTGAGCGAATTGGCGAACGGCGGGCGCGCTGGCGCTACTGGTGGGATGTGCTGGGATTTGTAAAGCCATTTGCGATGAAACGAAAGCCAGCCGTTCCGCCACAGTATGCAGGACGCTTTGCTGACGCGTCATCTCCATCTTTATTAACTACTTATATGTTACACAACTATTTTAGAACCGCCTGGCGCAATCTGGTCAAAAACCGGTTCTATTCGCTCATCAACATGACCGGACTGACAGCGGGTCTGGCGGTAGGGATGCTGATTCTGCTATGGGTGCAGGATGAACTGAGCTACGACCGTTTTCACCATCAGGCCGATCAGATTTACCGGCTCGAAAACTGGGCTGGTACCGGCGATAGTCGGCAAATCTGGACAGCTACCGTTGCACCCATTGCGGTGCTGGGCAAAAAAGAACTGCCCGAAATCAAAGACGAGGTACGTATTTCCTACAACGGAATGTTTCCGCTCTTTACCTATAAGGGCAAAACCGTCAACGAAACCAATACCTTCTTTACCGATCCAAGCCTGTTTTCGCTATTCGATTTTTCGCTGGTGCAGGGCAATGCGGCCAATCCGTTTCCCGATAACCATTCCATAGTATTGACCGAAAGCACCGCCAAACGCTATTTTGGCAACGATAATCCAATTGGCAAAACCCTGGCCAGCAACAACAATACTGCTTTCCGGGTCACGGGCGTTATCCGGGATTTTCCCAAAAACTCAAGCATACAGGGCGATATGATGCTGCCTATTTCGCTAGAGTTCGATGAAATGTACCGCTCCCGTACCGACGGTCGCAATAAGGACAACGACTTTTCCCAGTTCGATTACAATACGTATCTGCTGCTGCAACCCGGAACTAACCTCACGCAGCTGGCCGATAAACTGCGACAGATCCATTTGCGCAACAAACCCGACGACACTGACCTTACCTACCTGCTGCAACCCCTGGCCGACATGCACCTTTACAAAGCCGATGGTAGCCAGGGGGGCATCGAAACGGTGCGTATGTTTTCCATAATTGCACTGCTTATTCTGGTTATTGCCTGTATCAATTATGTAAATCTGTCAACGGCCCGGTCCATGCTACGCTCGAAAGAGGTAAGCATGCGTAAAATTGTAGGCGCAGCTAAAAGTCAGTTGTTTGTGCAGTTTGTGGTAGAAACGGCGCTGCTCTTTTCGTTGGCGGCTGTGTTGGCCTTTGGGTTAATTTATCTGTTGTTGCCTGCCTACAATCAACTATCGGGCAAAGAATTGGCACTCGACTTTTCCAATTATCACATCTGGCAGGTAATGGGATTCACCATCGTCGGTACGCTTCTGGCCTCCAGCATTTACCCGGCACTACTGCTCTCTTCCTTCGAACCGCTCAAAGCGTTGAAAGGGCGCGTATCGGCCCGGTTTAGCGAGGCCGCTTTCCGCCGAGGCCTGGTTATTGCGCAGTTTACCGTAACCGTCGTCCTGATTGCCAGCACGTTGATTATCCGCAATCAGTTAAGCTATATTCAATCGAAAGAGTTAGGCTACGATCGTTCGCAAACGTTTGGCTTCTTTATGCTCGATATGAGCAAGCACTACGATGCCGTAAAAGCCGAATTACTCCAACAACCTGGTATTGTGTCGATTACGCGCGCCAGTGCCAATATAGTGCGGCTGAGTGGTCAAACCGGCGATAACGAGTGGGATGGCAAAGAAAAAGGCGAGAGCATGTTTATGCGTCCCGTTTCAATTGACAGGGACTTCATTCCCTTTTTTAAAATGAAGCTTCAGCAAGGTGCCAACTTTACCGGTGCCGTTGCCGATTCGACTCACTTTATCCTCAACGAAACCGCCGTTAAAGTGGCTCGGATAAAGAACCCCATTGGGAAACGATTCCGACTCTGGAACCACAAGGGCACCATCATTGGTGTCGTGAAAGACTTCCATTTTGCCTCCATGCGCCAGAAAATAGAACCGGCTATTTTTTACTACGATCCCAAACACATGGATGCCATTTATATCAAAACTACAGGTCAGCAGGCCAAACAGGCGATTACTGCTACCCAGCGTTTCTGGAAACAGTACAATCCTGACTATACAATGGATTACGCTTTTCTGGACGATATTTTCAACCGGCTGTACCAATCAGAACAAAAAACGGGGTTGCTCTTTAACCTGTTTGCCGGTATTGCCATTCTTATTTCCTGTCTGGGTCTGTTTGGGCTGGCAACCTATACGGCACAGGTACGCACTCGCGAAATTGGCGTTCGGAAGGTGCTGGGGGCCAGCGTAACGGGTATCATTCAATTGCTGGCCAAAGACTTTATCAAATTAGTGCTGATTGCCATTCTGATTGCCGTACCGATAGCGTGGTATTCGATGAATCAATGGCTCACCGACTTTGCGTATCGAATCGATGTTCAATGGTGGGTCTTTGCACTTGCGGGTTTACTAGCGCTGGCCGTTGCCTTACTAACCGTAAGTTTCCAGAGTATTAAAGCGGCCTTGATGAACCCCGTGAAGTCGTTACGATCTGAATAACTGCGCGGAGCTGGATAGGAACTGCATTACCCCGCTCCGTGCCCCCTGCCTAAAGCCCAACGCCTATGACCCCGCCCCGCTTAGCTGACTACCTGCTCCGCTTCATCTGCGCTCCTCACCGACTGGAGGAAGTGCAGGGCGATCTGCATGAGGAGTTCGCTTATCAGATCGAGCGGATTGGCGAACGCCGGGCACGGTGGCGATACTGGTGGGATGTGCTGGGGTTTATCAAACCGTTCGCGATTAAACGCAGGCAATATGCTTATTCAAAACCAACAACTACAGCTATGATTCGGAACTACCTCAAAATTGCCTGGCGAAATCTGCTGCGTCATCTGGGTTTTTCGGCTATTAATTTAATTGGCTTATCGATTGGGCTAACCTGTTGCCTGACTATCTATCTGTTTGTGCAGGATGAGTTCAGCTACGACCGTTTCCAGGCAAACGCCGACCAGATTTATCGGGTTGTCAATCAGCGAGTGGCAGAAGGTAAGCAGAACCAGTTTGCGGTTACCCCGCCCGCTTATGGCCCGGCGCTGAAAGCGAATTTCCCTGAAGTACAGCAGATGGTCCGTTTGTATGCACTGGCCAATAAATCGCTCATAACGTACCGAGACAAAAAATTCTTTGAAAGCGACATTCTGCTGGCCGATTCTACCTTTTTCGACCTGTTCGATTTTCAGTTTTTGCAAGGCAATCCGAGGCAGGCACTGCTGGGTGCGAACACACTGGTCATCTCGCAGGCGATGGCGCAGAAGTATTTCGGTGACCGGGACCCAGTTAACCAACAGTTAACCTTTATCACTCGGGGTGAGCCGATGATTTTCCGCGTTACAGGGGTGATGAAAGACCTGCCGACACAGTCGCATCTGAAAATCAATGCTGTGGGGTCATTCAGTACGCTAAAGTCCATAGTTCCACCGGGTAGGTTGGAGAATTGGGTATGGCAGCAGTTCTATACCTACATTAAGCTACCTCGTGGGTATGACCCCGCTCGCTTACAGGCTAAACTACCCGGTTTGTTAACCCGATACGCGAAACCTGAACTGGATAAACTCGGCATCACGTATCAAAGCCGACTGCAACCGCTCACGGATATTCACCTGCGTTCATCGGAGCTGGAGTTTGACATCACGCAGAAAGGTAATATTCGGTATGTGTATGCGCTGATAGTTATCGCCGTGTTTGCGTTACTGATTGCCTGCTTCAACTTCATGAATTTATCCACAGCCCGCTCACTAGCAAGGGCAAAGGAGGTAGGGTTGCGCAAAGCCATCGGTGCTGAACGCGGACAGCTTATCAACCAATTTCTGGGTGAATCGCTGCTACTGACTATACTGGCCATGTTGATAGCCCTGGGGATAACGGCAGTATCGCTGCATTTCTTTACGGACTGGGTGGATAAAACGCTTTCCCTACGGGTGTTTTTACAGCCCACTTTTCTGGCAGGGGTGGTGTTGACGGTTGTGGTGGTCGGCGGGCTGGCGGGTGTCTATCCGGCGTTCTTTCTATCGAGGTTCCGGCCTGTGCAGGTACTGACGGGTAATCGTGGCCAGTTGCCGAAACAGGGGGCGGTATCGCTTCGGAAAACACTGGTAGTACTCCAGTTTACGGCATCAACCGCCCTCATTATTGGAACGATAGTGGTAATTGCGCAGCTACGCTACATTCAGCACAAGGACCTAGGGTTTGCCAATGAGCAGGCGATTGTTCTACCCCTGCGTACCGACGCCATGCGCCAGGGATACGAGGCACTCAAGACTGATGTGTTGCGTAACCCTAGCATACGCGCAGCTACGGCTTGCTACGGTATACCCGGCGGTATGTTTGCGGGCGATGGGATTAACCTGCCGGGTAAGGCAGAACGAATCTCGACCAATATGTTTATTGTTGACCAGGATTATATACCTACAATGGGTATGCATCTGGTGGCAGGGCGCAACTTCTCCCGTAACTATGGCACTGACCTGGCCGAAGGATTTATTATAAACGAAGCGGCTGTACAGACGTTTGGCTTCGGCAGTCCACAACAGGCATTAGGGAAGGAAATGTTATGGAATAAATGGGTGCCCAGTAATCCGACCGATACGCTCAAGCGGGGACGCGTCATTGGCGTGGTGAAAGATTTCAATTATAAATCGCTGCATCAGAAAATCGAGCCCGTTGTGCTGCACATGTTCCCAGCGGTATTTTCCAATCTGGTGTTGCAGGTTCAGCCGACCAATTTACCGGCCACGCTGGATTTTCTGAAAGATAAGTGGCAGACCCTGGCCCCTGAATGGCCGTTCGACTATAAGATTGTGGATGAGGAATTTGCCCGGTTTTATCAATCCGAACAGCTCTTTGGTAAACTCTTCAGCTTATTTACGGCCTTGTCCATCTTCATCGCCTGCCTAGGTTTATTCGGGTTGACTACGTTCATGGCGCAGCAACGCATGAAGGAAATCGGTGTCCGGAAAGTGCTGGGCGCGTCAGTTACCAGTATCGTCATGCTGCTCTCGAAAGACTTTCTCAAACTGGTGTTGGTGGCTATTGTGATTGCTGCGCCAATCGCCTGGTGGGTCATGAATCAGTGGCTTCAGGATTTCGCCTACAGGATTGACATCGCCTGGTGGATGTTTGCCGGTGCGGGCCTGTTGTCCGTAGCCATTGCCCTGTTTACCATCAGTTTCCAGAGTCTCAAAGCCGCTTTAGTTAATCCCGTGAAATCATTGCGAAGTGAATAGTAAAGGGCGTGGAACGGATTTGTCCTCATACCAAGCGCTACAATTTCTATGACTAAACCGCCCCGCTTAGCTGACTACCTGCTCCGCTTCTTCTGCGCTCCCCACCGACTGGAGGAGGTGCAGGGCGATTTGCACGAGGAGTTTGATTATCAAGTCAAACGGGTTGGCGAACGGCGGGCGCAGTGGCGCTACTGGTGGGATGTGATCGGATTCATCAAACCATTTGCCATCAGACGTAAACGAGAAGAATTGACAACAACCCATTTCATACCAATCGCTATGCTCCGAAACTATTTCTCTATTGCGTTCCGCCAACTATGGAAAAACCAACTGTTTAGCGGCCTAAACATCGTTGGGCTAACGGTTGGCCTTGCAGTCAGTACATTCATCGCGCTTTACGTCTGGCATGAGTTTCACTACGATCGTTTTGAGCCGTTTGCCAACCGTACCTACCGGATTATGTCGGTAGCTAAATACGGTGATCAGGAAGTTACCTTTCCGGGGATGCATGAATCGTTTGGCAGTACAGTCAAGAAACAAATTCCGGAGGTAGAGGAAGTCGTTCGCTTTTCGGATGGGTTCAATGCGATACTTCAGTCTGACAAGAACCACCAGTTTAGTGAAGAACACATTGGTTTTGCCGATGCGCCTACACTATCCGTTTTAGGTTTGCCTGTGCTTCAGGGAAATGCGAAGACCGCCCTAAGCGAACCAGGTCGAATTGTATTGACCCGCCAGTTGTCCGAGAAGTATTTTGGCACTCAAAATTCTGTCGGTAAAACGCTGATATACGAAAAACATTTCCCGCTCACTGTTTCGGCCGTTCTTGATGACTTGCCCACAAATTCGGTCATCCAGTTTAATGGATTAATCTCATTAAGCTCAATGCCTACGCTTGGCGCTCAGCAACAGGGTATGTATAAGGGAGGTGGATTTCTGAGTACATACCTGGTTCTACGTCCCGAAGCACGTGTGCCTATGGTGGAAAAGAAGCTGGCCAAAGTGAAAGCTGGAATCGGCTTTGTCGATATGTCGGCAAAATACTTCCTCGAAGCGCTGCCAACACTGCACCTGGATAGTCGAAATACGCCTAAAGACACCCGTCAGTCCTTATACATCCTGCTGACGATTGCCCTGATTATTCTCGTATTAGCCATTATTAACTACGTGAGTTTGACCACAGCCCGCGCTACCAAACGAGCGCGCGAAGTGGGCATTCGAAAGGCAATCGGCGGTCAGCGCAGTGAATTGATTGCCCAGTTCGTTATCGAGTCTTTTCTTACAACCACGCTGGCCTTTGGCTTATCGCTGATCATGCTCCAGGCACTTTTTCCCTGGGCAAATCAGGCGCTCGCCCTGCATATGGACAATCGCGTGTTAACTCAGGGGCCTTATTGGGGACTGATGATCGCGTTATGGCTGGGCTGTTCGCTACTATCGAGTGGTTATCCAGCACTATTGCTGTCTGGCTTTCGGCCTGCCACTGTGCTTAAAGGATCAACAAATTGGCGGCATAGTGGCGCGGGTGTTCGCCAGGTATTTACAACGATTCAGTTTACGGCTTCAGTTGGGCTGCTGATTTGCAGTTTGGTACTGTATACCCAAATGCGATTTCTACGAACCACAAATCTGGGTATCAACCGGGCGCAGGTCGTAGCGCTTCATATCGACAGCGAGATGGTGCCGCAGTTCGCAGGTTTACGCGATGCAGTAAGGCAATGGGCCGGAAGTAGAAATGTAGCTGTGAGCAATACGAAATTATTTTCGCCACAGATCATGACTTATTTTTTAAAAACGGAAAAAACTAAGAAACAGCTTATGGTCAACTCCTTAATCGTTGACAAATCGTTTTTCGACATGATGGGAGTTCGCTGGAAATACCGTCCGGTGGGCTGGGAGATGGGTTCAATAACGAAAGACCTAACCGTTTACAATCAAACGGTTATGAGAGAAGCTGGTATACAAGGCAATCCGATTCAACAGCCAGCGCCCTTCAAAAACATGTCGACCGACGGAGTTGTGGCCGATTTCCATATTAATTTACACGAAACTGGTTCACCGATGATGTTAACAGTTGTCAGTGATACCAACCGTTCCGTACTGGCCAATGGTGGCTATTTACTGGTTCGATTAAACCCACACACCGACGTAACACAGGCACTTGACCATCTCAAGGAACTATATAACCAGAGCCAGCCAACCACGCCGTTCGACTGCTATTTTCTGGACGACGCGTATAACAACCTGTATGCCAAGGAAGAACGTCTGATGCGGTTATTTAATGGTTTCACAGCCCTGACTTTATTGGTTGCCTGTCTGGGATTATTGGGATTAATGACTTTTTCGGTCGAAGCCCGAACAAAAGAAATTGGCGTCCGCAAGGTGCTGGGTGCGTCGGTTACCAGCATTGTCACACTGCTTTCAAAAGATTTCGTAAAGCTCATTCTGATCGCCATCGTGATCGCGTCGCCTATTGCGTGGTGGGCGATGAGCAAATGGCTCGAAGATTTCGCTTACAAGGTGGACATTAGCTGGTGGATTTTTGCCCTGGCCGGTGGTCTGACCACAGGCATCGCCTTACTGACAGTGAGTTTCCAGAGCATCAAAGCTGCGCTGACGAATCCAGTGAAATCGTTACGGTCTGAATAAATGCGCGGAGCATGGAGCAAGGTGCAGGGTAGGAACTGCTTACCCCGCTCCGTGCACCTCGCTCCCTGCTTAATGCCCAACACCTATGAACCCACCCAAACTCGCCGATCAATTCCTCCGCTTGTTCCTGTCTGATGATCGATTGGAAGAAGTGCAGGGGGATTTGCATGAGGAGTTCGCTTATCAGGTCGAGCGGATTGGCGAGCGACGAGCGCGGTGGCGTTACTGGCAAGATGTGCTGGGGTTTATTAGGCCATTTGCGATCAGGACAAAGTCAGGAGAGTACCCAAACCCAACAACAACGATTATGCTAAGCAACTATTTCACTATCGCCTGGCGGAACGTGCTCCGATACAAATTAAACAGCACACTTACGATTACCGGACTTGCCTTAGGGTTGGCCTGCGGCTTGCTCATGATTTTGCACGTGCGGGAAGAATTAAACTACGACAAAGGATTTTCAAAAGCAGACCGTATTTTCCGGGTTACGTCGGAGAATATTGGCGAGAAAACCAGGCAGTGGGCGGCTACGTCTCCAATTCTGGGCGTAGAAATGCAGAAAGAAATTCCCTCTATTCAAACCGTAGCCCGATTTCATCGTCCTTACCCTGATCGGGTGTTCAGTTATGTACCGCCGGGTGGGACAACGAAGCAGTTCGAAGAGAAAAGCGGGTATTTTGCCGATTCGACCGTAGTTGATGTGTTCGACCTTCCGTTCGTTAAAGGTGATCCGCGAACGGCCCTCAAACAGATTGATGCCATTGTGCTCACCGAAGCAATGGCAACGAAATACTTTGGCAATGAAGACCCCATAGGCAAACGAATTCAGGACGATCTGGACAAGCGTCCGTTAACCGTAACGGGTGTGATCAAAAGTTTTCCATTTCCAACGCACCTGCAATTCGATTACCTCATTTCTATGTCCACCTATTATCGATATGCGGATAAAAGTAGCCTGGAACGAAGAGACTGGGCAGGCTTCTATAACTATATCTTACTGAACAGCAGTGCCTCAAGTTCGGATGTAGAAGCGCGGATTCCAGAATTCATGGTAAAATTCTACGCGGTTCAAGGGGAAACCAGAAAGGAAATCCTGGCAACTCGACGAACGCCCATTCAACCCATTACTGATATTCATCTGCACTCAAAGCTGGAAAAGGAAATGGGGCCGAATAGCGATATCACCTATGTCTACGTGTTTTCGATTGCTGCTCTGTTTATCCTGTTAATCGCGTCGGTGAATTTCATCAACATGGCTACCGCCCAGGCATTTAATCGCATGAAAGAGGTGGGCGTACGAAAAGTGCTGGGTGCCCGCAAAGAGCAGTTGGTGAGGCAGTTTCTTGGCGAGTCATTTATTCTGACGCTGGTAGCTGCTTCGGTTGCGTTTGTTTTATTCCGGCTGGCCATTCCCTTTTACAATGAGCTGGCGGCCAAAAACCTCCGCTTCGGGCAGTTGTTTACGGCCTCGAATGTATTGCTGATGATTCTCTTAACGGCACTCATTAGCGTGGTGGCCGGCTTTTACCCCGCCTGGTTCATCTCCAATTTCGATCCTGTCACCTCATTGAAAGGAAAGAAGAGTCAGGCTTCATCAGTTACGCTCGTCCGCAAAGGTCTGATTGTCTTTCAGTTTAGTGTGTCGGTATTCATGATCTTCAGTACCATTGTGGTGTACCGGCAAATGAAGTTCTTTCAGAATAAAGACCTTGGATTCGATCAGGATCAGGTGATAGCGGTAAAACTGTATGGACAGGAAATGTGGGACAAAGCCAACACGATTCAGCAGGAATTTCAGAAGAACTCAGCCATTACAAACGTAGCGCGCATCTCAACCTTACCCGGTGACCGATTCGGCACCGACATGTTTACGCCATTGGGTAAATCCGATGATGCCAGTCAACTGCGATTCATGTGGGCCGACGAACATACGCTTCCGGTCTTGCAGGTTGAGCTGAAAGCGGGGCGAAATTTCGTCAAAACAGTTGCCAATTCGCACTTCCCATTTATTCTGAACGAAGCAGCGGCTAAAGCCCTTAAACTGGATTCGCCTATCGGACAGAAAGCCGTAGCCCTGGGAGACACCGGCGAGATCGTAGGTATTGTCAAAGACTTCAATTTTGCATCGTTGCATACGACAGTAGAACCCCTAGTGATTGTCCAGCATCCGGGGCAGGCAAACTATTTTCTGCTAAAGATCAAAGGCAATAAACTGGCTGAGACTTTAGAACTCGCAAAATCGTCGCTGGCGCGTCTTGCCCCTAACAGCCTGTTCATCTATACATTTCTGGACGAGAAAATAGCTCGGCTGTACGATTCAGAACAACGAGTTGGCAATGTTCTAAATGTGTTTGCGGTCTTTGCCCTGTTCATTTCATGTCTGGGACTATTTGGGTTATCGGCCTATGCCGCTCAAGTGCGCACCAAAGAAGTCGGCATTCGGAAAGTACTAGGAGCTACGGTGTCGGGCATCATCGTATTGCTATCGACAGACTTCCTCCGACTGGTACTGATTGCAACTGTTATTGCCTCACCACTAGCCTGGTGGGCCATGAAGCAGTGGTTACAGAGCTTCGCCTATCCGATAGCCATTGAGTGGTGGATATTTGCCCTGACTGCGCTATTGACCGTTGCCGTCGCCGTTTTAACCATCAGCTTCCAAAGCATTAGAACCGCGTTGATTAACCCGGTAAAATCACTGCGTTCTGAATAAGACCGTTCGCCTTCGCCGTAGAGACAGGGCATGCCCTGTCTCTACAACCAACAAAACCAACTAATAAATCATGACCCCGCCCAAACTAGCCGACCAATTTCTCCGCTTTTTTCTATCTGCTGATCGGCTGGAGGAAGTACAGGGCGATTTGCATGAGGAATTTGCGTATCAGGTTCAGCGCATTGGTCTGCGCCGGGCGCGTTGGCGCTACTGGTGGGATGTGTTGGGGTTCATGAAACTCCGGCCGGGCCGACGTTCGGCTGGATGGCCATTCGCTATAAAACGACAAGAAAAACCGTATTCAACAACCAATCTAATGAACCCGATTATGATCCGAAACTATGTGAAAGTCGCCTGGCGGAACCTTGTTCGCAACAAGAGTTATTCGGCCATCAACATTGCTGGCCTATCCGTTGGCATGACGGTTGCCATGCTTATTGGCTTATGGGTTTACGATGAACTATCGTTTAACGCCTACCACCAGAATCATGATCGAATTGCACAAATACTAGAGAACGAGACGCTGGAAGGTGGCATTCAAACCTTTACGGCGTTACCCATGCCCTTAAGTGAGGAGATTCGAAGCAAATACCCGAACGACTTTAAGTACGTGGTAGCCTCTACGGCAAGTTTCGAGCAGATCATTGCCTACAAGGACAAGAAATTTACGAAGATAGGAAACTATGCCGAATCGGAACTACCCGATCTACTGACGCTAAAGATGATCAAAGGATCGCGGTCGAGCTTAAAAAACCCAGGCTCCGTTTTACTGTCCGAATCGGTCGCCAGGGCGCTCTTTGGCGATGTTGACCCTCTTCAGAAAGCGGTTAAAATTGGCAATAAATATACCGTGCAGGTAACCGGTATTTATGAAGATTTACCGCATAACTCGGCGTTTAAAGACGTAACGTTCATTGCCCCAATCGATTTACTCTTCGAGAACAAAGAAGACAAAAATAATTGGCGGAGTAGCTCGTTCGACATTTTTGTGCAACTCAATCCAGCAAGTCGTTTTGAAGAGGTTTCGCAGAAAATCAAAGAGGTCTTTCGTCAGAACACAGAGGATAAAACTCAGTCGGCTCTTTTTCTGCATCCCATGAATCGGTGGCATCTGTATTCAACCTGGGAGAATGGGGTTAACACGGGTGGGCGGATTCAATTCGTCTGGCTTTTTAGCCTGATTGGGATATTTGTCTTGTTGCTGGCCTGCATCAATTTTATGAATCTGAGTACGGCCCGTTCGCAGAAGCGGGCAAAAGAAGTGGGCATCCGCAAAGCAATTGGCTCATTGAGAGGCCAATTGATCGGCCAGTTTTTTAGTGAATCATTCTTGGTTGTAGCGCTGGCCTTTGGCCTATCGTTGGCCTTGGTCTGGCTTATCCTCCCCTATTTCAACGAAGTGGGCGATAAGCAACTGGTCATGCTATGGACAGATACTCGTTTCTGGCTCTTCAGCATTGGGTTTAGCTTGTTCACAGGCGTTATAGCAGGAAGCTATCCAGCTTTGTACCTGTCTTCGTTTCAGCCGATTAAAGTACTCAAAGGCACCTTTAACATTGGCCGTTTGGCCAGCATGCCCCGCAAAGTGCTGGTGGTTGTTCAGTTCACGGTTTCGGTCACGCTGATTATCGGAACGATCATTGTTTTCCGGCAGATTCAGTTCGCCAAAAATCGCCCCATTGGCTACAGCCGGGAAGGGTTGCTTAACATTGTCATGAACACGCCCGAAATACAGGGGAACTATGATGTGGTTCGGAATGAGTTGTTCGAAACGGGTGTTGTTGCCGACATGGGTGAGTCATCAAGCCCGATCACAGGCATCTGGTCGTCGGCCAATAATCTGGAATGGCGCGGCAAAGACCCGAACCGGGCAGCCTCGTTCGGCACTATCCTGGTCACTCCCGATTTTGGTAAAGTAATTGGCTGGAAAATTAAAGAAGGCCGGGAATTTTCTCGGCAGTTCACGAGCGACACCGCGACGTTTCTTCTGAATGAGGCCGCCGTTAAACAAACTGGCCTAAAGAATCCAGTCGGCGAGATCATCAAATGGCACGGTAAAAACTGGAAAGTTCTTGGCGTTGTGAAGGATATGG
Source organism: Spirosoma litoris (assembly GCF_054776755.1). Classification (NCBI taxonomy): domain Bacteria; kingdom Pseudomonadati; phylum Bacteroidota; class Cytophagia; order Cytophagales; family Cytophagaceae; genus Spirosoma; species Spirosoma litoris. The sequence goes on along the minus strand of NZ_BAAHBI010000020.1, from coordinate 352,735 downwards.
TCATGACTTCGCCTTTCGAATCGGTTATACCCACGGTTTTTATGATCGATTCAAAAGAGCGAAGCTTCAATATTATTCATATCAAGCTAAAACCTACCGTAAGCGTTCGGGATGCGCTGGCTAAGCTAGAAACTGTTTTCAAACGACTGAATCCGGCAGCTCCCTTCGAGTACCGCTTTGCCGATCAGGAATACACGAAAAAATTCGCGGCCGAAGAACGCATTGGTAAACTGGCAAGCATTTTCGCCATCCTGGCCATCTTTATTTCGTGCCTGGGCCTATTCGGTTTGTCGTCCTTCATGGCCGAACAGCGGATCAAGGAAATTGGCGTGCGTAAGGTACTTGGTGCCACCGTCCCCAACATTGTCTCGTTGCTTTCCCGGGACTTCCTACTCCTAGTATTCATCGCCTTTCTGGTTGCATCGCCCGTTGCCTGGTATACGATGGACAAGTTCCTGCAAGCTTACAAATACCGCATCAACATCGAATGGTGGGTATTTGCCTTAACAGGCGCTTTAGCCTTGGTCATTGCTTTACTAACGGTTAGCTTCCAAAGCATCAAAGCGGCTTTGATGAACCCGGTAAAGAGTTTGCGGAGTGAGTAGATAGCAGGGAGCCCGGAGCAGGGTTTTCAACGGCATTATCCCTACTCTGGGCTCCCTGCACCCTGCCATCAATCCAGCAACCGAATCAGAATAAAAGTCCCCAGTTCGGCCAGGAGAAGGTTAAAGTGAGTTGACGATAAACCGCCGAATAAGTAGGTCAGAAAGATTTCGTCGGCCAGAATGAACGAGGCCCACAAGCCAATCGTGATGCCGAATGCCGCATGCATAGTAACGTTCAGTTTTTGATTCAGTTGCAGCGTAATTCGAAACGCTTTCCAGAAAAGAATCGCTCCGATGGCTTCCCAGAAAATAACACCCGCAAACAGAAAACCAGCTAGCCAGGTTGGCGGCTCATACATGGCCACCACTCGCTGAATTAACCCGAAATTCCCCGAAACAAAGTGCCAGTTAGGTGATAGCAACGATAGAGCTCCAAGTGCATCAGCGCTATTGCTGGTGAATACAATGGAGAAGTAAAGCGCCCAGAACAATAACAATCCAGCCCTGATTCGTTTATCGACGGTTTTCATGGTATAGGCAGGTGAACAATGCGTGCCGAAATATACCATTTATTGATCACAGAGACGGATGGGGTATGTAGAGACAAGGCATGCCTTGTCTCTAGGCTGCGGGTAAAAAAATCGTTTTATCGCGGAGGAAGGCCGCAATCCAGATCAACACGAGCGGCATAACCGCGTTAAACGGCGTGCCATGAGACAGTTCAGTAGCGATGGCTCCCGCAAAATAGCAGGTCAACAGAATAAAGCCGATTTTCATTGTTTTGGGATACAGAAAGAGGGCAGCAAAGCCAATTTCCATCAGGCCCAACTGGATAACATGGTCGCCCACGCCCACTTTGTTCAGGCCTTCCATTACCTGGGGTGATTTAGTTAGTTTCATCACGCCACTCAGTATAGCCATCCCGGCTGCCAGAACAGTCATCACGATGGTCAATATACGCATTACTTTAGGATTCATGATTTGTACGGTTTTACAATGGCCTGCGCTGACCACGTATTGATGGTACAAACCTACTGAAACCCACTATCTATTTGTTATCAGTATCCCAAAGGATACCGCTATCGTTTGGGATACCACATGGTCAATTAAGTTCTGCATAGTACCTTTAATGTATGAATACACTCGTTGAAGAAGTTATGCCGGCAACGACCGACCGTCGAGAGCATTCGGCGGCTGCCTGCAATCAGAGTTTACAGGCAGTACAGGACGCGCTGTATGTATTGAACGGAAAATGGAAGTTGCCCATTATTATTGCCCTGAACGAAGGTCCCCGGCGCTTTCGGGAGCTGCAGCGTCTGGTTACGGGCATTACGGCTAAAGTCCTCAGTAAAGAACTTAAAGAGCTAGAACTTAATGAGTTCGCCGTTAGGCGTGTGTATGCCACAACCCCTGTCACCGTCGAATATGAATTGACCGAGTACAGTCATTCGTTAGATAGTATTATCGAGGCTTTGCGTCTTTGGGGCATTCAGCATCGGGCGCGAATTCTGGGTAAAGATAAAGTCGAATTTTAGCTGTTACCTGTCCAGATACGTACAAAAACTGTCCGTTTCTGGACAAATTAAGTTGTTCTAAAAAACGAAAAAGTGTCATTTCTAGCCGGAATGGCACTTTTTCGTTTCTGGCCAAGCATTTGTTATACATATACACATCTAATAAACGCTGATGAAAGGGACGTACTTAGGCGAATTTGAAGAGGTCGTACTGCTGGCGGTGGCTATTCGGTCGGGAGATGCCTATGGCGCAACCGTTGTCACCGAAATTGAGCAACAAATGAATCGCTCAGTCAATCTGGGAGCGGTCCACTCGGCGCTAAACCGACTCGGCGAAAAAGGGCTGGTGACATCAGAACTAGGCGGCATGACTGCCGAACGAGGTGGCCGTCGAAAGCGGCTTTACTCGGTTACGGCGGCTGGTCGTCGGGCATTGGAAGAAATTCGGCAGGTGCGCAATCAGATGTGGGAATCGATTCCAAACACGATCTGGATGTGATGGATTTAAAAATGAATAATGGAGATAATGTACAATGAATAATGACCCACAACGACCAATTCGTCTATAATACATTCTGTCTCCTTCATTATCCATTACGCATTGTACATTATGAAACCTCGCTGGGCTAAATACCTGATCCGCTGGCTTTTCGCCCCTCATCGGGCCGACGAGCTGGAGGACGATTTAGACGAGTTGTTCCAGCAACGGGTCGAGCTATTTGGTTTGCGGCAAGCTCGATGGCGTTACGTTCGAGACGTCGTAAGCCTGATGCGGCCCAGCCTGATGCAACCCTCCTTACTAAAACAACAACTGACTAATGAATACCCTCAACCTTTTTTTCTGACCCCAACTATGATTAGCAATTATGTCAAAATCGCCTGGCGGAACCTGATGAGGGCCAAAGGCTATGCATCGCTTAACATCGCTGGGCTGGCTGTCGGGATGGCAGCATCGGCCCTAATTTTCCTATGGATACAAAGTGAGTTGACCTACGATCGATTTTACACCAAAACAGATCGGCTTTTTCAAGTCTATAATCGGGATATATTCAATGGCAATGCGCAGGTTTGGGGCACCACGCCAAAGCCGTTGGCGCCTGCTCTAAAACAGAATTACCCAGATGTTGAAGACGCTGTTCGCTTCCGCCCCACCGGTTTTCTGCTAACGGCGGGCGATAAAAAACTAAATACGGAAGGTGCGTATGCTGACCCTTCCTTTCTGAACCTGTTCGACTTTTCCTTACTAGCTGGCAATCGCGAAAAAGTTCTTTCGGGAAACAATGGCATCGTTATTACAAAAGCGTTGGCCGACAAGCTGTTTGGCACAACCGATGCGTTAGGAAAAATCGTCCAGCTCGATCATAAGGATAGCTTTTCGGTGACGGGTATTCTGGATGATTTACCAACGAATACTCAATTTAATGATGTATCCTTTCTCCTGCCCTGGACTGCGTTTGTAACGCCAAGTTGGGATTCGGACGGATGGGTATCGAATAACAATTACACATTTGTCCTGCTGAAAGATAAAGCCAATTCAGACCTTGTCAATGAGAAGATCAAGCGCCTGACCGCAAATCATCTTAAAGGAGTGGTCGAAGATGTAGCAAACAGGCAGATTTTCCTTCACCCAGCCAACAAATGGCATCTGTATGCCAAACAGGAAAACGGGCAACTCACTGAAGGAAAGATTGTTACTGTTCGGCTATTCGGAATCATTGCGGCATTTATCTTACTGATAGCCGCTGTCAACTTCATTAATTTGAGCACCGCCCGAAGCGAAAAACGAGCCAAGGAAGTTGGTGTTCGGAAAGTAGCTGGCGCCCAGAAATCAGCCTTGATTTTTCAGTTTATCAGCGAGTCGATACTGCTTACGTTTCTTTCAGGTATCCTGGCCCTACTCCTGATCGTGCTGTGTATGCCAACCTTCAATGAACTAACAGGCAAGCAGTTATCCTTATCGTTCGGATCGGTTCGTTTTTGGGCATCGGCTCTTGCGTTCGTTCTGTTCACGGGTTTGCTGGCTGGTAGCTATCCCGCCTTTTTTCTTGCCAATTTTCAGCCAGTGAAGGTTATGAAAGGCGTTTCGCAGTCGGTACATGCTGCATTCTCACCGAGAAAAGGATTGGTCATTGCCCAGTTTACGTTCGCCATTGTACTGATTATCGCCACATTGGTTATCAAACATCAGATCAACTACGCCCAAAATCGGGAAAGTGGTTATGATCGTAACAATCTTCTGTTTTCGTATCTATCCGGCGACTTGCCCGACCACTATGGTTCCTTGCAGCAGGAGTTGATTCAGCGTGGGGCGGCTGTTGCCGTGAGCAAATCCCTCGGCCCGATCACAACCATCTCGTCCCGGCAGTGGGGTCTTTCCTGGCCCGGCAGCACAAAAGCCGATAAGGATATTGAGTTCGATCGGTTTGCTGCTGATGCTAATTTTCTGAAAACAACCGGCACGAAATTGATCGCAGGTCGGGAAATTGATGTCCGGCAATATCCAACGGATTCGTCCGCCGTTTTACTCAACGAAACCGCCGTCAAAACGATGCACCTGAAAACGCCAATTGGGGCAACCGTCTCGTTCGATAATCGAAACTGGCAGGTAATTGGCGTGGTAAAGGATTTCATTTTTGCCTCGCCCTATGAAGCCATCAATCCGGTTCTTGTTCATGGCCCCAAAGGGTCAGTCCCATTATCCTGGACAAGCATTCGATTAAATCCGGCGAACACAACGGCTCAGAACCTGGAGCTTGCGGAGGCCGTCTTCAAGAAATACAATCCTGGCTATCCGTTCGAATACACCTTCGCCGACGAGTCCTATAAAGCCAAGTTTGCCGACGAACAACGGACGAGCTTGTTGACCAGCTTGTTTACAGGGCTCACGATCTTCATTTCTTGTCTGGGCTTGTTTGGTTTAGCGGCTTATACGGCGCAACAGCGTACGAAAGAAATTGGCGTACGAAAAGTATTGGGAGCCAGCGTCCCTAGTATCATCGGCCTGTTAACCAAAGACTTCATACAACTACTCGTTATTGCCTTTGTTATTGGCGCTCCCATTGGCTGGTACGCGATGGATAAATGGCTTCAGGATTATAACTACCGCATCGCCATCGGTGCTGGTGTCTTTGTCCTGACGTTAGTATCATCACTCGTAATTGTCATGCTAACCGTTAGTTTCCAGGCCATCAAAGCCGCGTTGGTGAACCCCGTTCGCTCTTTACGATCTGAATAATGCGTGGAGCAGGGAGCTCGGAGCAGGGCTAATATCTCACTGACCCTACTCCGAGCCCCTTGCTCCCTGCCCAAAAGCCTATGACACCGCCCCGCCTAGCCACTCGCCTACTCCACTGGTTCTGCCCACCCCATCGGGTAGATGAGTTGGAAGGTGACTTAGATGAGCTGTTCCAGCAACGCGTCGAACAATTGGGCTTGCAAAAAGCCCGCTGGCGGTACATGAAGGACGTGTTAAGCCTAATGAGGCCTTCGCTCTTGAAACGACAATCGACGAATGAATACCCAAACCCAGCTTTTACTACTATGCTACGTAATTATCTAAAAGTCGCTTTCCGAAATCTGATCAAGAACCGGGTCTATTCATTTATTAACATTTTTGGGCTGGCATCGGGCATGGCCGTGGCCATGCTCATTGGCCTCTGGATTTATGATGAACTTTCGTTCAATAAGCAGTTTAATAACCATGATCGACTGGCTAAGCTCTGGCAGTTTGTAAAGTTCGACGTCGAGAAATCGTCTTACGATGTACTGCCGATTCCGCTGGCGCAGGAACTGCGGAGTAAATACCCTGATTTCGAATCGGTTGGTCTATCGGTAACGCGCGATGTTATTCTGGCATCCGGGGATCGAAAACTATTGAAGACCGGTAATTATGTCGAGCCAGATTTTATTGATATGCTGTCGCTGAATGTTGTGGCAGGTACACGGTTCGGTGATAATGACGTCAATTCGATCCTGCTGTCTGAATCACTCGCCAAGGCGATGTTCGGAACCGAAAATCCGCTCAACAAGCTCATCAAACTTGATAATAAGCAGACGGTGAAAGTCACGGGCGTTTACGAAGATTTTCCAACCAACAACACCTTCAACGACGTGACCTTTCTGGCTCCCTGGAAATTCTTTGCGGCTAACGATGAAGGGGCTAAACGCGATCAGGATCAATGGGATTCCAATTCGTACCAGATTTACGCCCAACTCAAACCAGATGCCGATTTTGATCTGATATCAGCCAAAATCAAGGACATTCGGATGAAACGAGATAATCCGCCGGGTTATAAACCCGAATTTTTCCTACACTCGATGAGCAAATGGCATCTGTATTCTGATTTTAAAAACGGGGTCAATACGGGCGGAATCATCACATTTGTCTGGCTTTTTGGCGCTATTGGCATTATTGTGCTGCTGCTGGCCTGCATCAATTTCATGAATCTGAGTACCGCCCGAAGCGAGAAACGGGCCAAGGAAGTCGGCATTCGGAAAGCAATCGGATCGTTACGGAGCCAATTGATTGGGCAGTTTTTCAGCGAATCACTACTAATGGCTCTATTGGCTTTTGTGCTGGCGGTTTTGTTCGTACAACTTGTTTTACCGTTTTTCAATCAGGTTGCCGACAAAAAAATAAGCATTTTATGGACTAATCCGCTGTTCTGGCTTGCTGGTTTGGGGTTCAGTCTGTTGACGGCGTTGATTGCGGGGAGTTACCCAGCCCTCTACCTATCCTCCTTCCAGCCAATCAAAGTGTTGAAGGGCGTCATGCGAACCAGCCGTTCAGCTACCATTCCTCGTCGGGTGCTGGTGGGATTTCAGTTTACGGTTTCAGTAATGCTCATTATTGGCACCATTATCGTATTCCGGCAGATCGAACACGCCAAAGATCGTCCGATAGGTTATAGTCGAAGTGGGTTGATTGAACTCGGGATGAATGCACCTGAGCTGGCCAGGCATTATACGACTCTGCGGAATGATCTGCTCAATACAGGAGCCGTGGTGGGTATGGCAGAAGCATCAGGTTCGATCACCTCTCAGTCTGGTGGCACAACCGATATTTCATGGAAAGGTAAAAAGGCCGATAGCAAACCACTGGTGATGTCGAATTACATCACACACGATTACGGCAAAACAATTGGCTGGCAAGTGAAAGCCGGGCGGGATTTCTCCCGAGAGTTTACAACGGACAGTGCTGCGATGATTTTAAATGAAGCAGCCGTAAAGTTAATGGGCTTCAAAAACCCAATCGGCGAAACAGTTCGACAGAGCGGTAAGGCGTATACCGTAATTGGCGTCATCAAAGACATGGTGAAAGAAGATCCGTTTAAGCCCGTCAATCCATCTTTTTTTGCTGTCAACTACCGAAATGTAAACACGATAAACATTCGCTTAGCTCCGCAGCTATCGGCCCATGAAGCCCTGACAAAAGTAGAGCAGGTATTTAAACAGTACAGCCCAGACTCCCCTTTCGACTACAAATTTGCCGATGATCAGTTTGCACGAAAATTCGGAAACGAAGAACGGATTGGTGGGTTGGCCGGTGGTTTTGCCATCCTGGCGATCCTGATTAGTTGCCTGGGATTATTCGGGCTGGCATCGTTCATAGCTGAACAACGTACGAAGGAGATTGGGATTCGAAAAGTGCTGGGCGCGTCTGTATTCACCGTTTGGCAATTGCTCTCCAAAGAATTTGTCATTCTGGTTGTTATCGCCTTCTGTCTGGCTACGCCAATTGCTTATTATGTACTGGCAAACTGGCTCCAGAATTATCAGTACAGAACAGAGCTATCCTGGTGGATTTTTGCCGCTTCTGGCGCTGGCGCATTGGTCGTTACCTTACTGACGGTCAGTTTTCAGAGTATCAAAGCCGCGTTAATGAATCCCGTTCGCTCTTTACGATCTGAATAGCGCGGAGCAGGGAGCACGGGGCAGGGTATATACCAGTTCCACAATCCCTGCACCCCGCTCCGTGCTCCACGCTATGAATACTACCCCGCCCCGCCTGGCTACCTACCTCCTGCACTTACTCATCCCTGCGCATCGGACAGATGAGTTGGAAGGTGATTTAGATGAACTGTTCCAGCAACGCGTCAGGCAGTTTGGCGTCCGGAAAGCCCGTTGGCGCTATGTGAAGGATGTAGCGAGCTTGATGCGGCCATCCTTGATGCAACGACAACCGAACACTTTGCCAGCCTGGACATACCCTCAACCAACAAATACGACCATGATACGAAACTATTTTAAAATAGCCTGGCGGACTATTGCGCGTAGCAAAGGGTTCTCGGGCATCAACATAGCGGGGCTATCGCTGGGCATGACCTGTAGCCTGTTGATTTTACTATGGGTTCAGGATGAACGAAGTGTGGATGGATTCCATGCGAATGGCAAAAACCTGTATCAGGTCTATGAACGCAACTATTTCGACGGGAAAACGGAGGCCGCTTATGAAACTCAGGGATTGCTGGCGGACGAGCTCAAACGTGCCATTCCGGAAATTCAATATGCCAGCGGCCTCGAATGGAATCAGCCGTTTACGTTCCAAGTAGGCAACAAGATCGGCAAGATGGATGGCTCATTTGCCGGAGCTGATTTTTTCAAGATGTTCAGTTACCCGTTGCTGGAAGGATCTGCTGAAACCGCGTTGAACGCGCCCAACGGCATTGCCATCTCCCGAAAAATGGCCGATCAGTTTTTCGGAAGTCCCGCCAAAGCCATTGGGAAAGTCATTCGTTACGAAAACAATGACAACCTAACTGTAACCGCCGTTTTTGAAAACCTCCCCGCTAATTCGTCGCAACAGTTCGATTTTCTACGAACCTGGACCGATTTTGTGAAAACCAACGACTGGGTCAACAATTGGGGGAATGTCAATCCATTTACTTACATCCAGTTACGTTCCAGCCCCAACGGCGAACCAGCCGATCCAGCCAACGTTGAAGCCAAAATCAAGGAATTTACATACCGCTACAAACCTAAAAATAAGGCATTCATTGAAGAGCTGGCACTGCAACCTTATCCCGAAAAATACCTTCACTCTACCTTCAAAAACGGGCAACTTGACGGTGGGCGTATTGAGTATGTACGGTTATTCAGTTTTGTAGCCATTTTCATTCTACTCATTGCCTGCATCAATTTCATGAACCTGGCCACGGCACGTTCGGCCAAACGCGCCAAAGAAGTGGGCGTTCGGAAAGCCATTGGTGCCGCTCGTTCAGCGTTGATGGGGCAGTTTGTGGGCGAGGCCATTTTACTCACAAGCATTGCCATGTTGTTTGCCATTGGACTAGTCGCCTTGACTCTGCCCGCTTTCAACAATCTGACGGGTAAGCAATTACTTCTGCCGTTCAGCCAGCCGATATTCTGGGCTACACTGCTAAGTCTATTACTGCTGACTGGCTTTTTGTCGGGCAGCTATCCCGCCCTTTTTCTATCGGCACTCAATCCGGTCAAGGTCTTGAAAGGCAGTTTACGGTTCAGCCCTGGCGCAACAAATTTCCGGAAAGCGCTGGTTGTCTTTCAGTTTGGCTTGTCTATTCTCCTGATTGTAGGTATGATTGTCATGTATCGGCAAGTGGATTACATTCAAACCAAAAACATCGGCTTTAACCGCGAGAACCTTATTTATATGCCGTTGGAAGGTGAGCTGGGCAGAAAATACACGCTGTTTAAAGAAGAAGCGAGCAATATGCCCGGCATTCAGACCATCTCGCGCATGCGAGGTACGCCTACCCTGATCGAACACCATACCGGCGATTTCACCTGGTCAGGAAAAGACCCCAATCAGGCCGTTAAGTTTGCCGATGAAACTGTAGGCTACGATTTCGTAAAAACGATGGGCCTGACGATGGTAGAAGGGCGTGATTTCTCCCGAGCATTTGGCACCGACTCGGTAGGCTTTTTAGTCAACGAAGCCGCATTGGCCAAAATAGGGTACAAAACCGGCGTTGATCAACCATTAACCTGGGGGTCTCGGCAAGGCAAGATTATCGGCGTGCTCAAGGATTTTCACTTTAGCTCCATGCATCAGGCCATTGAGCCGATCATTTTGCGACTGGATGAAACACGTATTTGGGGCACCGTCATCATCCGGGCAGAAGCCGGTAAAACCAAAGAAGCCCTGGCTAGTCTGGAAAAAGTTAGCCACGAGTTAAACCCTAACTTCCCGTTCAGCTACCAATTCTCCGATCTGGAATTCAGCAAGCTCTACCGTAGCGAACATATGGTCAGCCAATTAGCCAACTATTTCGCTATCCTTACCATTTTTATTTCCTGTTTAGGCTTGTTCGGCCTCGCCACCTTCGCAGCCGAACAACGGACCAAAGAAATTGGCGTTCGGAAAGTATTGGGCGCATCGGCAGCCAGTGTTGTCGCGCTGCTCGCCAAAGACTTTTTGAAGCCAGTCATGATCGCTATTGTTCTCACGACGCCGATTGCCTGGTATGCCATGAACCGATGGCTACAGGACTTCGCTTACAAGATTGCTATCGACTGGTGGGTTTTCGCGCTGGCGGGTGGGTTGTCTATCGGAATTGCCCTACTGACAATCAGTTTTCAAAGCATCAAAGCCGCCCTACTGAACCCAGTTGCCTCCCTTCGGTCTGAATAAAATCAGTGAAGAATGAAGAGTGTAGACGGGGCCGCCCGTGCGGTGAAGAATAATTTCTGAATCTGACCCAATGACTACTCCTTATTCTTTATTCTACACTCTTAACTATGAAACCGCCCCGCCTGGCCACCTACCTGCTGCACCTGTTCCTAGCCCCGCATCGGGTGGAGGAGATAGAGGGTGACCTGGACGAACTGTTCCAGCAGCGTGTCCGGGAGGTAGGCTTGCGGGAAGCTCAGTGGCGATATGTACGGGATGTGGTGAGTTTACTGCGCCCTTCATTCATAAAACGGCAGACGAATGAGTATCCAAACCCAACATTATCAACTATGCTACGAAACTATCTGACAATCGCGTTGAGAAACCTGGCCAAAAACCGGATGTATTCGGTCATCAACATGGGTGGGCTGGCCGTGGGAATGGCGGTCGCAATCCTGACTGGTCTGTGGATATACGATGAGTACTCGTTCAATCACTATCACCAGAATTATGAGCGAATTGCGCGGGTGATGCAACATCAAACCATTCGCGGAGAAACGAGTACGCGAGAAAATAATCCGATTCCGTTAGGGACAATGCTACGCAACGAATTCAAAGATGATTTTACGAGCGTAGTGATGTCCACCCAAACGCAAAACATCATCGTTGCTTCCGGCGATAAAGTTTTCAGTCAAAAAGGGCGCTATATGCAGGCGGAAGCCCCAGAATTACTTTCGCTGCAAATGAACTATGGAAATAGAAATGGATTAACAGAGCTGAACTCCATTCTCTTATCCGAGACGTTGGCGAAAATGCTCTTTGGCGATGCAGATCCGCTGAATAAACTGGTGAGACTGGATAATGAGATCAACGTAAAGGTAACGGGCGTATACCAGGATCTGCCTAACAATTCGGAATTCAAAGACGTGGCCTTTATCGCTCCCTGGGATTTGATGCTGTCTTCATACGATTACATTCGGGACCACAAGGATGACTGGAACAATAATTTCCTGCATATCTACACGCAAATTGCCCCTCAGGCAAGTTTTGACGCCATTTCGGCAAAAATTAAAGATCTGAAACTGGCTCATGTGGATAAAGAATATGCGGAACGCAAACCGGCTCTATTTCTCCAACCTATGCGCAATTGGCATTTATATTCAACGTATGCCAACGGCGTCATTGCTACCAGCGAGGAGTTAAAATATGTCTGGATTTATGGCATCATTGGCGGATTTGTGCTACTGCTGGCCTGCATCAATTTTATGAATTTGAATACAGCCCGCTCCGAGAAACGAGCCAGGGAAGTAGGCATTCGGAAGGCCGTCGGATCGATGCGCAGTCAATTGATCAGTCAGTTTTTTGCTGAGTCACTATTAACAGTCACCTTCGCTTTTATTCTTTCCATCCTACTGGTTCTGCTTGCATTGCCCTGGTTTAACAACGTGGCCGACAAGCGAATCGCCATTTTGTGGAGTAACCCGCTTTTCTGGCTGTTTTCAATTGTTGTTATTGTTTTAACCGGCCTATTGTCAGGTAGTTATCCGGCTCTGTATTTATCTTCTTTCAAACCCATCCGGGTCTTAAAAGGGACAATTTTAATAGGCCGCTTGGCTTCAATGCCCCGAAAAGTGCTGGTGGTCGTCCAATTTTCGGTTTCCACCATTCTCATCATCGGGACAATCGTTGTTTACCGGCAAATTCAATATGCCAAAGATCGTCCTGTTGGGTATTCCCGCGAAAACTTGCTGGTATTTCGGAAAAGCACGCCCGATTTTGAAGGGAAGTCAGACGTTTTAAAAGCGGAGTTCCTAAAAACGGGCGTAGTCGCCGACGTGGCTGAATCGTCGAGTCGGGTAACAGACATTAGTGCCATGAATGGTGGCTTTGACTGGCCGGGAAGAGATCCTGGTTTTCAGACCAATTTTGGCACCCTGAGCGTTAGCCATGACTATGGTAAAACAATCGGCTGGCAGTTTGTAGCAGGTCGGGACTTTTCAAAAGAGTTTGCCACCGATTCGGCCGGTTTTGTCCTGAATGAAGCGGCCGTAAAAGAAATGGGCTTGAAAAACCGCAACCGGTACGCCGGAACGGGCGGATTGCCCATAGGAGAAACCATCAGCTGGGATACCGAATTTGATGGCATCCAGAAGTTTAAGATCATCGGGGTTGTCAAAGACATGGTGATGCGATCCCCGTTTGAGCCGATAAAACCAACCATTTTTTTCCTGAAAGGCTATAAAGGATACATTTTTGTGAAATTAAAGCCGAGTGTTACCTCCCATGAAGCGCTGGCAACACTCGAAACTACCTTCAGGAAAATCATCCCCAGCGCTCCCTTCGACTACAAGTTTGTTGATGATGAGTATGCCCGAAAATTTGCTACCGAAGAGCGTATTGGCAAACTGGCTGGCTTTTTTGCCATACTCGCCATTTTGATTAGCTGTTTAGGTCTTTTTGGTCTGGCTTCGTTTGTGGCCGAACAACGAGCGAAGGAGATCGGCGTTCGCAAAGTGCTCGGCGCATCGGTGCTGAATCTATGGGGGCTGTTGTCAAAAGACTTTGTGGTGCTGGTCGTGATCGCCTTGAGTATCGCTGCCCCAATGGCTAACTACTTCTTGGGTAAATGGCTCCAGAAATACGACTACCATACCGACATCTCCTGGTGGATCTTTGCCGTTTCGGGCGCAGGTGCCTTGCTGATTACCTTATTAACCGTCAGTTTCCAAAGCATCAAAGCGGCATTAATGAATCCCGTACAATCGTTACGATCTGAATAAGAAGCGTGGAGCAGGGGGCTAGGGGCAGGGGTAAAACCAAGCTCCCGTCCCCTCGCTCCGTGCCCCACGCTCCCTGCTATGAAACACCCACCTCGTTTCGCTACCTACCTGCTGCACCTATTCTGCGCCCCGCATCGGGTGGAGGAGATGGAGGGTGATCTGGATGAGCTGTTTCAGCAGCGAGTCGAAGAGCTTGGCCTGCGAAAAGCCCGTTGGCGCTATACAAAGGATGTCGTGAGCCTGATGCGGCCTTCTTTGATGAAACGACAACCAACGTCGATGTGGACATACCCTAAACCAACAAATACAACCATGATACGCAATTATTTAAAAATCGCTCGCAGAAATCTTGTCAAGAATAAGACGTACTCCTTTATCAATATTGGCGGGCTTGCCGTGGGTATGACGGTCGCTATGCTCATCGGCTTGTGGGTGTATGACGAACTCTCCTTCAACCGATCCTTCGAGAATTATGACCGTATTGCGCAGGTGCTGCAAAACCAGACGTTTAATGGTGTTGTTAGTACGCAGGAAGAGAATCCTCCTCCTCTGGGCAATGCCCTCCGAACGATGTACGGGTCTAGCCGCGACGGCGGACCGTTTAAGCATGTAGTTATGTCGTCCGGCACTTTCGAAACCATCCTGTCGGTGGGCGATAAGAAGTTCACAAAACTGGGCAACTACATTGAACCGGGCATTGCCGATATGCTCAGTTTGACGATGCGCAAAGGGACACGGTCGGGCTTAAAAGATCCGTCATCCATTTTATTATCTGAATCAGTAGCGAAAGCTTTTTTCGGGGATGCTGATCCAATCGGTAAAGTCATCAAGCTTAACGATGACACAAATCTGAACATAGCGGGTGTTTATGAAGACTTTCCGCTGAACTCTCAATTTAGTGACGTAACCTTTCTGGCTCCCTGGAGCGTCATTTATCAGGCAACCAAAAACAAAGACGATTGGGATAATAACCAGTTTCGCACCTATGTCCAACTGGCCGATAATGCAGATATGGATAAGGTTTCGGCGCAGATCAACGACATCAAACTTCAGAACGGCCGGAAAGAAAGCCAGCAATATCATTCGCAGATGTTTCTTCACCCGATGAGTAAGTGGTACTTAGCGTCGGAGTTCGAGAACGGCGTATCGGTTGGCGGACGGATTCAGTACGTTTGGCTGTTCAGTCTGATCGGTGTGTTTGTTCTATTATTAGCCTGCATAAACTTCATGAATCTGAGTACGGCCCGAAGCGAAAAACGAGCAAAGGAAGTCGGTATTCGAAAGGCCGTTGGCTCCGTTCGGAGTCAGTTGATTAGCCAGTTTTTCAGCGAATCGTTTCTGGTTGTTGTACTCGCTTTTGCGCTGGCGCTTGGCCTGACAACGGTTTCTCTGACCTGGTTTAATGAAGTTGCCGGTAAGCATCTGACCATTTTCTGGACTTCGCCCTATTTCTGGGCAGCGAGCCTTGGCTTTGTTCTACTGACCGGTTTTTTAGCGGGTAGTTATCCAGCTCTCTATCTGTCATCGTTCCAACCAATTAAGGTCTTAAAGGGCATCGGCTTTCGGGCCGGACGGTTTGCAGCTCTTCCGCGTAAGGTGTTGGTGGTCATTCAGTTCACCGTCTCGGTCACGCTGATCATCGGAACGATTATCGTTTACCAACAGATTCAATACGCCCAAAATCGGCCCATGGGGTATAATCGCGCCGGTTTAATTATCCTCCAAACACCAACACCTGATGTTCATACTCATCTGGAGGCTATTCGGGACGAACTACAAAAATCGGGAGCTATCACCAACATAGCCGAGTCGCACAGCCCATTGACAGGCATTTTCCTGTCGTTACCCGATTTTAACTGGAAAGGCAAAGACCCAAATCAGCAGGCTAGTATTGCTGCCGTGAAAGTATCGTACGATTATGGGAAAACCGTAGGTTGGCAATTTACGCAAGGCCGGGATTTTTCAAGAGCCTTTACAACCGACTCGACGGGTATGGTATTGAATGAATCGGCCGTGAAACTAATGGGATTCGGGCACCGTAATCGCACCGGCGGACCGGCGGGATCGCCAATCGGCGAAGTGGTAAAAGCTGGTGAATTCTTAAATAACGAATCGTACAAGGTAATTGGCGTTATTAAAGATATGGTGATGGAGTCGCCTTATGAGTCCGTTAGGCCAACTGTCTTTATCATCAACCGAAAAAAAGGCAATTTTGCTATCTTGAAACTGGCCCCAACCCTCAGTACCGCAAGTGCCTTGAGTAAGACAGAAGCTGTTTTCAAAAAATACAATCCTGCCGCTCCCTTCGACTATAAGTTTGTTGACCAGGAACATGCTTTAAAGTTTGCCGCCGAAGAGCGCATTGGCAAACTGGCTTTGCTTTTTACCACCCTGGCTATTTTCATCTCGTGCCTCGGCTTATTTGGCTTAGCCTCGTTTATGGCCGAACAACGCACCAAAGAAATTGGCGTTCGTAAGGTACTAGGCGCATCCATATTCAGCCTGTGGCGATTGTTGTCGAAGGACTTCGTTTTTCTGGTTATTATCGCTTTTGGTATTGCTGCGCCCATCTCATATTACATCCTCGGCAACTGGCTCCAGAAATACGCCTATCATACTAAACTGTCGTGGTGGATTTTTGCAGCCTCTGGCGCTGGTGCACTGGCGATTACCCTGCTAACGGTCAGCTATCAGTCAATCAAAGCAACCCTGATGAACCCGGTTAGCTCTTTACGATCTGAATAGCGTGGTGCAGGGAGCTCGGAGCAGGGGCAGTGAAATAGCTAGCCCTGCTCCGAGCTCCGAGCTTCAAGCCAAAAAGCTTATGAAATCCCGAAACGTCGGACCACCCCGCCTAGCTACCCGCCTGCTCCACTGGTTCTGCCCTCCGCATCGGGTGGATGAACTGGAAGGCGATTTGGACGAACTGTTCCAGGAACGTGTCAGGCAGTTTGGCGTGCGGGAAGCCCGCTGGCGCTATATGAAGGATGTGTTCAGTCTGATGCGACCTTCTTTATTAAAACAACAACCTAGTGAATACCCAAACCCAGCTATTACGGCTATGCTTCGCAATTATCTTAAAATCGCTTTTCGGAATCTGATCCGAAACAAAGCTTTTTCCCTTATTAACCTCCTAGGCTTGTCTACGGGTATCACGGTATGCCTGATGATTTTCCTGTTCATCATGAACGAGTTTAGCGTAGACAATTTCCACAAAGACGGAAAATCCATTTACCGGGTCATGCGGGGTATTGAGCACGAAGGGAAAGAGGTTGGTGTCTCTTACTTGTCGGGACCTTATGGACCTGCGTTGCTGAACGACTTTAAGGGACAAATTACCCAGGCAGTCCGGGTAAATCCTACCGATGCGTTGATAAAGGCCCAAGACAAATCGTTTCACGAGCGGAAAATCATCGACGCTGACCCTTCCTTTTTTACCTTCTTTTCCTTCCCATTGCTCAAAGGCGACCCCGCTACAGTATTGCTCGAACCCGCGAGTATCGTACTGACCGAATCAACAGCCAGGAAATATTTCGGCAGTATCGACAACGCGATGGGCAAAATCGTTGAAGTCGATAAAGATTTACCCGTAAAGGTTACAGGGATTGCGCAGGATGTACCCGCCAATTCCCACCTGGATTTTGACATGGTAATTCCTCTGGAAAATTATAAGGACCGGGGCTACATGACCAAATGGATCAACAACGGCATTTACACCTACGTACAGTTGGCCCCAACTACGACCGAAGCGCAGGTGGAGCGAAATTTTCCGCGCTTCATGGAGAAACACATGGGCCAGATCATGAAAGAGTATGGCTTTCATTTTACCCTGTCGCTCACTCCATTACGTGACATTTACTTTGAACAGGCAGCCTTCGACAGCGTTAAGCATGGCGATAAGCGAGTGGTTTATATCTTTCTGTCGATTGCCATCCTGATTCTGCTGGTGGCCTGTATCAATTTCATGAACCTATCGACAGTTCGGGCGGTCGAGCGATCGAAAGAAATTGGCGTCCGGAAAGTACTGGGGGCTATAAAAGGACACCTTGTGTGGCAGTTCATTGGTGAGTCGCTCCTACTGACAGCGTTCTCCTGCGTACTCGCGCTTGGTTTTCTGGCATTGGCTCTGCCCTTCTACAAACAACTACTCGGCTACCCATTAAATCTTCCCGTTTATGCAGCACCCATCGCATTGTTTCTTATCGGGATTATCGTAGTAGCGGGGTTCCTATCGGGTAGTTATCCGGCGTTTGTGCTGGCGGCTTTTTCGCCCATCCAGGCGCTCAAAGGGAAGTTGCGGCTGGGTAAAGGCGGTGTTTCGTTACGGCAGGTATTGGTCGTGGTGCAGTTCAGCATTTCGATATTACTAATGCTCGGAACAGCCATCGGTACGCAACAGATGAGCTACCTGAAAAACAAACAGCTTGGTTACAACAAAGAGCAAACGTTGGTTATTCCTATCGATAATGGAGATATCTATAATTTCATCCTGAAGCATAAACCGGAATTATTGGCTCAGAGCCGGGTAGAGGCCGTTTCGATGATGTCGGGCGAACCGGGTGGCTTTTTCGATGGACATATGTTTGATGTAGAAGGTCAGCCCAACCGGTGGAAATCCCGAACGGAGTTTGCCGATTTCGATTATGTAAAAACGTTGGGGCTAAAACTGATTGCGGGCCGGGACTTTTCGCCCCAATACCCATCCGATACAACTCGTGCAGCTTTGATTAACCGAACGGCAGCGGCCCGACTAGGATGGACTCCAGACCAGGCCATTGGTAAGTGGCTAAAAAACACTGTGCAGGACAGTACAAACCGAACCATTATTGGCGTGGTCGAGGATTTCAATTTCCTGTCCCTGAAAGAAGCCATCGAACCGTTAGTGATTGCGCCGAACGACGACCGACGGACGGCTTTGATCCGACTAAAGCCTGGCAATATACCTGCTACGGTAGAAACCATTCAGCAACTATACGCCAAAACACGACCCGCCTATCCATTTGAGTACCACTTTTTAGATCAGAAATTCGATCAGATGTATCAGGCAGACCTGCGCCAGCAAACCATCCTGAGTGTTTTTGCGGGTCTGGCCATCTTTATTGCCTGTCTGGGTTTGTTTGGCTTAGCCTCGTTTTCGGCCCAGCAACGGACGAAAGAAATTGGCGTCCGGAAAGTATTGGGCGCATCGGTGGGCAGCGTAGTTACCTTATTATCAAAAGATTTCCTGAAACCGGTAGCCATTGCCATTCTGATCGCCAGCCCGATAGCCTGGTATGCCATGAATCAGTGGCTGCAAAACTTCGCGTACCACATCGACATCGAATGGTGGGTCTTTGCCCTGGCGGGTTTGCTGGCCGTGAGCATAGCCCTACTAACTGTGAGCTTCCAAAGCATCAAAGCCGCATTGGTGAACCCCGTTCGTTCCCTTCGATCTGAATAGCGTGGAGCAGGGTGCACGGAGCGGGGCTAACTATCTCACTGCCCCTGCTCCCGGCACCGCGCTCCTTGCCCCATGCCCTTACCCCTATGCCAACACCCCCACCCCGCCTGGCCACTTACCTCCTGCACTTACTCATTCCTGCACATCGGCTCGATGAGTTGGAGGGAGATTTGGATGAGCTGTTTCAGCAACGCGTCCAGCAGCTTGGCCTGCGGGAAGCTCGTTGGCGCTATCTGAAAGATGTACTGAGCCTGATGCGGCCCTCTTTATTGAAACAACAAGCAACTAGATACCCCAAACCAACAAATACGACCATGATACGAAACTATTTTAAGGTTGCTTTCCGCAACCTCACTAAACATAAGGGGTACTCAGCCATCAACATTGCCGGCCTGGCAACGGGTATGGCCGTGGCAGTACTTATTGGCCTGTGGGTTATCAATGAGTTTGCTTATAACCAGAACTACGCAAATTATAATCGTATCGCGAAAGTGATGCAGAATCAGACCTTCGATGGTAAAGTTGACACCTGGTCAAGTCAGGCAATGCAGTTAGCACCAGAGTTACGAAACAGTTACGGAGCTCATTTTAAATACGTTGTAACAGCCGATTATCCGGGAAACCATCTGCTGACGCTAGGCAATCAGAAAATTACGAAATCCGGAAATTTCATGGAGCCCGACATTACCGACATGCTGGCGCTGACCATGCTAAAAGGGACACGCGCTGGCCTCCGCGACCCCTACTCTATTTTGCTTTCCGAATCGGTGGCTAAATCACTATTTGGAGAAGCCGACCCATTGAACAAACTCATCAACATTGACAAAAAATGGGACGTAAAGGTAACGGGCGTTTATGCTGACTTGCCGACCAATTCTACGTTTCAGAACCTGGCGTATATCCTGCCCTGGGACTTAAAAAAGAAAGAGTTACCCGAATGGCTTCAGTGGGGTAATAGCTGGTTTCAAACCTTCGTTCAGATAGCTGACAACGCCAATATGGAGACCGTATCGCTGGCGATTAAAGATGCGAAACTGAATAGAGTCAGACATAACGATGACGCTCGCTTTAAACCCGAACTGTTTCTGCTGCCTATGCCCAAATGGCATTTGTATTCGGAGTTTAAAAATGGGGTAAATGTAGGTGGGCAAATTCAGTCCGTTAGGCTATTCAGCATTATTGGCCTGTTTGTGTTGCTGCTGGCCTGTATCAATTTTATGAACCTGAGTACGGCCCGAAGTGAGAAACGAGCCAAAGAAGTTGGTGTCCGAAAAGCAATTGGTTCGGTTCGAAAACAGATTATGCTGCAATTTTTCAGTGAGTCGTTCCTCATTGTCAGCATTTCACTGATAGTATCACTGCTGTTGGTAGCCCTTATTCTGCCCGCGTTTAATGCGGTAGCCGACCGGCAAATTGGTATCCCGTGGACCAGGCCCCTATTCTGGTTGTCGGTGCTTGGGTTCAGCCTGTTCACCAGTTTAATTGCCGGTAGTTATCCTGCCGTTTATCTATCCTCGTTTCAGCCAATCAAAGTATTAAAAGGAACCTTTCGGGTTGGGAGATTTGCCGCGCTCCCCCGCAAGGTGCTGGTTGTTGTTCAATTCACCGTGTCGATCACGCTGATTATTGGCACGCTGATTGTTTTTCAACAGATTGAATTCGCCAAGAATCGACCTGTTGGGTATAGCCGGAGCAGTTTAGTGTCCATTCCTATAAAAACCGACGCCCTCATTACCCATTTTGCTACGTTTCGGGATGAGTTGATCAATACAGGAGTCGTTGAGGAAGTGGCCGCAACAGATTCTCCTATAACCGATACCTACGTTACCAACGGCGGCTTCAACTGGAAAGGGAAAGCCCCAAACAGGGCCGATGAGTTTGTAACACTACGAATCACCCATGAATTCGGGAAAATGGTCGACTGGCAACTCAAAGAAGGACGGGATTTCTCGAAAGAGTTTGCCACCGATTCGGCCGGCTTTATTCTGAATGAAGCTGCCGTTGCGTATATGGGCTTAAAAAAGCCAATCGGAGAAATCATCCAATGGGGTGGCGCACCTTTTAAAGTCATTGGCGTGGTTAAAAACCTGGTAACCCAATCGCCGTATGAGCCTGTTAAACAGACAATTTTCTTCATCAACTACAAACGGATCAATCAGATCACTTTTAAAATAAACCCGACAAAAAGTGCGCCCGAAGCGCTGGCGAAAGTAGAAGCGATTTATAAAAAATACGACCCCGATAATACGTTCGACTTCAAATTTGCCGATCAGGAATATGCAAAAAAATTCGGTGAAGAAGAACGCATTGGCAAATTAGCCAGCTTCTTCGCGGCACTTGCCATTTTTATTTCCTGTTTAGGGCTGTTTGGGCTGGCGTCGTTTGTGATGGAGCAACGGACCAAAGAAATCGGTATCCGAAAAGTAATGGGTGCCTCTGCAACCAGCTTGTGGCAATTACTTTCTAAAGACTTTGTAGTGCTGGTAATTATCTCGCTGTTGATTGCAGTTCCGGCAACCTGGTATTTTATGCAGGACTGGGTTCATCGGTACACCTATCATGCCGAAATCTCGTGGTGGATTTTTGCCGTCTCAGGAGCCGGGGCATTACTACTAACCCTGTTAACTGTCAGTTACCAAAGCATCAAAGCCGCGTTGATGAATCCCGTTCGTTCCCTTCGATCTGAATAGCGTGGTGCAGGGAGCGTGGGGCTCGGTTTTGCCCCGCCCCCTGCACCACGCTCCCTGCTATTCCCCCAATTTCATTTCATGTTCCGAAAACTTACACAAGCCATCCAGCATTTCGCTTAATCGTTCGCCAGTTGGTGTTAAGGCATATTCGACTCTGGTAGAAACCTCCCGGATTGTATCATTCCTGACAATCAGCTTGTATTGTTCCAGAAGTTTTAAGCGATCGGCCAAAATATTATCGCTGATGTGTTCTAAATCGTCTTTCAGGCTCGAAAACCGATTGTTGCCTTCTTCAATACTAAATAAAACTTCTGTCAGCCAGCGTTTGCTCAATAGATGGATAAGCTCATTCAACGGGCACTTCTCCTCCAGAAATGTTTGATTGTAGTAGTTCGTAGAACTTAGTTTTCTCATGATTATAACTAACTTTTTAGGAGTAACTCAGGCTGCCTTGAGCGATTACCCAACGCGCCGTTTACTCAGGACTTTGTTGATGGACTTCTCAAACAAAGTAAAGAAATAAAGTAGCGGCTCTACTCCTTTCGTATAAAATTCGCTTGTCAATCAACTTATTATCAAGGCTTTTTAACATAAAAAGGCCATACACTATCCCTAGAGGACATCTTTCCTTTTTCCTTGCCTCCAGCGAACAAGTAACCATAAAGTCTTGTTCCCTATCTATAAATACCTAATTTATCAGATTGACCACTGCTGTCTGTGTTACCCTTTGGACAATCTCAGTCTTAGGAATGATCAAGGCAGGCATACGGCTAAATTTAATCAGAACGGAAAAGTATACAGTGCCTGAAATGGTGAGGTAGATATAGTAAGGCTTTTGCAAAAGCCGCAAAGACAATGATGCGGTTGATCTCCTCCCCATTTGGGAAGGAGATACCGTTTTTCAGATTAGGTTGGTTTGAAAAGCATAGCGGATTTTCTGCTATGCTTTTTCATTCTACTTAAGCACAAAACCATCCTTATTTACTCATATACGCAGGTTTCTGGTTCACTCTTTCAGTTTGTAAGAGACTGAAACAAGCCCACTTGAATATGTTTTAGAATTGATTAAGGTCAGGTTTATTCGCTCCTTGATTTTCGTAAACAATGGCTTGCCTCCTCCCAGAATAATGGGATGAATCGCCAGAAGTAACTCATCGACTAACCCTTCTTCCAGAAACGCAGCCGTCAGATCGGCTCCACCAAATAGCCAGATATCTTTACCCGGCTGGCTTTTCAGTTCGCTCACCTGCGTTTTCATATCTCCACGAATCAGCTCAAAGCCACTTTCCACTTCCTGAAGGGTGTTCGAAAAGACACACCGTTGATAGTCGGGAAATGAGTAGTTACTGGCTGGTTCGTCTGGATTTGTTAGGAGTTCGTAGGTTTTCCGACCCATAAAGAGGGCATCAATACGAGCCAGGAAGTCGGTCATGCCGTAATCCTGGTCAGTAAAGCACCAATCATATTCTCCATTAGGCCCTTCAATGTAGCCGTCCAGACTAACGGCAAGGTTTAGAATAATAGTGCGCATCAACAAGTCGTTTTATTACTGTTCAATCAAATTCAAGAACGAAAGTCAGGTAAAAATAGACCGCTAAATAAACAATGAACCATAACAAGTCGTTGTGCTCCTCAATGAAAATAAATGAATTTTCAATCCTGCAAATGCACTGTCACTGCAATCCGAATACACCCTTTACCACTTTCCAACACGTAAAATATGGCCTAGAACCTCAGAATGGCTATATTTATCCCCCCTACTCACTATTTTGCCATGCAATTACTTAACAATCAAAGCTCCCAACCGAGCTTTGAGTATCGCCTTATGAAAGCCATACGAAAAGCGATACCTCAGGTAGTGCCGTTCATTGAAGTTGACAATCCCGACCCCATTGGTATCCTCATTACCCTCTGGGATGAACAGGCCGACATCACGATTCAACATAAACTTTTTGAGGTCGATATACAGGCGTGTGTACCCGACGGTCAGTCTGCTTATATCGCAAGAATTGTCAAGGATTTAAAGGCTAGCTATCTGGCCAAAAAAGCGATCTAAAATCAGATTATCTTTTCAAACCCTTCCACTTCGCCCAATCAGTTAAACTGGTTGGGCGGTCTTTTTGATAACCCATCCAACCCACCAGTAGCAATCAGACCCGTCTTTCCATTTGTCCGTCTTGCGGACACTTATTGTCCGATTTTGGACAGTTGATTGGGGGCTTTTTTCTCAAAAACTGCCTTTAAACCACATTTAGAGCCATATCGGCGAGTTGGCATCGCATTTGATCGACATTATCGTATATAATAACCTCTGCTATGAAAAGGGCCTTTTTGGGAGAGTTTGAAGAAATTGTTCTGCTCACCGTTGCTGTGCTGGGCGAAAGTGCTTACGGCGTAACGGTCACGCAGGAAATTGAGCAAAAAACCGGACGTTCTGTTGGCTTCAGTACTGTTCATACAACGCTGCAACGGCTGGCCGAAAAAGGCTTTTTGTCCTCCGAAATGGGGGGCGCGACTGCCGAGCGGGGAGGGCGACGAAAACGATTTTTTGCCGTTACAGCCGCTGGCCGGCGAGCCTTGCAGGAGGTAAAGCAGGTTCGGGAGGAGTTATGGGGAGCATTACCTCCCCAAACGTTGCAGCTGATGGGAGGATAACTAGCCCGGAGCAAGGTGGTCAGAGCAGGGGTAAACCGAGCGCCCCGCTCCGCGCACTCTGCTCCACGCCTAAAATTATGAACCAAAAACTCGTCACTCCGCCCCGTTGGGCCAATTGGCTTCTGGAAACCTTCGGTCATCCTGATACATCGGAAGAAGTACAGGGTGATCTGCTCGAACTGTACGACTATTGGGTTGAAACCGTGGGCGAACGCAAAGCCCGCTGGCGATATAGCCTGAATGTATTGAAATTAATGAGGCCACTGGCCAGACGGAAATCAACCGAATATGAGATTCCATTCTTTCTAAGTCCTGTTATGCTACGAAACTATCTAAAAATCGCACTGAGAAACCTGGCTAAGAACCGGGTCTACTCCTTTATCAACATCGGTGGGTTGGCCGTAGGTATGGCCGTAGCGATGCTGATTGGCCTCTGGATCTACGATGAACTTTCCTATGACCGGTATTTCCAGAATTACGACCGAATTGCCAAGGTCATGCAAACCGGAGAGTTCAACGGGGAGGTATTTCATGGCGAATACAATCCAGCGCCTATTGGCCCCGAGCTGCGGAACGTTTACGCCAGTGATTTTTCGCACGTCATCATGTCTTCCTGGACGCGCGATCATATTCTGGCGTATGGCGACAAAAAACTCACCAAAACCGGTAATTACCTGAGTGCTGATGCACCCGATATGCTCACGCTAAACATGCTTAGCGGTACACGAGCTGGTTTGAAAGACCAGAATTCGATTTTGCTTTCGGAGTCGGTGGCCAAAGCGTTGTTTGGCGAGACTGACCCGGTGGGTAAACTGATGAAAATTGACAATAAACTGGACGTGAAAGTGACGGGCGTTTATGAAGATTTTCCGTACAACACCGAGTTCAGAGACATGACATTTATTGCTCCCTGGGATTTATATGCCTCATCGGAAGGCTGGGTGAAGCGGGCGCAGGACAATGTCGAATGGGGAAATTTCTCCTGGCAGGTACTGGCACAGATTGCCCCCAATGCCACGTTTGAAGGGGTATCGGACAAAATCAAAAACATACGTCTGAAGCATAGCCCCGAAGTGGCCTTTATCAAGCCTAGAGTCTATCTGCAACCCATGAGCAAATGGCACCTGTACTCGGGTTGGGATAAATCGGGAAATTTAGAAGGTCGGATTCAGTATGTTTGGTTATTCGGCATCATTGGCGTGTTTGTACTGTTTCTGGCCTGCATCAACTTCATGAATCTCTCAACAGCGCGTTCCGAAAAACGAGCCAAAGAGGTGGGTATTCGGAAAGCCGTTGGTTCAGTACGGAGTCAGTTGATTAGTCAGTTTTTTAGCGAATCGCTTCTGGTCGTGACGTTCGCGTTTGGGCTATCGATCTTGCTGGTCTTGTTGATACTGCCTCTTTTCAACGAAATAGCCGATAAAAAGATCGGGATCTTATGGACAAATCCTGTTTTCTGGCTCACAGGCATTGGGTTTAGCCTGCTCACGGGCCTAATTGCGGGTAGCTATCCGGCGCTTTACCTGTCGTCCTTCCAGGCGGTTAAAGTACTCAAAGGAACCTTCCGAGTTGGTCGGTTTGCGTCGATTCCCCGACAAATATTGGTTGTGGTGCAGTTTACGGTTTCGGTCACGCTGATTATCGGAACGATCATTGTGTTCCGGCAGATTCAGCACGCCAAAAGTCGGCCGGTAGGTTATGACCGAAGTGGATTGATTACGGTGGCCATGAACACGCCGGAATTGTATCAGCACTACAATGCCCTTCGAGACGCGCTGATACAAACCGGAGCGGTGGTTGATATGTCAACGTCTTCGTCTCCAACAACTGATTTAGGCTCTCAAAATAGCGGCTTCGATTGGGTGGGTAAAGACCCAAACTTCAAAGAGAATTTCGGGACTATTGCTATTACTCATGATTTCGGGAAAACGGTGGGTTGGCAATTTGTACAGGGCCGTGATTTTTCCCGTCAATTCACCAGTGATTCATCGGGTATGGTTCTGAACGAAACGGCTGTCCGCTACATGGGTGTAAAAGACCCTGTCGGCCTAGAGATGAAGTGGAACGGTAAGCCGTATCGGGTAATAGGGGTTATCAAGGATATGATTATGGAATCTCCCTTTAAACCAGTTACCCAAACCGTTTATATGCTGAATTATGACTGGGCTGGCGTCATAAATATCAAGCTCAACCCGGCTCGAAGCACCAGTGAATCATTAGCTAAAATCGAAGGTGTATTCCGCAAATTCAATCCGGGCAGCCCGTTCGATTATCGGTTCACGGATCAGCAATATGCGTTAAAGTTTGCCGCCGAAGAGCGTATCGGGAAACTGGCTTCAGGCTTCGCTATTCTTGCCATATTAATCAGTTGCTTAGGGCTGTTTGGCTTAGCCTCGTTCGTAGCCGAACAACGGACCAAAGAGATCGGTGTGCGGAAAGTATTGGGAGCTTCCGTCTTCAGTGTGTGGGGCTTACTGTCGAAAGATTTCGTTCTGCTGGTCATCATTTCCTTTGGTATCGCTACGCCCATCGCGTATTATTTCCTCGGCAACTGGCTCCATAAATATGAGTACCGAACCGAACTATCGTGGTGGATTTTTGCCGTATCGGGAGCCGGCGCACTGCTAGTCACCTTACTAACAGTTAGTTACCAAAGCATCAAAGCTGCGTTGATGAACCCGGTTACCTCCCTTCGGTCGGAATAGCATGGGGCAGGGAGCGCGGGGCAGGGTAAAACCGAGCGCCATGCTCCGCGCTCCCCGCAAAAACGTATGAAACACTCCCCCCGATACATCGGACCACCCCGTTTTGCCACCTGGCTTCTGGACCAATTCGGTCATCCTAACAACCGTGAGGAAGTTCAGGGTGATCTGCTGGAACTCTACACCTATTGGGTGGAGACGGTAGGGGTGCGCAAAGCAAACTGGCGATATACCCTGAATTCGCTTAAACTAGTGCGGCCACTGGCCAAACCGAAACCCCTAACTGATTATTCGTCACCCTTTATCCTCAGTCCGAACATGCTACGCAACTATTTGAAAATCGCCTGGCGAAATCTTGTTCTTCATAAAGCGTTTACGGCGATCAACATCATTGGCTTGGCCGTTGGATTGGCTACGTGCCTGCTGATTGTGCTGTTCGTGACTCACGAACTCAGCTATGACCGTTACCATGCCAAAGCCGACCGAATCTTTCGCGTGACTACCCACGGTCTGGTTAGTGGCAATGAAATCAATACGGCCTACTCGGGAGTACCCGCTGGCCCGACCCTGGTTCATGACTATCCAGGAGTAGAAGCTGCTACACGCTTTGAGCAGGAAGGAACGTATATCGTTAAGCATAACCAGGATAGTTTCAAGGAAGAGCACGTTGTTTTTGCAGATTCCAATTTTTTCGATGTCTTCTCAATACCGCTGCTCAAAGGCACCTCTAAAACAGCACTGATCGAACCGAACACCATCGTTCTTACGGAAACGGTCGCGAAAAAATACTTTGGCGACCAGGACCCAATCGGTCAAACCCTGACGCTGGGTAATACGAGGCTTGTTCGGGTGACGGGCATCTGTCAGGATGTGCCGTCCAATACACACTTTCACTACGATATGTTCGTGTCCATGCGTTCCGTTGACCTTCGGAATACGTGGCTAAGCAGTGGCGTTTATACCTATATTGTGTTACGACCAGGCTATTCGATTGACCAGTTGAAGGCCAAAATGCCAGAACTGGTACAGAAATACATCGGCACAGAAATTCAGGGGATTTTCGGCATCAGCCTGGCCGAATTTTTCCGCCGAGGAGACGCCTTTGGCTTTGTTTTCCAACCCATTACAGCCATTCACCTCCATTCGGACCTAGAGGCTGAGATTGAAGCCAACAGCGACGTTAAATACATTTATATTTTTTCAATCATCGCGGCATTCATTCTGCTGGTGGCCTGCATCAATTTCATGAACCTATCTACTGCTGGTTCGGCAGGGCGGGCTAAAGAAGTGGGCATTCGGAAAGTACTGGGGTCCGTTCAACAGCAACTGATCTGGCAGTTTTTGAGCGAGTCGGTACTTGTAACGTTTATGGCGTTAGTGGTCGCTATAGGTATAGTCGCACTGGCGTTGCCTAGTTTCAATCAGTTATCTGGTAAGCAGTTTGAGCTTACAGCGCTACTAAATGGCTGGATGTTGCCAGGTATTCTTCTGGCCTCCCTGCTAATTGGTTTGCTCGCGGGCAGCTATCCCGCTTTTTTCCTGTCGGCGTTTAGGCCGGTCAGTGTTTTGAAAGGTCAAATCAGAGCGGGCTTCCGAAGTGGCTGGTTGCGTAACACACTCGTTACGACCCAGTTTGTAGTTTCGATAGGTATGATTATCGGAACGCTGGTCGTTTATCGGCAGCTTCATTTTATCCAAAACAAAAAGGTAGGCTTCGATAAAGATCAGGTTCTTATCCTGCACGATTCCTATACCCTCAGCCCCAAAGGCAAAGCCTTTCGCGATGAACTGGCGAAACTATCGCAGATCGTCAACGTAACGCAGGCCGGCTATTTACCCGCCGGAGCCTCTAACAGCTCCAATGACGGTTTTCAGGTAGAAAATGGCACTGACCCGTCAACCATCTATCGCGAAAAAGCCTATTACATCGACGAAAACTACCTCCCGACCTTGGGTATTAGACTCGCTCAGGGTCGAAACTTCTCGAAAGCGTTTCCTGCCGATAGTTCCGCGATCCTGATTAACGAGTCGGCTGCCAAACGCTTCGGCTGGAAAACCTCCGTTGGTAAGCGACTTTGGGCAATTGGGAATGGCGGCCCGGAAAACCGTCGTTTATACACCATCGTTGGCGTTGTGAAAGACTTTCATTTCGAGTCGATGCACCAGCGCATTGCTCCTCTGGTGATGTTTTATGGGGCCGATAATTACCAGTTGGCCCTGCGCATTCGTACGACTGATATGCCCGGTTTATTGAAAACACTGGAGCAGAAATGGAAAGCGCAATCAGATACTCCCTTTGACTATTCGTTCCTGAACGAACGATTCAACCGGATTTATCAGTCAGAACAGCGCGTGGGGCAACTGTTTGGCATCTTCGCCGGGCTAACGGTCATAATTTCCTGCCTGGGTTTATTTGGGCTGGCTATGTTTACCGCCCAACAGCGCACCAAGGAAATTGGCGTTCGCAAAGTATTAGGAGCTTCGGTGGGTAGTGTAGTCGCCTTATTATCAAAAGATTTCCTGAAACTAGTGTTGGTTGCCATTGTCATTGCTACTCCTATCGCCTGGTACGCCATGAGTCGATGGTTGCAGGATTTCGCCTATAAAATCGACATCGAGTGGTGGGTATTCGTGTTGGCCGCTTTCATCGCCATCGCCATTGCGCTGATAACCGTGAGTTACCAAAGCATCAAAGCCGCGCTTGTGAATCCGGTAACCTCCCTTCGGTCGGAATAGCGTGGAGCGCGGTGCCCGGAGCAGGGTACTATGTGCCTCCTCTGCTCCGGGCACCGCGCTCCACGCCAACATACTATGAACTACGCCCCACCCCGCTTTGCCACCTGGCTCCTGGACCATTTTGGTCATCCTGACACCCGCGAAGAAGTACAGGGCGATCTGCTGGAACTCTACGACTATTGGGTAGAAACGGTGGGTGTGCGCAAAGCCCGCTGGCGCTACAGTCTGAGTGCGTTGAAACTGCTGCGGCCATTGGCCAAGCCGAAGTCGTCGAGTGAATATCGATCACCTTTTTTCCTGAGTCCTGACATGATCCGAAACTATCTAAAAATCGCGTTGAGAAATCTTGTTAAGAACAAGGTGTACTCAGTAATCAACATCGCAGGCTTGTCGGCAGGGATGGCCGTAGCTATACTCATTGGTTTTTGGGTATGGGATGAATTGTCCTACAATAAAGCATTTCCGAATTATGACCGGATTGCTCAGGTCATGCAGAATCAGACCTTTAATGGAGACGTTCAGACCTGGTCAAATGTACCACTGCCCCTGGGGCCTGAGCTTCAAACCAGCTACGGTAGTGACTTTACCCATGTTATACGAGCTGGCTGGACGAGCGACCATATGCTTTCCACTAGCGATAAGAAAGTAAAAAAAAGGGGCAATTACATGGAGCCGGGCGTTACCGATATGCTTTCCCTGCACATGTTGAAAGGAACGCGGGGGGGGCTGAAAGACATTAATTCGATTCTGCTTTCCGAATCAACGGCAAGCGCTTTTTTCGGTAACAATGACCCTGTGGGCAAGTTCATTAAGCTGGATAACAAACTAGACGTGAAAGTAACCGGCGTATATGCCGACCTGCCTGCTAATTCCACATTTGCCGACCTGACGTTTATTGCCCCCTGGGAATTAATGGTAAAAAGCCAGGAATTAGAAAAAGTACTGCGTAATCCGTGGGGAGCCAGTTGGTTTCAAACCTTTGCGCAAATCGCCGACAAAAGTGAGATGAGTATCGTTTCGGCAAAGATCAAGAATGCGAAACTCAATAAGGTCAATAAGGAATCGGCGAGTAATAAACCTGAAATTTTCCTGCAACCCATGCGCAACTGGCATTTGTATGCTGAATTTAAACATGGACACGTTACGGGCGGCCGAATCGAATATGTGTGGCTATTTGGTATCATTGGAATAGTTGTTCTGATGCTGGCTTGCATCAATTTCATGAATTTGAGTACGGCACGTAGTGAAAAACGAGCCAAAGAAGTCGGTATCCGAAAAGCCATTGGCTCTGTAAAAGCACAGTTAGTTAGCCAGTTTTTCAGTGAATCATTATTGCTCGTAACTATCTCATTTATAGTATCATTAGGGATAGTCGAAGTGATTCTTCCTTTCTTTAATGAGCTAGCCGACAAACAACTGACCGTTCTCTGGTTCAATCCTTTATTCTGGCTAGCCAGTAGTGCCTTCGTTCTCGTTACGGGTTTGATTGCAGGCAGTTACCCCGCTTTTTACCTGTCCTCGTTTCAACCCATTAAGGTACTGAAGGGTAGCTTCCGAATTGGGCGCTGGGCGGCTATTCCTCGTAAAGTGCTGGTGGTGGTTCAGTTCACTGTATCAGTCACCCTGATTATTGGAACCATCGTTGTTTTCCGACAGATCCAGTTTGCCCAAAATCGACCGGTCGGATACACTCGGAGTGGGTTGATCACCCTAACAGCAGGGGCGATCTATGAGCATTTTCAGGCTTTTCGCAATGACCTGATTAAATCGGGGGCTGCGGTGGAACTGGCTGCTTCTGAAACGCAGATAACCAATACCTATCTAACAAACAGCGGGTTCGACTGGCAGGGCAAAGATCCGTCCATGCAGGAAGAATTCGTGACGCTTGGTGTAACCTCGGGGTTTGGAAAAACGGTCGGCTGGAAGATTAAAGAAGGGCGGGATTTCTCGACCGACTCTGCCAGCGATTCATCCGGGATTATCCTTAACGAAGCAGCCGCTACATATTTAGGCTTTCGGCATCCAGTCAACAAAACCATTAAGTGGGGCAACGAAACAATGAAAATAATTGGCGTTATGAAAAACATGATTACCCAGAATCCGTATGAGCCAATCAAACAAACGTTCTTCTACCTCCGAAAAGGCTATTTGAATACAATTACGATTAAACTTAATCCGATCCTATCCAGTAGAGAGGCTCTGGGATTAATCGAGCCTGTCTTCAAAAAATACAATCCCGATCAACCTTTCGAGTATCGCTTTGAGGATGAAGAATATGCTAAAAAATTCGGGGATGAAGAAAGACTTGGCAAACTGGCATCCTCCTTTGCGATTTTAGCTATTTTCATCTCTTGCCTGGGTTTGTTTGGGATGGCTTCTTTTACGGCGGAGCAGCGCACCAAAGAAATCGGCGTTCGCAAAGTACTGGGTGCCTCGGTACTCAATCTGTGGGGCTTGCTCTCAAAAGACTTCGTTTTTCTGGTGCTGATCGGATTCGGCATCGCTACTCCCATTGCCTATTATTTTCTCAGCAACTGGCTCCAGAAGTACCAGTACCGAACGGATATCTCGTGGTGGATTTTTGCTGCATCGGGCGTGGGGGCATTGCTCATTACGCTGCTGACTGTCAGTTTCCAGAGTATAAAAGCAGCTTTGATGAACCCGGTGAAGAGTTTACGTTCTGAATAGCAAGGGACGCGGAGCAGGGCACAAACCGCCCCCTCTGCTCCATGCACCCTGCACCTTGCCAAAACCATGAAACCAAATCACCGAACCCCGCCCCGCTTTGCTACCTGGCTTCTGGACCACTTTGGTCATCCTGACACCCGCGAGGAAGTTCAGGGTGACCTGCTGGAACTCTACGCCTATTGGGTAGAAACGGTAGGCGAACGAAAAGCCAATTGGCGGTACGGCCTGAATGTAGTAAAACTGTTACGGCCACTGGCCAAACCAACACCTCAAACCGAGTATCCTTCACCTTTTCTATTGAGCCCTAGTATGATACGCAACTATGTGAAAATCGCCTTTCGAAACCTCTCCAAAAGCAAGGGGTATTCCTTTATCAATATCGCGGGCCTGGCCGTTGGCATGGCCTGCACGGTGCTGATCTTTCTAGCAGTGAGGCACGAAACCAGCTACGACCAGTACCACGCAAATGGGAGTCGGATTTATCGGGTTGAGGGTGAAAACATCAAAGAAAAACACAGCTATCCGGGTACGTACACCGGCATGACAAACGCCTTGCATAACGATCTGCCCGAAGCAGAATTAGTCGTTCCCTTAATGCAGATAGGAGGCAGCACTTTTGCCGTACCCAACTCCGATAAACGGTTCAAAGAGTCATACGTATTTGCAGGCAATGAGCTATTCCATTTACTTGATTATCAATGGATAACCGGCGATCCCCGTACCGCGCTGTCGCAACCGAATACGGTTGTCCTGACGCGCGCGTATGCCGAAAAGTATTTTGGCACCACCGATGTGCTCAGCAAAATCATTCGGCTCGATAACAAACAGGACTTGCTGGTAGCCGGTGTACTGGAAGACCATCCAACCACAACCAGCTTCCCATTCGATCTGCTGGTTTCGTTTCCCACCATCAAAAATGTTCAGCCGGATACTGATTTGAATAAGTGGAATGGCTGGAATGACAATTTTCAGGTATTTGTGTTGCTGAAAAATGGCATTAACCCTGCCCAACTAACCAGGCGTTTTCAGCATATAGTCGCTAAATACATGGGCAAGGAAGCCCTTGCCGACAAGCGTTTTTTCCTGGGCCCGTTATCTCAAATACATTATAGCAGCAACCTGGGAGGACGATCGGCCAATCTGCCTTTGCTCAAGACGCTGTCATTCATTGGCTTTCTGGTGCTGCTGATTGCTTGTTTTAACTTCATCAACTTAAGCACAGCGCAGGCATTCAAACGGGCAAAAGAGGTGGGCATTCGGAAAGCCGTTGGGAGTAACCGCTTGTCGCTGATTTACCAGTTCTTGACGGAGGCTGGTCTGATTACGTTTCTCGCCGTTCTGTTAGCCATCCTGTTAGCCTGGATTACGCTACCAACTATGACCAATACACTGGCAGTGCCCCTGAAATCTCAAGATTTATTTACATGGCAAACTGCTCTGTTCGCCCTTGTGCTGGCAGGCCTGACAACGATGTTAGCGGGTGTTTATCCAGCGTTCCGGCTGTCGGGCATGGCACCAATCTGGGCATTGAAAAACAATACATTAGCGCAGGGGAAACAGTGGTTTAGCTTACGACAGGGATTAGTGGTCGTTCAGTTTACGGTCTCGCTGATTCTGATTAGCAGTGCATTACTGATCAATCAGCAGCTTACCTTTTTCCGCAACGCTGATTTAGGTTTCAATAAATCAGCCATCATCACAGTTGGATTGCCTGACAATAAGCCCGAGAAACTACAAGCCCTTCGCGATCAACTCATCGAATCGCCCCAGATCAAAGACGTGAGTTTCTCCTTCAACAGCGCATCGTCAGAAAGCAACTGGATGCAGGCCATGGAATACCGGCAAGGTGCCAAAGACAAGTGGTTGCAAATTAAAACCCAGATGAAAATGGGCGATTCGCACTACCTGGATACCTATGGCATTCAGTTGCTGGTCGGGACGAAACTGAAGGATACCGATACGTCGGCAGCCGCATTTAAAATCATAGCCAATGAGGTGTTTATCAATCGGATGGGCCTCCATCGGCCGGAGGATGCAATCGGGCAGCGCGTGTATTACGGCAATGGGCAGGAGTTTGCCACCATTGTTGGCGTGGCTAAGAACTTTAATGTGAACTCTTTGCACCAGAAAATTGACCCGACCGTGATTCAGGTCGTACCGAATAATTTTTATCAGGCCGGCATC
Source organism: Spirosoma litoris (assembly GCF_054776755.1). Lineage (NCBI taxonomy): Bacteria > Pseudomonadati > Bacteroidota > Cytophagia > Cytophagales > Cytophagaceae > Spirosoma > Spirosoma litoris. The sequence continues at coordinate 318,151 of NZ_BAAHBI010000020.1, read as the reverse complement.
AAATTGCAAAGCGAGAATCCCACGGCCGAGACCGTACAGGCAGCGTTGGCGCAGATCGAAAAAGCCTGGACAGCCACCTATCCAAATCAGGTATTTGACTACAGTTTTCTGGATGACTCACTAGCGCAGGCATACCAGTCCGAAACCCGAACAGCACAACTTATTGAAGCCTCAACGTTTTTAGCGGTTTTAATTGCCTGTCTCGGCTTATTCGGTCTGGCGACATTTACAGCGGAACAACGCACCAAGGAAATTGGCGTCCGCAAAGTATTGGGTGCCTCAGTTGGCAGCATTATTACGCTACTTTCCAAAGACTTTCTGAAACTGGTAGGGGTTGCCATTATTATTGCCTCTCCCATCGCCTGGTATTTCATGAGTCAGTGGTTACAGAATTTCGAATTCAAAGTTGAAATCAAGTGGTGGGTGTTTGTCCTGACCGGTTTGCTCATGGCCACCATTGCTATGCTGACGGTCAGTTACCAAAGTATCAAAGCCGCCCTGGTGAATCCGGTTACCTCCCTTCGGTCGGAATAAATAGCACGGGGCAGGGAGGCCGAACAAGGAAACCCTGCCCCCCGCTCCTTGCCCTTACCCCTATGCCAACATCACCACCTCGCCTTGCTACCTGGCTGCTGAATCACTTCGGCCATCCTGACACCCGCGAAGAAGTGCAGGGTGACTTGATGGAACTGTATGCCTATTGGGTGGATACAGTTGGCGTGCGTAAAGCCCACTGGCGATACACCCTGAGCGCACTCAAACTGCTGCGGCCACTAGCCAACCGACGATCAAGCGAACAGTATTCCTCACCCTTTTTTCTAAGCCCCAACATGCTACGTAACTATGTTAAAATCGCGTTTAGAAACCTCGTTAAGAACAAGGTCTATTCGTTTATCAACATTGGCGGTTTAGCTGCTGGAATGACCGTGGCTATGCTAATTGGCCTCTGGATTTATGACGAGTTGTCGTTCGACAAGTTCAATTCGAACTACAATCGGATTGCTAAGGTCATGCTGCAACAAACGGTCGATGGAACAACCACGACTAGTGAAGCCATTCCCGTTCCACTGGGGAAGGCCTTAAAAAACGAGTATGGAAGTGATTTTAGCCAAGTTGTGCTGACGCACGGGACAGGTGAGCAGATTCTGGCACATGATACCAATAAATTTACGAAAAAGGGGGCTTATGTAGAGCCTGAATTCCTGGAAATGCTCCCCCTAAAACTCCAGGAAGAAGCACCGACCGCACTTAACGACCCCGCTTCTATTCTGCTGTCGGCCTCTGTAGCCAAAGCCCTTTTTGGCGACGCCGACCCAATTAATCAGATCGTAAAGGTTAATAATCAATTGGCCGTTAAGGTTTCTGGCGTTTATAACGACTTCCCAAGCAATTCGGAGTTTAGAGACGTAGGCTATCTGCTCCCCTGGGCGCAATTTGTGGCCGATCAGGGTTGGGTGAAGCGCGCTCAGGATGAAGACAACTGGACCTTGAATTCATTCCTGCTGTTCGTCCAGATTGCGCCCAACACAGATTTTGACAAGATTTCGGACAAAATCGCTCACGTTAAAGCGACTCATGCCAAAGACGAAGCCAAATTTAACCCCAAGGTATTCCTGCACCCCATGAGTCGCTGGCATTTGTATTCGGACTGGGAAAACGGCGTGCCTGTTCGGGGCCGAATCCAGTTTGTCTGGCTGTTTGGCACCATTGGGTTGTTTGTGCTCTTGCTGGCTTGCATCAACTTCATGAATCTGTCAACGGCCCGGTCTGAAAAGCGCGCCAAAGAAGTGGGCATCCGCAAGGCGGTTGGCTCAGTTCGGAGTCAGTTGATTAGTCAGTTTTTCAGCGAGTCGTTTCTGGTGGTTGCGCTGGCCTTTGTGTTGTCGTTACTACTCGTCCAGCTTACGCTACCCTGGTTCAACGAACTAGCAGACAAGCAGATGGTCATTTTGTGGAGCAATTCGTTGTTCTGGGCTTTTAGTCTAAGCTTCAGTCTGCTGACAGGGGTGATTGCAGGCAGCTATCCAGCCTTGTATCTATCCGGTTTTCAACCCATAAAGGTACTCAAAGGCACCTTCCGAGTAGGTCGTTTTGCAGCTATCCCTCGAAAGGTATTGGTCGTGGTTCAGTTTACGGTATCAGTCACGATCATTATTGGAACAATCATCGTTTTCCGGCAGATTGAATATGCAAAAAACAGACCCATTGGCTACGATCGGGCGGGTCTGTTGAGTATTCGCATGAATACGCCAGATCTGGTTAATCATTATGAAATCATCCGCCACGACCTGCTGCAAACCGGCGCTGTTAGCAACGTAGCGGAATCATCGATGCCAACCACCGGTGTTTTTTCGAGCGACTACCGATTAGACTGGAAAGGCCGCAGCCCCAACCAGCCAGTCGATTTTGACGTAGTTGCCTGTACCCATGATTTTGGCAAAACAGTGGGCTGGCAAATCAAAGAGGGTCGTGATTTCTCCCGCGACTTCTCGACCGATTCCGTTGGCCTAATCATGAACGAAAGCGCCATTAAGTATATGGGACTGAAGCACCCAGTCGGCGAACAAATAAAATGGGCTGGCGAGACATACACCATTATTGGTGTCGTGAAAGACCTCGTCACGAATTCCCCTTTCGAGCCTGTCAAACAAACGGTTTTCAAGCTGAATTATCACTGGACAAATTTCATCACGATTCGGCTCAACCCGCAGATAAGTGCTAGCGAGGCTCTCGCTAAGATTGCGCCCGTTTTCCGAACACATAACCCCGGCGGCCCATTCGATTACAAATTTGCCAGCGATGAACACGAGCAGAAATTTCGGGATGAAGAGCGGATTGGTCAACTCGCTTCCCTGTTTTCTATCCTCACTATTTTTATCAGCTGCCTGGGTTTGTTTGGTTTAGCCTCGTTCATGGCCGAACAACGGACGAAGGAAATCGGCGTTCGGAAGGTGCTGGGAGCATCCGTCTTCAATCTGTGGCAACTTCTGTCGAAAGACTTTGTTGGCCTGGTGGCCATCTCGCTCTTAATCGCTTCGCCAATAGCCTATTACTTTATGAATGGCTGGCTACAGCAGTATAAATACCATTCCGACATCGCCTGGTGGATTTTTGCCGTGTCGGGGCTGGCCGCTATTGGAATTACGTTATTGACCGTAAGTTTCCAAAGTATCAAAGCCGCCCTGGTGAACCCAGTGAAGAGTTTGCGAAGCGAATAACTGAGCGTATTCGCTGTAGCGATCAGATCAAGATGTACGGAACGATATTTTTACGGCTAGCTTTGTAGCATTGGTCGTTACAACTGGCCGAAAAATCCATTGGGCACACGCTTCCGTCTCTTTGATCTGATCGTTATTCTGGGAATTTCTCAGGGGCTGGTTTATAGTGTCTTATTGTTGGTAAAGTATGGCCAGTATGTCAGTAAGCGAATTCTGGCACTGATCCTCTTTGTTTTCGGCATTCTCAGTGCCAAAATTCTGCTGCACACGTTGGGTTTGTGGCAGAATCCGCTGCTACGCTATTTCCCACTAGCCTTCGATCTGACCTTTCAGCCTTTACTCTATCTCTACGTTGTTTCGCTGACCCAACGAAATTTTACGATTAAACGAGCCTATTTCCTTCATTTTGTCCCTACGCTGATCTTTCTGGTACACGCCCTATGGGTGTATATCCAGACGCAAACAACGGATAATCTCGCCCTTAAAGATCAACTGGCCGAAGCCCTTTATTTCAATGCGGTTAAAGAGGTCGAAGATATACTGTCCGTTTTGTCGGGGGCGATTTATGGTTTCTTAAGCTACCGACGCGTTGTTCGATACCGCCAGTGGCTATTTAATACCATCGCCAGCACCTCGTACCCGACTTATTTATGGTTACGAAACGTGCTGATTGCCACCGGCGGAATTTTCGTATTGCTGGTTATCAACATCTTCCTCGATTTTAGTGTATCGTTGAGCAATCGCTATTTTATTCACTGGCAATTGTTTTATGTGTATCTGGCCGCAAACGTCTATTATCTGGGCATTATGGGCTACCAGCAAGTGCCTTTCGAAGTAGCTTTCGACGAATCGGAAAGCGAGCCATCCCCCAAGCGTGTAGTCGATATATTGCCTCCAGATCAGGTGTTGGCCCTAAAGCAACGTATTGACGCAGCCCTTGAGCAGGATCGGGTCTTTCTAGATCCCGAGTTAAGCCTTAACAGTCTGGCGAGTCGGCTGCACAGTTCGCCGGGGGTGGTTTCGGCGGTCATCAACAGTGAATTCGATAAAAGCTTCCGCAGTCTTATTAATGAACGGCGGGTTGAGGAAGTCAAACTCCGGCTCACCGATCCGGCTTATAAACACCTATCCATTCTGGGAATCGCGTTAGAAACCGGATTCAATTCGGAAGCCAGCTTTTATCGGGTCTTCAAGTCAACCACCGGACTATCGCCCCGGCAGTATAGCGCCCAAATCGCTCCCAATACCGATAGTGAGAACTCTCAAAAGCTAAAATGAGAGGTTTTCCGAGTAGCAGCCCATTTGTTTTGCTCCCGACAATTTTCTTTCAACGCAAAACACAATCGCTATGCAACGCGTCTGGTTAACTTTATTTCTATTATTCTTTATTGCCAAAACAGCTTTCGCCCAACTCCAACAGCCGGTTTCGCTGAAAGGCACGTATCTGTTAAAAACCGAGTGGGACCAATTTGGGAAATACGCCCAATATGCCCCCGACAATCATGTCCTGGGGTGCTGGAGCACAGCGCTGGCTCAAATTCTCTACTACCATCGACTTCGGCCCACGGGTGTTGTTTCGTATCGGTGCTCCAAAGGATATACTATTCAGGATACGTTGTCGAATCATCCGTTTTCATGGAATCAGTTTGCAACCCGTATCGATCCCAATACGCCCGAAGTGGCCCAGAAAACGGTAGCGATGTTTTCGTATATGACGGCCGAAGCCATTCGAAAAGACTTTGGAACAGACCATTATCTGGAAATAGTCAATCCGGCGAAACAGCTCGAAACGTACTTTCCCTGCCAGGCCGAATTTTACGTCTCGTTTTCAGAGCCCATCCCGATTCCGCAGGAGCAGTTAAACGCGATTGCCCGGAAGGAAAACATTCAGCATGTCCTTAAATCGGATGACGTCATCAAGCTGATCGAAACCGAAATTGACGCCAAACGACCGGTCTATTTTCATTTCGGCAATTTCACGACCTACGGCCACTCAACGGTTATTGATGGTTACCAAGCCGAAAACAACACGTTTTGGGTTCACATCAATTACGGTTCAGGCGGGAAACGCAGCGGCTGGTACGACCTGTTTAAACCCATTGATGTAGCCGACGATCTAAAACTGAGAGCTTTTGTAACCATCGCCCCTAGGCCACAATAGCGATTTGTTTAGCGCGGGCGTTTGTTCACAAACTCATTTATCAGCAACTTGCTACTTTTAATAGAACGCTGATTTTTAAGATAATTACGATAAGATATGATTTACATAATTGAAATCTGCGTAAATCTTAATTATCTTAAAAATCAGCGTTCTGTTGTTCCTTATTATCGACGCTTTGTTCATGAAAACATTCGCCCTCGTTTTACTTCCGCTATTCCTCGTTTGCCTGTATCCGGCCAATCGTCCAGACTTGTTCCAGCCAGAGCCGACAATCGCTACGCCCGAAGCCAGCAAGATCGTGACCGGAGCCGATCAGGTTTCGGCGTACCTCCCTTATCTGAAGGGCAAACGGATTGGCATGGTTGTTAATCAGACGTCTATCATTGGCAGCAAACCTAGTGTGGACAGCTTAGTGAGTCTAGGGATCAACATCGTAGCTGTTTTTGGCCCTGAACATGGCTTTCGGGGAAATGCCAGTAACGGGGCTAAAGTGGACGATGCTGTCGATGAAAAAACAGGAATTCCTATTATTTCGCTGTACGGTAAAAACAAGAAACCATCCAAAGAGCAACTGGCCAATATCGACCTGATGGTATTCGATATTCAGGATGTGGGTTGCCGTTTTTACACCTACATCAACACGCTCAACCACGTGATGGAAGCCTGCGCCGAACATGGTAAAGAGTTGATGATTCTGGACCGTCCTAACCCGAACGGCTTTATTATTGACGGCCCTATTTTGGAAAAACACCTGTATTCGGGCATCGGGATGCACCCCATTCCAATCACACATGGCTGCACCATTGCCGAATTTGCCCAGATGATTAATGGCGAAGGTTGGGGCGGCTTACCGGGCAAGAACTTGTGTAAACTCAAAATCATCAAGGTGGCGAACTACACGCACGATATGCCCTATACGTTACCGGTATTGCCCTCGCCGAACCTGAATACGCAGCAGTCGATCATGCTGTACCCCAGCACTTGCTGGTTCGAAGGAACGATCATCAGCCAGGGGCGCGGTACCTATATGCCCTTCACGGTGCTTGGCGCACCTGCTCTCAAAGGCATCTATCCATTCTCGTTTAAGCCCGTCAGTATCAAAGGCATGAGCGAAACACCGCTCCATCAGAATGAAGATTGCTATGGCCTTGACTTACGAAAATACGACACCAATATCTTTCGCAAAACCCGGCAACTCAATCTGCAATGGCTGATGGAGTTATACAAAGCCTACCCCGACAAAGCCCGTTTTTTCGACACGAGCTATAGCAAACAAATCGGCAATTTTAACTTCCGAAGTGGTAACGAAGCACTTCAGAAGCAAATCATTGCGGGCGTTTCCGAAAAAGAAATCCGGAAGAGTTGGGAGCCGGGCTTATCGGCTTATAAACAAATGCGAAAGAAGTATTTGCTTTATCCTTAAAGAGAACCTGTTTAGGATTTTGAAAAAAGGATAAGGGTTGAGTGATTTTTGTCATCCCGACGCAGGAGGGATCTTCGGGTAAGGCTGAAAACCTCCGGCTACAGAAGATCCCTCCTGCGTCGGGATGACAAAAATGCTCTCGAACTGAAATCCTAAACAGGCTCAGAATTTCTAAACACATGGGCACAGAGTACACAGAGTTATTTCGTCAATTCTCTGTGGACTCTGTGCCCATGTGTTTAAACCCTAACTACTGAATCTTAGCCAGCCATAACGACGCATTGATATGCAAGGCGGGGTGCGAGGTATAGCCCGATGGCGCATCGCCCGACCAACCATTAAACAGCGTATCGTTTGTGTCGCCGGTTCCATCATCGGCAGGGGAGCTATCGCCGATGAAGACGACGCGACCAGTTCCGTAGGTGGACAGCAGCGCCATTACGTTAGTATTACTACCCACTGTGCCACTCATCCGCCAGAATAGACCTTGTACGTTGGCATTATTGGCAGGATAGAGGGTTGCTGTTGTCCCGTTATAGAAAGCCAGTTTTGAGGCTGTACCCGCAATCCCTCCCAAGACTTTCTGCGCATTGGTATTCGTGCCCGTATACACTTTGGTCGTTGGCTGCTCGCTAATGTCGACATAGTCAATATTGAAGCCAAATGGCTTGTTGTTATTGATGCCATTGTTCGACATGAGGTCGTTCCAGACGCGGGGCGAATCGGCGCCATCGCCGTCTCGGTCAGATGGATTGTAGCCATTGGGATCGGTACCGGTTAGCGACGGAGCGGTGTGGTCGGCCACCATCATGAGTCCGCCCCCGTTGGAAACGAAATTCATGATCGCAGTTTTTTCAGCAGCCGTAAACAGGCGGTTCGGTTCGACAACTACGTATACATCATAATTGCTCAAATCCTGCACATTTGCAGTATTACCGTAAGTGATCGAGGCACCAACAGGCAGCGTTTCAACCAGGTTACCTCGCTTAACCAGATCAACCGCCCAGGCCGAAATACCACCTTTCCAATAGGTTTCGGAGGTGCTTGCTGTAATACCTGTATACGAAGGGGTGGGCGTGCGTTGCGCCTTCGTTTCGACGGTTGTTCCACCTGTATAAATGGGGACGCTCTCGGTTCCATCGGCGTCGATCTGCCAATCGGCACTACCGGCGTTTTCACGCTTGCTGGCATCAAACAAAAACTTTTTGCCCGTTGGCGTACCGCCACCCGAATTGTCATTGATGGTAATATCATCAATATTAATCCGGTTCGAAGATCCTGTTGCTTTCCGAATTTCCAGCCGGACTGTTCCAGTTACATTCAGGGTAAATGTTTGCGTCTGCAATGTTGTCGTCGTGCTAACATTTGACCCCGACTGTGTCCAGGTACTGCCACTGTTAGTCGAATACCACAACCCCCAATCGCTCGACGTATCGCCGGTATAGGTTGCGTGTTTGACCGTGATGGTACTAACTCCTGACGTCACGTCGAACAGCATTGTGATTTTACCCGTATTCCGAATTCGTGCCGACCAGGAACCCGCTTTTTTATCGCCACTCAAATTGCCAACCAGCGCGTCGTACATGTTCCAGGAACCAGAGGGCAAGGTAACGTTATCGCCACTCGACGAGCCCGTGGGAGAAACATCGTAAGCCGTTTTAGGGCTGGTTGAACCAACTTCAAAACCTTCGGATAGCGATACCGACAGTACGCGGGCTGCTCCTGAAGGAGTGTCTTTGTTGACACTCGGCGTCAATTCGTTGAGCGAATGACAGCCTACTAATAACGAGCCCATGATACCACAGGCTACATAAAAGCTGTTGAACTTACTGAATTTGAGCATAAGCTGGATGTTTTAATTAACAGATAAACATACAAAAGCATCGGGATCGCAACAGTACCGTTTACTAAGAGCCTTGCTATATTATCGTTACCAGCTATTGGGTATCCTTATTCTAAAAAACACATCCGTCAGAATAGGCATAAACGAGCCTCTCCTTGTGTCATTAATGACTTTTTAACATCAAGCAACCTTAAAAGCCTCATCTTCGCACTACTGTTTATAACAAGAATAAATAAAATAAAGCCTACATGATCTCTGTCCTAATTGCTGATAATCAGTCATTGACACGAGAGGGTTTGGTTAACATCCTATCTACTACGCAAGATATACATGTTACAGGCCAGGCGACTACCTCGCCGGAGCTTATGCAACTCATTGCTGATCTGAACCCGGATGTCATCCTGATCGATACCCATTATGATGCTCATTTTAGTATCGATACATTAAAAAACAGCCCGGAAGCCTCCGTCTTAAAGAAGGTTTTGGTGGTATCGAACCGCCATTCCAGAGCTGAACTTCTCCAGGCAATCAATCAGGGGCTCAGGAATCATATTTCCAAAGAATGTAATCCAGAAGAGATCATTAGAGCCGTTCACGCCACCGCGAAAGGCAATAAATTCCTCTGTACCAAGACTGTAGAGCTGCTTTTTGATAATCAGCCAATTCTTCACCAAACCGAAGAAGGCCCCGCTTTATCAGCCCGTGAAACGGAAATCGTCAATTTGATCGCAGACGGTAAGACAAACAAAGAAATCGCGGAGAAACTCTTTTTGAGCATCCATACCATAAAAACACATCGGAAGAACATCATCAAAAAGATGGGCTTCACGTTCAAAAATGCATCCGAACTAGTACTGACAATCAGCACATTAAATGATATATCTTATTTAGACCTATTATAAATATACCCCCTCGGGGGTATTGATAGCCCTTAGTGCGAACTCTACTTTTGTGCTCGAAATAATTGTCTACATATCCAAAGTCATAATGAAGCGATCACTTCTAGCACTCAGCGCTTTTTCTGCCGTTCTATTACTTGCCGTAAGTTGCAAGGAAGACAATCCCACTACAGTTGATGCAGTTCCGGTATATACAGTACCAACCACCTATAATTTTACCAATGTCGATTATTCGGAATCAACCACTCGTTTGGGCATGGTTACTGAAATGTCGAACCTGATGAAGAGTGCACTTACAGGTACGCTGGATGGAGACAAATTGAAAAACATGTTTACCAATACCAGTTCACCGTTCTCAACTTCATTAACCTATAATACGTCAGGCTTGCAACTAAAAGATCAGTGCTATTCGCTGTTACAAACGGATGTCAATCGATTTATCGACAGTCTGGTAGCGGTTAGCAAAACAGGCAAACCCGCTAGCCGGGGTGTTGCCGGTGTAGGAGTTAGTTCGGCCAATGCAGCATCGAAATATGCGTTGACCGCAACGGGTGTCAACTATGCGCAGGTGTTTAACAAAACCATGATGGGCGGACTGATCTGTTATCAGATCGCGAATAATTATATGCCTGCGGCCATCAATAATTCGCTCGATAATGCGACCGTAACAACCGGTAAAGGAACAGCGCTGGAACATGCCTGGGACCTGGCGTTTGGCTATTGGGGTGTTCCTATCGACTTTCCGACCAATAAAACGGGGGCTAAATTATGGGGCAGCTACACAACTCAGGTCGATTCGGGTTACCATGCCAATAAGATATTCATGGATGCTTTCCTAAAAGGTCGGGCTGCGATCAGCAATAAGGACACCAAAACGTATCAGGCGCAGGCTACCATCATTTTAGAGGCTTTTGAACGAGTAGTCGGAGCAGCCGCACTTCAGGAAGTGAAAGAAGTGAAAGAGTCGATCAGTGATAACATCGTGAGAAACAGCCGCCTTTCAGAATGCTATGGGTTTGTGTACTCGTTGAAATACAACCCAAAGCGCAAAATCACCGATGCCCAAATCGACGCTATACTGGCTTTATTTCCTAAAAATTTCTACGACCTGACGCTGACAGATGTCAACAATATCAGAGATGCCATTGCCAAGCAATATGACTTTGATTCAGTAAAAGACATACTGTAAGCATTCTATTGATTCTTTAGATTCTGTGATTTTGTGGATTCTCAATAGCCTCTAAAGAATCAATAAAATCCACAGAATCAATAGAATCTAAACTTGACTAAACCATCCATGCCAGACGGGTGTGGATGGTTTTCTACCATAAAAACAACCTGAAATGCGTACATTCATTCTTATAGCCTTAGCCGCGACCGGACTCATTATCGGAGCCCAGTCCTGTTCGAAATCAAGTGATGACCAGACGCCGGTCGCCACTTCATTTGACCGGAAGGCTATGCTAACCAATCTGAGTACCAACCTGATTCTTCCGGCTTATACCGCCTTTCAGACAACAGTCACCAATCTGGATGCGGCTGTCACGGCCTTTAACGCCAGCCCCGACGCGGCTAAACTAACAGCTTTACAGACAGCCTTTCAGGCCGCTTATAAACAGTGGCAGGCAACATCGGCCTTTGGTTTTGGACCAGCCGATCAGGCAAACTTGCGGGTCAACACAAACACCTACCCTACCGATGTTGCTCAGATCAATAGCAATATTAGTTCGGGAACTTACAACCCGGTGTTGTTAGCCAACCTGGCCGCAAAGGGACTTCCGGCACTCGATTATTTGCTGTTTGGTGTAGGAGCTGATAACAACGCCATCCTCGTACAATATACTACTGACAGCAAAGCGGCCAATCGGAAAGCCTATCTGGCAGCCTTATCTGCCGAACTAAAAACGAATATTACAACCGTGGTAAACGCCTGGAATTCGGGCTATACCGCTACGTTTCTCAATGCAACCGGTACGGATGTTGGCAGCTCTACAGGCCAGCTAGTCAATCAGTTAGATTACGATTTCGACGTATTCAAAAATTACGAGGTTGGTATTCCAGCGGGTATACAATCGATGGGCGTTACCTACCCCGAAAAGGTGCAGGGGTATTATTCAAAAATGTCGGTCCAACTAGCTTTGCTACATCTACAGGCGTTTCAGAATATTTACCTGGGTAAAAGCGCACAGGGAGATGGGTTGGGATTCGACGATTATTTGACACAGATAGGGGCTAAATCAAGCACTGGTGGCTCGCTGAATGATGTAATCAAGGCGCAGTTTGCCACAGCTACGGCTAAGTTGCAAACCTTGTCTGATCCGTTATCCGATGCCATCAAAACGAACCCAACCTCTGTTACTACTACCTATACCGAATTACAAAAGCTACTCGTGTTGCTCAAAACAGATATGACCTCCTCATTAGGCATTCTGATAACCTACGGCGATAACGACGGCGATTAAGGTTATGTCCGACTCCCTGAAGGAGAGAATGCGCTCCTTTTTTATTGGGCATCAGCACATTGCTCCCCTGGCCGTCTTCAGGATCGCCTTCGGGAGCATTATGCTATTGAGCACCATTCGTTTTGTGCTGAAGGGCTGGGTGTATGCTTTCTATGTCAAACCGAAGTTTCATTTCACGTTTTACGGGTTCGAAAGCGTACAGCCACTCGGCGAAACAGGCATGTATTGTCTGTTCGGGCTGCTCATCGTTTCGTCACTTTTGATTGCCCTGGGTTTGTTTTATCGGGTGGCTATCCTGACGTTTTTCCTGTGCTTTATGTACGTAGAACTCATTGATAAGACTACCTATCTCAACCATTACTACTTCATCAGCATCATTGCGTTTCTGTTGATACTGGTTCCTGCCAATCGGTATTTTTCGGTTGATGTTTTCCGTAAGCCCCTGCTTACCGTTACGCAGGTTCCTGCCTGGACAGTCTCCATTTTTAAGCTCCAGCTGCTGCTGGTCTATTTTTTTGCGGGACTATCCAAACTCAATTATGACTGGCTGATGGCCGCTCTTCCGCTCAGAATATGGTTGCCGGCCAATAGTCACTTACCCATTATCGGCCCCTGGCTAACGCAACTATGGGTGGCGTATGCTTTTAGCTGGTTCGGGGCTTTGTTCGATCTGGGCGTAGGCTTTTTTCTGTTATGGGATAAAACCCGAAAACCAGCTTATGCCTTTGTTGTCCTTTTCCATCTGGCTACGGGTTTGCTCTTTAAAATAGGCGTGTTTCCGTACATCATGATTGCCGTAACGCCGATTTTCTTTTCGGTTGATACTCACTTACGAATCATTACTTTCCTGCGGAAACTACTCTTAGCACCGAAACCTCAGTCGAAGGCAATCCAACGTATCTATCATCTTTCGGATAGGCAGCAAAACCTGGTTTGGGCCGTGTTGGGGCTGCATTTTACGATTCAACTACTACTTCCTTTCCGTTTTCTATTATATCCGGGAAAACTATACTGGACCGAAGAAGGCTATCGATTCTCGTGGCGAGTCATGCTCATGGAAAAAGGCGGAACGGCTTTTTTCCACGTAAAAGATCCCGCAACCGGGCGGCAATCCGAAATCGTTAACGCACAGTATCTGACTCCTTTGCAGGAAACGATGATGGCTACACAGCCCGATATGATTCTGCAATACGCTCATTTTCTGGCTAAAGAGTATGAGCAAAAAGGAATCAAAAATCCAATTGTAACGGCCGAAAGCTACGTAACGCTCAATGGCAGCGGCAGCCGTCTTTATATTGACAGTACGATTAATCTGGCGACAGAACAGGAAACTTTTGGCCACAAAGCCTGGATTCTGCCTTTTCGCCAATAAGCAGCATGAACAAAAACGGTATACTACTTTTCCTGATTCTAACGATAACCTCACCCGTACTGGCCCAAACCTTCACGGTGAAGGGGTACGTAAAAACAGCTTTAGGCGAAGGCATTCCCAATGCCTCCCTTGTATTAACCAACACCGACTATGCTACGGTTTGTGATTCATCAGGCAGCTACCGCTTAAAAAAAATAAAACCTGGCGATTACACGCTTGAAGTGTCGGCGGTTGGATATAAGTCGGCAGCCCGTACGCTCAAACTCACTAACAATCAGACCATTAATCTAACATTAGAAGAATCTATTCAGCAATTGACAAGTGTTGAAGTGAGGGCTGAAAAAAGTAAAACGTTCGGCATCACTCGCCTAAATGCGATAGAAGGAACCACTATCAATGCGGGTAAAAAAAGTGAGGTAATCGTACTGGACGATATTACGGCCAATAAAGCGACTAACAACAGTAGGCAGATTTATGCCAAAGTCGCCGGGCTCAACATCTGGGAAAACGACGGGGCTGGCATTCAGTTAGGCATCGGCGGACGGGGCCTTAATCCCAACCGGGTAACCAACTTCAACACCCGTCAGAATGGTTATGACATCAGCGCCGACGCTCTGGGATACCCAGAAAGTTACTATTCGCCACCCGCCGAATTAACCGACCGGATTGAAATACTGCGGGGCGCTTCTTCTCTACAATACGGAACGCAATTCGGGGGGCTTATCAACTTCAAACTGAAAGAAGGCCCGCTCAATAAACCCATTGAAGTAATATCGCGGGCAACTGCGGGATCGTGGGGATTTTTTAACACGACTAACAGCATTGGCGGCACCGTTAAAAAGCTGCAATATTACACCTTCTTCCAACATAAATCAGGCAACGGCTGGCGACCTAACTCGGAGTTTAACGTGAACACCGCTTACGCATCCGCCACCTATGCCTTCACGAACAAGCTGTCGCTTACGGTTCAGTATACCTACATGAACTACCTCGCTCACCAGCCCGGAGGTTTGACGGATGCGCAGTTTGCTATTGATCCGCACCAATCCGTTCGGGCACGGAACTGGTTTAACGTCAACTGGAATCTGGGAGCTGCCATACTGGATTATCAGATCAGCGACCGCCTGAAGTTTAACTCCCGCTTTTTTGGTCTGGCTGCTGGTCGGTTTGCACTGGGCAATCTGGATTATATCAACCGCTTAGATCCGGGTCTGTCCCGCGATTTGTACAAGGATAATTATAATAATTATGGCAACGAAAGCCGATTGTTATACACCTACAAGTTAAATGGTAACCCACAGAATCTGTTGGTCGGACTGCGGTATTATCGGGGTAATACGGATCGATCACAGGGGCTTGGCAATAGCAATTCGACCGGCACTCCTGCCGACTTCATGTTCGTCAATCTGGCCGATTATGCCTACTCGCAGTATACATTTCCAAACTACAATCTGGCGTTGTTTGCGGAACACATCCTGCGGGTCAACTCCAAGCTAAGCATCATTCCCGGCATTCGATTTGAAAATATTACCACGAAAGCGGACGGTTTCTATTCGGTGATCAATAAAGATCAGGCGGGTAATGTGATTTTCAATCAGCGGATCGAGGAACATAAAAACAATGTCCGGCATTTTCTGATCGGTGGTATCGGTCTGAGTTATTTCCAGAATCAGGCGCTTCAGGTTTACGCCAACATTTCACAGAATTACCGGGCCATTAATTTCAACGATATCCGTTCCGTAAACCCCAATATTCAGGTCGATCCAAACCTACAGGACGAACGGGGCTATTCGGCCGATATTGGCGTACGCGGCAACTTGTCTGGCACTCTAAATTACGATGTGAGTTTATTCACGATCAACTATGCCAACCGAATCGGGACGGTGCAAAAGTCGGACCCCGTAACGTTTAATATTTATCGCTATCGGACCAATGTTTCCCAATCCAGAAGTCTCGGCCTGGAGTCGTTCGCCGAACTGGAACTGTTGCATTTCATCGACAAACAAAACAGTCGCACCAGGCTTTCGGTATTTACCAATCTCGCCCTGATCAACGCCCGTTACATTAACAGCGACGAACCGGCCTACCGCGACAAAAAAGTGGAACTGGCACCCGATGTGATTTTCAAAACGGGCTTATCTTTTCAGCACAAACGCCTGTCCGCTACCTATCAGCTCGCTTACACCAGCAACCAGTTTACTGATGCCACCAACGCCGTCTTTCTGGCCAATGCCATTGATGGACTTGTTCCGGCCTATACCGTCATGGACCTGTCGGGACAATACAAACTGAGCAAAGTTTTCATGCTACAAGGCTCGATTAACAACCTGGCGAACGCCCGCTATTTCACCCGCCGTGCCGATAGTTATCCTGGCCCCGGTATCATCCCTGCCGATGCCCGCAGCTTTTTCCTGACAGTGCAG
Organism: Spirosoma litoris; assembly: GCF_054776755.1. NCBI lineage: Bacteria > Pseudomonadati > Bacteroidota > Cytophagia > Cytophagales > Cytophagaceae > Spirosoma > Spirosoma litoris. The sequence continues at coordinate 302,350 of NZ_BAAHBI010000020.1, read as the reverse complement.
GTCAAGCTCTAATTCCCAGCTTTAGCTAGTACTTGTCCAATTTAGATTCTAGAGATTCTCGGGTTCGCCCGCGCGGTTGATTCTAATTGATAGTCTAGGCATTGATTATTGATTATTAGCAAAATAGATTCTAGGGGATTCTATTTTGCCAAAGCACTAGCTCCATCGCTCGACGAGCCGCATTAGCTCAAAAGTGCTAGTAATTGACTCATTTGAGATAATGCCTTTCCCAAAACCACCCGACCTTTGACCTGTTCAAAAACGAAACACAAACACAAATACAATAAGGTCATGAAAACGCTCATCAAACCCCTGCTTGTTGCTTTCACCCTGGTGATCACCACTGCCTATACTACGTTCGCTCAAGCTCCTGCCAACGCTCAACCAAGCCCTGCTTTCCAAAGTGGCATCTATACCAATAAGGCGGGCAAATTGCAGATCGCTCTGGATAAACAAACGGGTCATGCTATCCAGATTCGGTTGGCCGATGGCACTGGGCAACTGTTCTTTGTGAAACGAGTGGGTAAACAAGAAACCGCTGTTCGCTTACAGCTCGATATGAGTGACTTACCTGACGGAGCTTATCAATTGAGCATCACCGACGGCAAGCAAACCACTCAACACACGGTAACGCTGGGAACCCCGAAACCCCAGGATATCAGCCGATTGGTAGCCATCAACTAATAGCGCTCTATCTGATCTATTCGCCATACCCTTAATCAACATGCGTCCTCCCGAATTTTGTTAGAAGCTTCTCAAAATTCGGGAGGACGCATGTTGATCAATTCAGATGTAAAGCACTTGAGTACTATTGCTCTTTAGTGCCATTTCAATGCGTTAATATTTCCCCCAATCTTAACTCCTTCAACTAAACCTACTTCGTTGTCGTAACGGGTATGAATACCGCCCATTAACCGGGATTCAGCACATTCCTGAGCCGCGTCCCAAAATGATTTATAGTGCCGGGATTTATACTTCAGTTTGTTGGTATACGAGTTAAAATAAGCGGTATAATCCGCCTGCGTTGGTTTGTCAGGTAGTTCATGGCGATACGTATATACGAGATCGGGGCGAGTGACGTGGGTATCATCCGTGAAGGGAAAACTAGTACCGTATAGCGCTGTCAGCACAGTAGCAGTAGCCGCCGACTGAACAGCATGACCGGAATAGAACGACGGAAAAGGTGGCTCTAGAAAGAACGGTAACCATTGAGGCCACCATTGGCCATTTTTGCCATTCGGACGAAGTATGTTCTGGGCGTATGATGAGGGGCGCTCCACATTGTAAGCAAATTTCACTTTCCAGCAGATAATGAAAGCATCGGCCACTGCCATCCCAATTCGGGCATAGGTTTCAGCGGCTTTCACCAGATCAGCAGAACTGTTCCAAATCGCAATGCTACCCAAATTATACGAGTGGCCAGGAGGAGAGCAGGTTTCAGTAGGGTCATCGCCCCACCACATCACAATTGCCCGATCGGCCTCAGTAAGCGTTCGATTACGATCAACTACTTCTTTATAGTGTTTGTAATACAAACTGGTTGTATCGGTCGAATATTCCAGGGGCTTTGGCATCGGCAATTCCTGATTTCGGCGAGAGAATGTCCGATTCTGGCCCCAGGTTGGATGCATGGGAATTTTTGTATTCGATTGTCCAATGGCAGGTGGTACCCACAATCCCTCTCCATTTGGTCGCACAAAATCTGCGGGAAAATTGCGTAAATAGCCTTCGTGCCCGCCATCATTTTTTGCCCACTGGTAAATTTTAGCAGCAATGGCTTTCCCATATTTTTCAGACCGCTCAACAACATCCAGACTAAACTGAGCTGCATATCGGTCATGAATTTCCTGCTCTAGGGAGTCGATTGGTTGCGTTTTTTCGGTATAGGCATAAAACGCTTTGAGCATATAAGCCTGACCGGCGTTGAGCGCCAATTCCCAACAATACGCTTTTTTCGGATCAACTTTAGGCAAGGCGAGTGTGTCGACTAGTTGACGAATGATTGATCGATTTTTGGGCGCTGAATGGACAACGGTTTCGTACATAGTCAGCCCCAGATACCCAATCGCCCGAGACCCATAAGTAGGTGTATTCTTCGGCGCTCTGGTCATGACTCGCACCGTCATGTCAGCCCAGGTAGTAGCCACTGAAGAGGAGGTCGCGCCTGTATTAATTGATTGAGCCTGAGTAATAGACACATAACTACATACTAGACAAACTTGAAATATACAAATTTGAATAAATTGTTTCATGAGATGGCTCCGTTGTTACTAACTAATTTGTAGGCAGACAAAAATCCTGCCAGATTGGGAATAAATTAACATTTATACAAGGATCACAACTGGCCAGACCTTCAGGAGAACAGAGCGATAGTTCAATAAACTCAAGCAATACCGACAAATTACGACTCGCTATACAAAGGCAGCTCGAAGCTTCATTGATGTTTATTCTATCCGTCTGGTACTTTTACTAATTAGACTTAAAAGTTATATTTTGTAAATTTTCTAATTAGATTCAGTAAGCATTGCTCATTTTGATAGCTAATGAATATCCAATAAATTAGAGGCAATAGGCTATAGAGCAGAGCATATACTTGTGTGTTCAGTAGAAAGCAACGAACCAGCACTTAGCTTTCCCGTTATAGAAGTTGAATACGATTAGCAACCAGAAGAACCTTGACAATCTATCGGTATATATATCATCGATTCGTACGCGATATCGCTTACTGCGTAGTTGCGCTATTGATGGCTTCGACCACCATTCGTGCCCAATCGTACGGATTACATTTTGTAGGACATGAAGAAATCCAAGATAGTCGTACTTCCCTGAATCTTACCCCTGACCATCCGCTGTGTCTTAAGGGCATTGTCGAGGTTTCGTTTGATCTGGCGCTAGTCCCCAATTATCAAACGTACTTTGGCTATATCTTCAGAATTATTCAGGATGACAAGCAAAATCTTGATCTCCTGTACGATCAGAAGTCCAAGAGCTTCAAACTGATTATTGGTGGTCGTCTGGCCCAATCGGTAATTCAAATTGATTCGGTAACGCTGTTTAACAAATGGAATCACTTTACCATCAACTGGGATCTTAACCAGCGATCGTTGCTTGTGTCTGTCAACCATAAAGTGATTAGTAAGGATCATGTACCTTTTAATGAGAGCGGGTGTTTCAAACTGTTTTTTGGCAGCAATGAGTTTGGGCAATTCAAATCGAAAGACTTGCCTCCCATGAACATCAAAGACATTGTTCTGACAGAAAATGGCCAGCGAAAACATTACTGGCCGTTGCAGGAAGTGAATGGCCTAATAGCCAGAGATGAGGTTGGTGGACAGCTAGCTACGGTCAAAAACCCCATCTGGATCAAATCCTTGCATACTGAATGGAAAAAGGCGGATCAGCTTACCTTAAAAGGCAACGCGAGCGTTACTTTTGACCCCATTACCGAAACAGTTTACGTGATTGGTTCCGATAAGCTATATCAATACGCCGTTCCGACGCATCGGACTACTGCACAGCTCCATAAAAACCCTCCCCAAAATCTGTTTCAGGGTAGTCAGGCCATTTATAATCCGTTTACTGGCCGACTCTATAGCTATTTTGTCGATCAAAAGTCCGTATATAGTTGCAACCCAGCCACTAACGACTGGACTGTCGAGACCATTACCCCAAATGCGGTTAAGGTAACGGAATACTGGCACGCGAATAAATTCATTTCCCGATTTGATTCGTCACTGTACATTTTAGGCGGTTATGGCCAGTTAACGTATAAAAACAGTATTCTGCGCTACCATTTTGCCTCCAGAACATGGGATACAATTAGTTCGAACAGCAACGTATATACACCACGTTACCTCGCTGCTTTGGGAACAACTTCTTCGATTGATACGGCTTATATAATAGGAGGCTATGGAAGTCTAACGGGAGAGCAGATGCTTAACCCTAAAAATTCGTACGATTTATTAGAATATCTGGTTAGGCAAAATACCTTCCGAAAGGTCTATGAGTTAACTGTTCCAAAAACGGATTTTGCCTTCGCCAACTCGTTGATGATCGACGCAAAATCGAAGCAGTATTACGGACTTATCTTCCCCAATCAGCAGTTCAAGGCTCAGTTGCAGCTGATTCGAGGGTCTTTAAAGACGCCATCGTACGAAGTGTTGGGAACCCCTATACCTTATTCGTTTCATGATATTCACTCGTACGCTGATTTGTACTACTGTCCAGTCAGCCAAAAACTAATCGCTGTTACATTATATCAGAACGAGGATACCAATACAACGGACGTAAAACTCTATTCGATTTCATTCCCTCCCAATACCCTGACCGTGCAGACACATCAGGAAGAAGCAGCAATTCTCTCCTATTGGTGGCTTGCCTTTGCTATCTTGGCAGTTAGCGGAGCGGTCTTCCTGTATACCCGTCGGAATCGTCGCTTAGAGAGTGCTGAGCTACATGACCTGGAGTCGGCTCCTGTTCAACAACCGCCGTTATTAGTCGATAATTTGACGCAACCAGCTTTACTAATAACCCCGGAAATTCCGTCAACTCGCTCTGACTTGCCAACGGAATCAGCGTTGACATCCAGCATTTTCTTTTTTGGCAACTTTCAGGTACTCGATCACTCGGGTAGCGATATAACCAAATCCTTCACTCCGCTGTTGAAAGAGCTTTTTCTACTGCTGTCGCTTAATAGCTTAGGTAAGCAACGGGGAGTAGCCTCCGAAAAGCTGAATGAAATTCTCTGGCCTGATAAGTCGGGCCGGGAAGCCAGTAATAATCGCTCGGTCAACATTACGAAACTGCGAAATCTGTTAGAGAAAGTGGAATTTTGTTCGCTCTCCAAGGACTCTGGCTACTGGAAAATAGAATTTAATTTTAGCCAGCAACTATATGTTGATTATGAACGATATACGGCCATTATCAATGACAAGACCATTCTGACGAAGCAGGCCATTATTGAGTTAGGGGAGCTTACGAAACGGGGGCCTTTCCTCCAAAATACGGAGTATTACTGGTTAGACGACTTCAAGGCAGATATTTCCAACAAGATTATCAATACGTTCCTAAAGTATGCTAATACGCTAACGATCAGCGAGGAGCCGGAGCTTTTAATCCAGATTACAAATTATATTTTTGATTATGATCCCGTCAATGAAGATGCCATCATTTTAAAATGTAAAGCCCTGTCGTTGATGGGAAAACATACGCTGGCCAAGAACACCTTCGAGCGGTTTATTCGGGACTATAAAACTATTTATGGCGAAGAATACGAACAGCCCTTCTCGGCTATTATTGACTAAGGTCGGTTGAATTCGAGAGACGAGGGTTTACCTATTTCGTATTTTGGCCCATAGGGCCTTAACAGCGCAGTGTCGGTAGAATAAACATGAAGCAGCTAACATCTGTGCCGTCAGGTACAGAACCTGTCGCGTACCTAACGGCACGCAGGTTGTCTTAAGGCAATCTTATACTACCGACGCTATGCTGTTAAGGCCCTACGGGCCAAGATGGACCAACTGCCATACCTCCATTTCACTGTATTTTAATCACGCTTCGACGGGCTACTTCTAAAAATTAAGGTTTTATTAAGATTTTATTAAGGGGCCACACTGTACTTAGTGCCGAATTAATCCAGAAAAATAATGGATTTTTGAAATTATTAACACAGAATAGGCTGAATAGTATTCTTTTCAACCAGGCTAATAAAAGGGCCACAAGTTGATTCTGCTAGGTTAATTCGGAGTTAAAAACTGTATCGATTAGCAGTTAGCAGTAAGTATTAAACCAGCGTTTCTGCTTTTTCTACGTAAAATTCACCTTGTTATGAGTGTGCTAAAGCAACTGACCTCGACAAAAAAAAGTCCAGTGGCGGCTTCGGAGACGCTAGAGCTAGACTCTCTTTTTAAAGAATTTTATGATCGGCTTGTCTACTTTTCAGTACAAATAATATGGGATCAGGCGCAGGCACAGGACATCACGCAGGAAGCATTTATAAAATATTGGCAGGAACGAGAGGCCATATTTCCCAATAAAGTGGCTATCAAAAACTACCTCTACAGTACCGTACGAAATGCCAGCCTGAATGTAATCCGACATAACAAAGTTGTTGACGACTATCGGGAGCACCATGGCCTTCCAGAAATGGAAGAACTGACCATCATGGATGCGATCATCTCCTCCGAGGTCATGGCTGAACTGCATTCAGCCATTGAAGCACTGCCCGCTAATTACCGCACGATCTCCGAGATGAGTTATATGGAAGGCAAAAAGAATCAGGAAATTGCCGATGAATTAAACATGTCGATCAATACCGTTAAGAAGCAAAAACAACGGGCACTTGAATTACTCAGAATGCGGCTTTCACCTGAGGTATTTGCTATCTTAATCACTATCGGCAGTGTCCATATGATGTAATGAACTTGTTTAGGGTTACGCAAAATAGATTTTTTGTCATCTCGAAGGAGAGATCTCAAAATCGCCACCTTGAGACCTCTCCTTCGAGATGACAAAAACTACCGTGATAATGGTTTAGAAAAGGACCTAAAATGAACTACGAAACAGTTTCAACGTCTCGACATTCTTCATTTTTCCCTATCTCGAAAAAAAATAGATTAAAATTTATATTCGCTTTATCCTATTTCCTGGTTTGCGTGTCTCTATGGAGTAAAGCAATGCCATGGAAAATTATAGCCGTTATTTTAGACAGGGTGACTTGATCGCTAAATACCTCAAAGGGGAACTCAGTGATCAGGAGCGGGAAGAGCTGGAGGATTGGATTGCTCAAAGCGATCATAATCGGGCACTGTTTACCAAATTGACCCAGGAAGCGACTATTAATACTGAACTGTCAAAATTCGGTTCGTCTGACAAAGCAGAAGCCTGGGAGAAAATAGTATCTGAGACAGGGTACAATACGTCCGACCGTAGATCGTATATAGGTAAACGTTTACTTCGTTACGCAGCAGCCGCTGTCGTTGTCATTCTGGCAGGGCTACTACTCTATCCTTTCAATCGCCAATCGCAGTCAACCAAACCAGTTGCTCAACAACCAACTGATTTTGCTCCCGGTAGTAGTAAGGCAATTCTGACATTAGCGGATGCCTCTAAAATAATTCTGGATGATGTGGCAGATGGTCAAATTGCCCAACAGGCGGACGTAGTGATCACGAAAACCGCTGATGGACAATTGTTATATGCCAAAAGTTCAGCAGCGACTTCGCCCGAAGCACCTATAACCAAGTCCAGTTATAACACCATTACCACCCCTCGCGGTGGGAAGTTTCGGATCATTCTTCCTGATGGGAGTAAAGTCTGGCTCAATGCGGCTTCATCGCTGAAATATCCCACAAAATTCGTTGGTAACGAGCGAAGCGTGACGCTTATGGGCGAAGCGTATTTCGAAATAATGCCCCTGAAAAATGCCCACAGGCAGGCTATGCCTTTCCGGGTTCGTTCAGCCAGTCAGGTTGTCGAAGTGTTAGGCACACATTTCAACATCAACAGCTATGCCGACGAAAGCAGTGTAAAAACGACTTTGCTGGAAGGCAAAGTGAAGGTTATTAAGACAAGCCCAGATCGGGCAGAAAGTTCAACGGAGATTATCCTTAAACCTGGCGAACAGGCGCAGTTAACTGCCGATGCGAAGCGCAGGCTTAATCTGATTCCGAAAGCTGACCTGGAAGAAGCCGTAGCCTGGAAGAATGGGCAATTTCAGTTTAAAGATACCGACCTCCCTACCATCATGCGCCAGATTTCCCGCTGGTACGATGTGGAAGTTGATTTTCAGGGTAAACTGCCCGATACAAAATTCAGAGGTAAGATTTCGAGGGACGTACCGCTCTCCCAGATTTTTCAGATTCTTCAGTTAAGTGGTATCAACTTTAAAATAGAAGGCAGAAAAATAACCGTAAAATCCTGATCGACAATCGCTAAACCGGGCAAGGCTCGGAATAGCCACAGAGGATTCCATAAAAAAAGCCGGAACGTGTTGCGAGCACTTCCGGCAAAAGCTGGGATTTCTCTGTCCCAAAAAAACAGAAAAGCAAAACCTGTTGACGTACAAGTTTTTACCAACCCCAAAACCAGCATAAAAGTATGAATTATTCTACTTTTTACCTACGGCTGTGTCAGCAAGAAGCATGGACACAGCTTAGGCATCGAATGTCCCCCCGACTACTCCATATGAGTCGGGATACGAAACGAAAATGGATTATGCGACTCAATTTTATCAGCATATTCTTATTAATTGCCTGTCTGCACGTATACGCAGCTAGTTATAGCCAGCTGGTTTCAATTAATGAACGGAATGCACCGCTTGAAAAAGTACTGGATAAATTAGAAAAACAGAGCGGTTATTCCTTCTTCCTGCAAACGAATCTGCTGGCCAGCAGCAAGCGTGTTACGGTTCGGCTGAAAAATACGCCGTTGGAAACGGTTCTGGAAGAAGTATTTAAAAACCAGCCACTAAGCTATTCCATCGTTAGCAAAACCATCGTTATTAAAAAGAAGGAGGGCGCTACTACCCTTAAACCCGTTAGTGAGGTACCGTCGCTTTTCCCCGACGCTAAAGCTGGGCTGAAACTGGATGCCAGTGCGGAATTTGAACGGAAAACAAGCGAACAACTGGTTGGTCGCGTACAGACTATCCGGCCCTTATTAATTCCGATCATTGGTAAAGTTACCGACGAAAAAGGCGAAGTCTTACCAGGCGTCAGCATTGTTGTGAAAGGCACGCAACGCGGAACCACAACAGACCCAAGAGGCCAATTCCAGCTTGATATACCCGACCGATCGACTACGCTGGTTTTCAGCTTCGTAGGCTATGAAACGCAGGAAGTTAAGCCCGGCGATCAGGAAACCTTAAATGTAACGTTAAAGGTCAGTGAGCGCGGTTTACAGGAGGTAGTCGTCGTTGGTTATGGCGAACAACGCAAGAGCGACGTAACGGGCGCTACCAGTACCGTAACGGCCAAAGAAATTGCCAAGCGGCCTCTGGTTCGGGTCGAACAGGCGTTACAAGGCACTACTTCCGGAGTTGTTGTCGCTAGTAGTAGCGGACAGCCGGGCCGTGGTTTAAGCGTTCGCATTAGGGGAGCCAACTCAATCACGGGTTCTAATGAGCCGTTGTATGTAATTGATGGCTTCATTGGTGGAAACATTGAGTCACTTAACCCGAACGATATTGAATCGCTGGAAATTCTAAAGGATGCTTCGGCAACGGCGATTTATGGATCTCGGGGATCAAACGGTGTCGTTCTCATCACCACCCGGTCGGGTCAGGAAGGCAAAGCCAAGGTTAATTTCAGTACGTGGTTCAGCAAAGGGATGATGCCCAGAGAACTATCACTGATGAATGCTTATGACTTTGCGCGGACAGTTAATACGCAGTTTGCTTCGACGGGCAACCCGCCTGCTTTTTCGGATGATCGGCTCCAGCAACTAAAAGCCAACGGCGGCACCGACTGGCAACGCGAACTTCATCAGGAGCCGCTTATTCAAAACTACCAGATTGATTTATCAGGTGGTACGTCGGGGGTGCGGTATCTGATTTCAGCCAATTACCTCGATCAGCCTGGTTTAATTCTCAACCAGTATTACAAACGGGCCACCTTGCGGGCAAATATCGACGCCAAGATCAACGAAAAGATCAACCTGAAATTTAACGTAGCGGCTGTAATTCCTCAGAACCGCAATACAAACTACTCGGGCGACCTGACCGATCCGTTCACGCAAGCAACCGAATGGGACCCAACCTCGCCCGTGCGCGATCCAACAACTGGTGCGCTCGTGTATACAGCGCCCTATGCCTCCATTCAGTACAGCCCCGTAGCGCGGGCACTTGGTCAGTTCGATGAAGGGCGGAACACAAACATTGCGGGAACTGGTATACTAACGTACCAGATTCTGAAAGGATTGACGTTCACCACGAATACGACCTATCAGATTTCCTCGCCATTTAACCAGACGTTGTTTGGGCCGGGGACGGGCAATGGGGTCTTGTATGCCCAGGTTAATTCGTCCAGAAACTGGAATTTCCAGAACAGTAACTTCCTGACCTACAAAGGCAATTTTGGTGATCATGCCGTTACCGTAACAGCGCTGTACGAACAGCAACAGGGGCAGGGCATGTCGGCAACAGCTCGTGCAAACAGCCTGTCGACCTATGCACTTGGCTACTACAATTTGAGTCTGGGTGGCACACAACAGACCTCTTCCGGCTACTCTGCCGACGCCCTGCAATCGTATATGGGGCGGGTCAACTATGCCTACAAAGAGAAGTATCTGCTCACGGCCAGCGTACGCGTAGATGGCTCTTCGCACTTGACCGAGAAGTATAGCACCTTCCCTTCTCTGGCGCTGGCCTGGAACTTGTCGAAAGAAAGTTTCCTACAAACCTCTAAATTGTTTTCAGACCTAAAAATCAGAACAAGTTACGGGCAAACGGGCAATCAGGCGGTGGGGGCTTATGCCACCATTGCACAGATAACCACGGGTGGAAGCCAACCAGCTTATTATTACGATGGCAAGACCCCCAGTGTAGCAACCCCGCTCGGAGCGCCCGTATCCAATAGCCTGAAATGGGAAACCACGTCTCAATATGATGCGGGTATCGACGCGTCGTTCCTGAACGGTCGCTTACGATTTACCGCCGATGCTTATTTGAAAAACATTTCCAACCTCTTGTATAGCTACCAGGCTCCCTTCTATTTGGGCGGTGGCGATTACCTTCGAAACATTGGTAGTGTTGAAAACAAAGGGCTCGAATTTTCGCTCAGTGGCACCCCAATTGCAACAGGCAAACTCCGCTGGACCAGCAATTTCAACATCTCCTTTAATCGCAATAAAGTAACCGATCTGGGTGGCCTCGACAATGTGATCGTAAATGGCGTTGGTTCTGCGCTGAACAGTGCGTCTATCCTGCGGGTTGGTCGGCCATTGGGCGAGTTTTACGGGTATCAGTTTCTGGGAACCTGGAAAACGAGCGAAGCCGACCAGGCAGCTCAGTTTGGGATGAAACCTGGTGACGCCAAATACGTGGATGTCAACGGTGATCATGCCTATACAGCCGCCGACCGAGTACCGATCGGTAACGGAACGCCTAAATATTCGTTCGGTTTCATCAATGACATTAGCTACGGCAATTTTACCCTTAGCTTCATGTTCCAGGGAACGCACGGCAACCAGATTTACTCGCAGACACTGGCGTACCTCTGGGGCGGTTTAGGTGATCAGCGAAACGCCACCACTACGGACGCGCTGAACATCTGGACAGCCCAAAATCAGACCGACAATCCGGCATTCAGCAATACCAGCAAGAACTTCAACAACAGTAGCCGTTACGTGTACGATGGCAGCTATACCAAGCTGAAGAACCTGTCGCTTACTTACCGGGTGCCTGGTAATCTGTTGAATAAGGCAAAAATCCGCAACCTCGAAGTGTACGTGAGTGGTCAGAACCTGTTTATGATCACCAAATACCCTGGCTATGATCCCGAAGTATCGAACGGAACGAACGCCATCACACAGGGCCTGGAAATGGGCGTTATACCAAACCCAAAAACGTATACGATTGGCGTACGCCTTGGCCTGTAAGTGCTGTTTGTACGATTACAACATTCAATCAGAAGACAAAACCATGAACACCAAATATTCCTTATTCCTTGTCTTTCTTGCCTTGATTTTGGTTAGCGGCTGTCAGAGTCTAATTGAAGATCCCAAAGGCAGTTTGACACCCGGAACCTATTTTAAAACGCAGTCGGATCTGGATGCATCCGTGGCGGCTATCTATATCCAGTTTGCACGCGATGGCGCCTGGGGGTTTACAAACCGAAGCACCTCGTACTTTGGCTCAGATGATTTTACCACCGATCCCGGCCTGAATAAAGAAGATTTCCGGCTGTTTGACCGCCTGAGTGGTGGCAGCGGCAATGGCAGTCTGGTAGCCCAATGGCAAGGTCCTTGGCAAGGCATCTATCAGGCGAACAACGTAATTGCTAACTATACAAAAGTGGGTTCTACGGATGTTCTGAAAAATCAGGCAGCTGGTCAGGCGTATTTCCTGCGGGCATTGGGCTATTATTATCTGGTTCGAACATTCGGCCCTGTCCCGATCATTCTGACCCAGATCGATGTGAACGACCGTCCTCCCCGCGATCCGGTCGACAAAGTGTACGCAGCTATCATCAGTGATTTACAGAAAGCGAAGGAGCTGTTGCCCATCTCGTTCCCGAACCAACCCGGCAAGGCGAACCAGATGGCCGCCCGCTCACTCCTGGCCGATGTGTACCTGAGCATGACGGGCTGGCCACTAAACCAGGAGAGCAATTACAAACTGGCGGCCGATGAAGCGAATTCGGTCATGCAATCGGGCGTTTACAACCTCAATACGCCTTACGCAACCGTGTTCACGACGAACAATAGCTCCGAGTCTATTTTTGGTTTTCAGTACAATGTAAGCGGAGGGCTTCCGCTTCGGAGTTCAGGGTCTTCTTCTGTACCGCTCGACGAAATCGCAACGAACGGATCGAGTGGCTGGGATGATTATTATCCGGAAATCAATTTCTACAAAAACGCGCCCAAATGTTCCCGGACGGATGCTACGTTTTACACAACGATCAAGCTACGCCAACCCGATGGAAAAACGTTTAAACTGGTTCCCTGGGATTCGCCCGAAACGCACGCGGGTCACCCCTATTACAAGAAGTTCCGGGCGGGTTTAAATGGCGATGGCGTTTCTGAAACCGAAACGACTATTGACGCCATCAATCCGAGTACGAACAAAGTGTATGATGTCATTCGCTACCCGCAGGTTCTGTTAATCTATGCCGAAGCGTCAGCCATGGCAGCCGGTGGCCCAACAGCGGCAAGCTATAGCGCCATCAATCAGGTACGAAAACGGGCGGGTTTGCCCGATCTAACGACGGGTCTTTCGGCGACTGCCTTCCGGGATGCGGTCGTGTATGAACGAGCCTATGAATTTGCGGGCGAGTTTGGTGTGCGGTGGTTTGATATTGTCCGGTTACAATTATTGCCCCAGATAGTAGCCGCCCGAAGTTCAGCCGAAAATCCAATTCCAGCGAATACAAATTTTGCCCAGAAATATTTAGCCCCCATTCCAGTGAACGAAATGTCCAGAAATCCGGGCTGGGCGCAGAATGACGGATATTAAGTGAAAGAGCGAAAGAATGAAAGAGTGAAAAACAGTCGCATCAACTTATCCGCTCTTTCACTCATTCATTCTTTCGCTCTTTCATTATAGGTTGGCTTGGAAAGCATAGTGGAATTTCTGCTATGCTTTTTACAAACTAAGGGTATTTTTCAAGGAAGACATATTGCTTTTTACTACGTTACAGATGACTGCTCTGAAAGAATATACGCCCTCGGTAAAGCCTTCTTCTAGGCGAATTGTCATCTATAAATTCACCGCCATTTTATTCTCTATTTTTTTTCTGGTTCTTATCGAAATTATATTGAGGGTTTTCAATTATGGCCATACCGTAAATTTATTTATTGATTATCCTGATGATAAAAATTACTATGTATTAAATCCAGATGCATCTAAAAAATATTTTAGTAATCAAAAAATAGCAACTACCGGAAATAGCGAGCCCTTTAAAAAGAAAAAAGACGAAAACACCTTACGCATTTTTGTCCTGGGTGAATCCACAACAATCGGATATCCTTATTTCCACAACGGTTCATTTCATCGCTGGCTTCAGTATCGATTAACCCACACGTTTCCTAATCGAAATTTTGAGATTATCAACCTCTCATTAACAGCCGTTAATTCGTATACAACATACGGTTTTGCCAACGAACTAATCGATTATGAGCCAGACGCTGTCCTGATTTATACGGGGCATAATGAATACTACGGTGCCCTCGGCGTGGGTTCTACAGAAAGCATTGCCGGTACCCCCCAACTCATTGACCTTATTCTTTATCTTCGTCAGTTTCGGCTTGTGCAGTTGCTCACCAATGGCTACGAAACAATACAGCGCATGGCCGCAGGGGATAAGTCGAGTTCAGGTGGCACACGTATGAAATTAATGGTAGCGAACCAGCAAATTCCCTATCAATCAGACCTATATGAGCGGGGAGTAGCGCAGTTCCGCCGGAACATGGATCGAACCCTTCAACTGTTCGCCAAACGCAACATTCCTGTCTTTGTCAGCAATTTGGTTAGCAATGAGAAAGACCTGAAACCGTTTGTAAGTTTCCCTGTCGATACAGCCAAATCGTCGAAATTCAACAGCGCATACAACCTTGGTTTAGCCGCGCTGACGAACAGTAATCTGCCAACAGCTTACTCGTATTTCAAAACAGCCAATCAGTTGAACAGCAACCATGCGTTGTGTACGTACTATTTGGGACGAACAGCCTATTTGCAGGGTGATTTCGGGCAGGCGAAACGGCATTTCTCCAGAGCCAGGGATTTAGATGGCCTGCGCTTCAGAGCACCAGAAGCCTTCAATACCATTATTGGCCAGCTATGCCAGCAATACAAAAACACGCATCTTGTAGATACCAAAGCCCTTTTTGAAGCCAATTCTGCCAATTCGATTATTGGCGATGAGTTGATTCTGGAGCACGTTCACCCCGATCTGAAAGGCTATGCATTGTTGTCGGATGCGTTTTATGAGGCTCTGAAGAAGGCCCGGTTCGTCACCATAAAGGATGAACCGGAAATGAGTTTTGCCCAGCTACTTCGCAATATGCCAATCACGAAAGTCGATTCCCTGGCGGGTCTGTATAAAGTGGCTAACCTCAAACGAAACTGGCCGTTCAACGAAGTTATGTCGGCTCAGTCGTTTAGGGTGGAGTCGGTAGAAGAAAAATTAGCCTACAGCCTAACGACGCAACAAACGACCTGGAACGACGCCCTCAGTCATTTGTATGATTTTTATATGCGCAGTCATGCGTTGCGCGACGCCCGAAAAGTAGTCGAGACACTCGTGCTGGAATACCCGACCGACGCACGTTATTATGAAAAGGCAGCCATGCTGAGTGGCGAACTGAACGATCAGGCAACGGCTATTTTCTATTTCAAAAGAGCCTTTGCCTTAGCCCCAACCTTCGACAAAGCACGCTATCTTTTTGTGCTTTACCTTCAGCTCGACCGGCCCAAGGAAGCCCTACCCTATCTGGATTATGCCATTCAAAATAACCAATCCCAATTCGATTTACAATCGGTTAAAGCCAATACCGAACAAATTATTTCTCTCGAACAACGCACTGCTATTGACTCGAC
The DNA here is from genome assembly GCF_054776755.1 of Spirosoma litoris. NCBI lineage: Bacteria > Pseudomonadati > Bacteroidota > Cytophagia > Cytophagales > Cytophagaceae > Spirosoma > Spirosoma litoris. The sequence continues at coordinate 287,097 of NZ_BAAHBI010000020.1, read as the reverse complement.
TAATGTGTCGATTTTAAATCAAATTGCCAGCGCCTATTATCGAATGGATAATAAGAAAGGGACATTAAACTATGTACAAAAAGTTTTAACGATTGACCCCAAAAATAAAGAAGCCTTGGCTCTATTCACACAACTCAACTGAGCAGTTTTCAGTGTGACCCCGTCGGGGTCAAATGTTTATAGTGATAGCGGTTTTCTATAGACATGTGACCCCAACGGGGTCACACAAAAAAACTAGAATTCAATTTTCATTTACCATAATGTTTACCACTCAATCATTCGCAAAAATTTCACCCAAACTACTCTCATTCGTTATCCGGTTTCGTTCTTCATGTGTCTTTATAATGAATACGAATTTGCTCACCGCTGACGAAACGAATTAGCACACAACACACACTGATTTTATGATTCGATTGGATCAAAAAGGGGCACTCTTTGGGCTGGCAGTCGGTAGCATTTTGGCTGCCAGTATGGTAACAGGCGAAAGCCCCCTATCGACGGGTAAAGACTGGCCCAATTACGGGGGCAATAAAGCGGGGAATCGTTATTCACCATTGACCCAGATTAACACCCAGAACGTAACGAACTTACAGGTTGCCTGGATGTACGATGCCTCCGAAAAACCCGACGCAAACGGTCGTCGGCGCGACCGGGCCATTCAGTGCCAGCCGATTGTGGTAGATGGAATTCTGTATGGGACTACGCCCGATCTGAATCTATTTGCCCTGAAAGCAGGTACTGGCGAGCAACTCTGGCGATTTGAACCATCACGAAACGATCGGCGCAACTCGAATCGGGGGGTTGTGTACTGGCAAAGCGGAACCGATAAGCGGATTCTGTATACGGTTGGCTCCAGTCTGTATGCTATCAATGCAGCAACAGGTGAGTCTATTGCCAGTTTCGGCACCGACGGTAAAGCGGATTTACACGAAGGACTGCAAACCAACCTGGATCACGATGTGAGCAAGCTATCGGTCAATGCGACCTCGCCGGGGATTGTGTACCAGAATACGTTTATCATCGGATCGAGCGTATCGGAGTCGGGCGATGCGGCTCCGGGTCATATTCGGGCGTTCGACATAGTTACGGGTAAACTGAAATGGGTATTTCATACGATTCCGCAACCGGGTGAGTTTGGATACGACACCTGGCCGAAAGATGCCTATAAGAAAATCGGTGCCGTTAACAACTGGAGTGGCATGTCGCTCGATGAGAAAAGGGGCGTTGTGTATTTCGGGACAGGCTCACCCGCATCTGATTTCTACGGTGGCGACCGCAAGGGCCAGAATCTGTTTGCCAATTGCATCATGGCGCTGGAAGCCGAAACCGGCAAGATGAAGTGGTATTACCAGACTATTCACCACGACCTGTGGGATCGAGATCATCCCTGCCCGCCGAACCTCATTACCCTGAATCGCAATGGAAAGCGAGTCGATGCGGTTGTACAGACGACCAAAGATGGTCTGGTGTACGTACTGGATCGGGATAAAGGCACCTCGCTCTTTCCGGTGGAAGAACGCAAAGTTCCGGTCAACGGCTTAGCTGGAGAACACTCCTGGCCGACGCAGAAATACCCCGTTAAACCGCTCCCATTAAACCGGCAGGTGTATACCGAAGCGGACATTACGAATCTGTCGCCGGAAGCACATGCGTATGTAAAAGAGCGTTTTCTGCAACTAAAAACGGATAATAAGTTCGCTCCCCCGTCTGAAAAAGGTACACTGCTTTTCGGGTACAGCGGTGGGGCCGAATGGGGCGGCAATGCCATTGATCCGTCGGGGATTCTTTACCAGAACGTCAACGAAGAACCCTGGGAACTGATCATGACCAAACGGGCTGATCTGGCGCAGCGCAACACACCCGTTACGGCTGGCAATGCATTGTACATCGCGAATTGTGCCGCCTGTCATGGTCAGGATCGACGCGGGAGTGGCCCCGAACTGCCTTCGCTCATCGATATTGGTAAAAGGCGATCGGTCGATGAAATCAAAAACCTGCTAAAAACCGGAAGCGGTCGGATGCCGTCGTTTGGGCATCTGTCGGATAAAGATCGTGATGCCCTCATTAGCTTTCTGCTGAATACAGAAACGGGTTCGCCTAAGGTTGCCCAGACGTCAACGAGTACGTCTGCTACAGGAAGCAAGAATGGGTTTCCCTACGTACCAACCTACGTGAGTAAAGTCTGGCAGCGATTTACCGATAAAGAGGGATATCCGGGCATCAAGCCCCCCTGGGGCACGCTGAACGCTATTGATCTGAATACAGGCGACTATCTCTGGCGGGTACCACTGGGCGAATACCCGGAACTGGCCAAGAAAGGTGTTCCTACAACCGGAACCGATAGCTACGGCGGGCCATTGGCCACGGCGGGAGGTTTGGTGTTTATTGCGGGAACCAAGGATGAAAAAATTCGGGCGTTCGACAAAAAAACAGGTAAGGTCGTCTGGGAATACCAGCTTCCGGCGGGCGGTTTCGCGACACCCATTAGTTATGAGGTGAATGGAAAACAGTACATCGTTATTGCTGCTGGTGGCGGACGAGGTCAGAAAGTTGGAGGGAACTATATCGCCTTCGCTCTGAAATAGATAGCTGAATTTATATGAAAACCGCTCTTTCACTCTTTCTTTCTTTCGCTCTTTGCACTAACCTAAAACCAGCAGTAGACATTCCCGAAACAGAGATTTCTAACGGGCTGATTCACGCACAGTTGTACTTGCCTGATGGGCAGAACGGTTACTACCGGGGTACGCGCTTCGATTGGTCGGGCGTAGTAGCCAGCCTTGATTATAAAGGCCATACGTATCATGGCAAGTGGTTCGACACCTATAATCCAACAACCCACGATGCCATCATGGGGCCGGTCGAAGAATTTGGCCCGCTGGGATATGCGATCGCTAAACCGGGAGGAACGTTCATTAAAATTGGCATTGGAAGCCTGATTCGACCCGATGAGAAGTCATACAACTCCTTCAAATTTTATACGATTGCTAATCCGGGCCAATGGACGATAAAAAAGAAAGCGGATCAGGTGCAGTTCAGGCACATACTCACGGATAGCGCTTACGCCTATGAGTACCAGAAAACGCTGAAACTCTTGAAGGGGAAACCGGAACTGGTGATTACGCACAGCCTGAAAAACATGGGTAGGCTCCCGATTGAAACGTCTGTTTACAATCATAATTTCTTCGTCATTGACCAGCAATCAACCGGCCCAGCCTATTCAGTCACGTTGCCAGCAACCAGCCTTTCCACCGAAGGTGGCAAAGGTTTAGATGACTTAGTCAAACTTCAGAATAACCAGCTTGGCTACCTGCGCGAGTTAGGCAAACGTGAGCAGGCTTATTTCCCCAATCTCACTAACGGAAAATCAGTGAGTTACGACCTTACTGTCGAAAACACAAAAACCGGAGCGGGTGTCCACGTAACGGGTGATCGGCAGATTGACCGGTTGGTATACTGGTCTTCCTCTACAACGGTTTGCCCAGAACCCTATATCAACCTGAATGTGGAACCGGGCAAAACCATTACCTGGCAGATTACCTACCAATATTATGTAAAAGACCCAGCCAAATAACTCCCGAAACGAACAGATTTCTAGACCATTAACCGAATACATTCCTATGGCGAAGCCAGAAATACAAACCGAAACGAACCGCCGGAACGCGCTTAAAATGCTGGGCTTAGGTTCAACAGCAGGCATCTTTGGTCTTTTCGATAGCCCTAAAGCCAGGGCCAAACACTACACGACTCCAGCCTACGCCAAAGGTGCGGCTCCCGTAACGATCAAAAGTGTTCGGGCCATCACAACGGCACCGGGAGGATCTAACCTGGTTATTGTGAAAGTCGAAACCTCCGAACCGGGCTTATACGGCCTGGGTTGTGCAACGTTCACGCAGAGGGCTCAGGTGGTCATACCCGCTATCAATACCTATCTGAACGATTTCTGCATCGGGAAAGATGTTGACAACATCGAAGACATGTGGCAATCAGCCTATGTAAGTTCCTACTGGCGGAACGGCCCCGTACTGAACAATGCCCTCTCCGGCCTCGATCAGGCACTTTGGGACATTAAAGGGAAACGGGCCAATATGCCGGTTTATCAACTTTTGGGAGGAAAAACCCGAATTGCCGTAGATACCTACACCCACGCCAGCGGCCCAACGCCCGAAGCCATCGCGGATAAAGTACAGCAATTTATGGAAATGGGGTTCCGACATGTGCGGATTCAGCAGGGCGGTTACGGCGGAGTTGGTGCGATGAATGACCTCAAACCCGACTTCAAGACGGCTGGTTTTGGCCGGGAAACCGACGACTTTTCGGATCAACGGACGTATCTGAAACGGGTGCCTAAAATGTTCGAGGTGGTGCGCAAACGCTGCGGGGAAGATGTTCAGTTGTTGCATGATATGCACGAATTGACCGAGCCCATTGACGCCATCAATATGATCAAAGGTTTGGAGGAATATCGACCTTTCTTTATCGAAGATCCTTTCTCCCCGGAGAACATGAGCTGGTTCAAACTACTGCGTCAGACAACCGCCGTACCCATTGCGATGGGCGAACTGTTCAACAACGTCAATGAATTCAAAGAACCGATGGCCAACCATCTGTTCGACTTTATCCGGATTCACATTTCGCAGATTGGCGGCATTACGCCAGCCATGAAAGTAGCTCGTTTGGGTGAGTGGTTCAATGTTCGCACGGCCTGGCATGGTCCCGGCGACACCTCGCCCGTTGGACATGCAGCTAACAACAGCATCGACATTACTGTCTGGAATTTCGGAATTCAGGAGTCGCAGATGTTTAATGACAAAGTGAAAGAGGTATTTCCGGGTTGTCCAATCATTAAGAACGGCTATTACCAGGTGAGTGAATCACCAGGTTTGGGAATTGACATCAACGAAAAAGAAGCGGCCAAGTACCCCATTGGGACTAAGTCGCGCTGGACGGTTCGCAAAAACGACGGTACCATTTTGAAGCCGTAAAATTCCCCTCCCCCCGGCCCCTCTCCCCAAACGGGAGAGGGGAGAAAAAGAAAACTTAATGGCCTTTAGGGGTAACTAAAATCCTCATCCCCGACGGGATTCTCTCTCATTTTCCTGTATTCATGAACGCTTACAAAGTAATGCTAAGCCTGGGTGGGCTATGCTTATTGATTGCCCTTTACCTGGCTATTACCAACGAACTAGCTCAAGCTGGGCCATTTTTTATTGCCTTTTTTGTGGCCCTGGCCATCGGTTTCAGGGGGTATGAAACCTTGAAAGGCTTCTCCTATACCGTTGTCATTTTCGCTTCCGTTACGACAGCCCTGTATTACCCAGGCTATTTTGTGGAAATCAACGGGTTCAAGTTATCCGGCCTGATCACTCCACTCATTCAGTTAATCATGTTTGGCATGGGTACCTCGATGAGCGCCGAAGATTTTGTTGGAGTCGTCAAAATGCCCAAAGGGGTTTTCATTGGGGTCGTCAGCCATTTTTTGATTATGCCGTTATTGGGTTTTACGCTGGCAAACCTGAGCGGACTACCTCCCGAAATTGCGGCTGGCATCATTCTGATTGGTTGTTCGCCCAATGGGATGGCGTCGAACGTGATCTCGTATCTGGCGAAGGCCAATCTGGCGCTTTCGATCACCATTACCGCTATTTCGACAACCATCTCCCCTTTCGTTACACCCTTCTTAATGAAGTTACTGGCGGGTGCTTTTGTCCAGATTGACGCCCTCCACATGATGTGGGACATTATCAAAATGGTGATTTTACCGATCGGGGCTGGCTTACTGTTTAACAAGTTTCTGAGCGGCAAATCGAAATGGCTCGATAACGCCATGCCGCTGGTATCCATGTTCGGTATCGCCTTCATCATTGTCGTAATCACGGCAGCCGGTAGAACCAATCTCTTGACTATTGGGCCTGTATTGATTGGCTTGGTGCTCATTCACAACCTATGCGGGTATTTGCTTGGCTATTCGTCGGCCCGCTTATTTAAGATGGACGAACGCGACTGTCGGACTATTGCTATTGAAGTGGGTATGCAGAATGGCGGATTAGCTTCTGGCATCGCCAATCAAATGGGCAAAATGGCAACGGTTGGTCTGGCTCCGGCCATTTTTGGCCCGCTGATGAACATTACGGGTTCCATTCTAGCTTCCTGGTGGCACCGCAAGGCGAAAGACGTAACGAGTTCAACCTTTCCTGCCGATGAATATACGACGCATTGAACGGATGTCATCCGGCTATTGGTGGATTTTTCTGGCCCTATCAACCTGGTTGGGAATCGCGATGATGGGCCTGAAAGGTATTGATCCACGGATCGATCAGCCAGCCACGGATTCGAACTGGCCACAGTACGGCGGCCGCCCGGACCAGTCCAAATTTGTGAATCTAAGTCAGATCACGAAGCAGAATGTGGGCCAGTTAAAAGTGGCCTGGCATTACCCGACGGCCGATAAAGTCGAGTATCTGTTTAATCCGATCATTGCCGGTGGGATGATGTATGTGCTGGCGAAGAATAATTCGCTGGTGGCACTCGATGCGGCAACGGGAAAGGAAATCTGGATTCACGCGAATCTGAACGGCATCACCTGGCGGGGCATCAATTATTGGGAAAGTAAGGATCGTACAGATCGGCGACTACTTTTCTGTTTAAACAACACCTTACAGGCCATCGACGCGCAGACGGGGAAGTCGATTCTGAGTTTCGGCAATAATGGATCGGTTTCATTACGGGAAGGATTAGGCCGCGACCCATCGACAATTGGGCGTGTTCAGTCGACTACACCCGGCTGTATTTTTGAGAACCTGATTCTATTGGGTTCGTCGCCCGGCGAAAACTTGTTTTCGGCACCGGGGCATTTGCGAGCCTACGATGTGGTGACCGGAAAGATGGTCTGGGTATTTCACACCATTCCGCAACCGGGCGAATTTGGCTACGACACCTGGCCGAAAGATGCGTACAAATACGTCGGAGGTGCCAATACGTGGGGAGAAATCACGCTCGATGAAAAGCGCGGCATTGCCTATTTCCCCATTGGCTCACCAACGTATGACTACTACGGCGCTGACCGGATTGGCAGTAATCTGTTTGGCAACTGTCTGCTGGCACTCGACGCCCGTACCGGCAAACGACTCTGGCATTTTCAGACCGTTCACCACGACCTTTGGGATTATGACCTGACAGCCGCCCCGCAGTTGTTAACCGTTCGACAAAAAGGCCGGTCTGGAGAGACAAAAATCATTGACGCCGTTGCCATAGCCACCAAGCAGGGCTTCTTATTCGCCTTCGATCGGGTAACAGGCAAGCCGTTGTGGCCTATTGAGGAGCGGCCCGTTCCGGCGAGCAATATGCCCGAAGAACAAGCCTGGCCAACGCAACCCTTTCCGACTGTAATACCGCCGTTTAACCGACAAAACATAACCGTTAATGACATTAATCCGTACATGACGGCGGAAGAACGGGAAGCCTGGAAAACTCGAATTGCCGCAGCCCGTACGGGTTTGTTTACTCCTCTTTCCGATCAGTATGAGGTGATTGCCATGCCCGGAGCCGTGGGTGGGGCCAATTTCGGAAACACGGCTGCAAACCCTCAGAAGGGAATCATGTACGTAGCGGCTCAAGAATACCCATCGGTCTATCGACTTGCCAAAACCGAACTGGGCCAAGCTGCTCTTTCTGCCGATCAGGTAACGCAGGCCATGACTATCTACAAGACCAATTGCCAGTCGTGTCACGGTGCCGACCGGGCGGGTGTTGTTGGTCCGTCCCTGCTCAATCTGGGTACACGACTCAATTTCGAAAATTTCAAAGCTGTGGTGGCTGTGGGTAAGGGGCAGATGCCCGGTTTTCAGCACATCGATGAACAGACGCTAAGTGCCCTGTATCGGTTTCTAGGCGGCACCATCGAATCGGCCAACCGACGGTCACAAGGAGGCCCAACGGATTCCGTAACAATGCCCGATGGACCCGTTGTCGCTTCAGGCGGGGCACCGGATGTACCGAGTGGGGTTGCGGCCATGCGATCTACCAATGCCTTACGCGCTTATCCGGAGGGAGTTACCAGACCTGCCAATAAATATTCTACTGGATACGGTCTGGAATACTCCAACCTGCTGAGTCCGCCCTGGTCGTTTATTGTCGCTTACGACCTGAACACTGGCGTCATTAAATGGAAGAAGATCATCGGGCAAGACATTCGGGTGCTAAAGCAAGGAGGAAAAGAGACTGGTACACCCATTGGCTCACAGCGGAAAGGGATGATTGTTACGTCAAATGGCCTACTGTTCGCAACCTCCAAAGGAGGCAAAATCTATGCCTTCGATGCCGAAACAGGACAGACACTCTGGACCGATGAATTGCCGAAAGAAACGCAGGGACTACTATCCATGTACGAAGCGAAAGGTCGCCAATATCTGGTCGTTAGCTCTACGGCCAATTTTACGGTTGAGAGTGTCGCCAAGGGTGATACAAGCATCCGGGCTAACGGATTGCCATCGGGTTATGTCGTGTACGCCCTTCCTGAGAAATGATCAAAAATTAATAGAACCGCACGGGCGGCCCCGGCTGATTTTTATGATTTACACAGATCATAATTAATCGTAAAAATCATAAAAATCAGCGTTCTATTAGACTACTAATATTATGGAACGAAGAACCTTTCTGATCAACACATCCGGCCTGCTTATAACCGTTTGGGCTTCGTCGGCTTTTCGCCCTGTGCTCGCTGACAAAATGGAACGTATTGCTATGGGGACAGTTTTGTTTCGCTACCGGTTTAAACAGACCAAGCCAAAGGAAATAGCCACCATCGCTAACGAGCTAACGCTTTTGGATGTACCGGGTTATTACAAAAAACGGTTTGGCATTCAGCAGCTTGAGTTCTGGAGCAACCATTTCGAATCGCTCGAAAAATCGTATCTGGATCAGCTCAAAGCCAGCATGAAAGCCAGCTCGTCGCGTCTGGTGAATGTGCAGGTGGATAGCTCATATGACTTAGCATCCAACGACGAAACCGAGCGGCAACGGAGTCTGGCGCACGTGAAAGAATGGATAGATGCGGTGGCTTATCTTGGATCGCCCTGCGTTCGCATTAATCCTGGCCGGGCCAATGGTTCAGTTGAGAAGAGCATCGAATCGATGAAAGCGGTCAACCAATATGCTCAACGCAAAAAACTCATTCTGCTGACCGAAAACCACTTCGGATTAGAGATGAATCCCGATGTACACGTGCGCATCGTACAGGAGGTGGGGAAATCCAGCACAGGGCCCAAGAATATTTACACCCTACCCGACTTTGGCAATTATTCACAGGCAGCCCGTTTCGATGCGTTGGCGAAGATTATGCCCTACGCTTATCTGATCTCGGCTAAAGCGGATAGTTTCAACGAGAACATGGAACATACTTCCTACGATTTCGACCAATGCGTCCAATTGGCCGAACGAATGGGGTTCAAGGGCATTTATTCGCTGGAACAGTACAGCGGTAAGTACCAGAATCTGGATTACGAGAAAGTAGCTGACTGGCTTATCAAGCACGTGAAACGTAACATCTAGGCAACAAAATCATCCATGAAAACGCTACTGTCTTGCCTTCTGTTGTTCAGCGTTACCGTTTCGTTCGGGCAATCTGGTACGCCGGAAGCCAACCCCGGAACCGGGCTAACGTTTGTACCTGATGTGATCATCAAAGGGACGAATCTAACCGGCTGGCACTCGCTGGGACAGGCCGAGTGGCGGGCAGAAAATGGCGAGCTGATTGGTACGCTAAAATCTGAATCTTCGGGTGGCTGGCTGGTGCTGGATCGCTCGTATCAGGATATAGGATTTCATGCACAGTTCCGTTGCACAGGAGGTAGCGAAACGGGTGTGTTATTCCGACTGGAGAAAACAACAGATGGCTATAAAGGCATTCTGGTGTCGATACGGGAAACGGAAGTAGGCTCCTATCGTATCACGCTGGACACACAAGGACGAGAGCTGACGCGGGAGAAACTACGTTCAGCGGGAAGCATTGTTCGACTGGCGCCACCACCTAAACCCAATGAGACAACAACTAATGAATCTGCTAATCGGAATCGTCGCCCGGCTTATTTTGGATTGAAATTGCCCATTTCGCGCGTAGAAAGTAGTTATCGTCCGAACGACTGGAATCAGGTTGAGATTTTCCTCGACAACAACATCATCCGTACGTTTCTTAACGACAGTGGCGAAATGGCCGGAGGTGCAGCCGATGAAGAATCCGGTCGGTATGGCCCCATCGCCTTGTATGCGGGCGGAACCGGAGAAGTGCGCTTTAAAGAAGTCGGTTATAAAGATGCGGCCATGCGGACTATGCCTACCGAAAAAACGTCGGCTCGTTTTCAGATGCAGCGCATCAACGATATGTACTATTCGTGGGGTGCAGGAGCAGGTGATTTCAATCGGGATGGACATACCGATGTTGTAGCCGGACCTTATATTTACTACGGCCCTGATTTTACCCGGTCGCGGGAAATTTATCCGGCGTTCCCGTTTAATCCATCGAAAGAATTTACAGACGTTAACTGCCAGTATACCTACGATTTTAATGGCGATGGCTGGATCGACATTCTGACGGGGCCGCCCCGCGCTACGTTGTATCTGAACCCCAAAGGCGAATCGCGACGGTGGGATAAATTCGAAGTCGTAGTTCCTGTTCAAACGGAAGTTACCTTGTTTAAAGACATTGACAACGACGGGGAACCCGAATTGATTTACGGAGCAGAGGGTGAACTACGCTATGCCAAACCCGATCCGGCGGACCCAACGAAACCCTGGATTGTGCATCCTGTCTCTGAAAAAGGGTATTTCCTGGCGCATGGTATCGGTATAGGCGATATTAACGGCGATGGCCGAATCGACTTTGTGAACCCGAACGGCTGGTGGGAGCAGCCTACTACCGAAAACAGTGGGAAACTTTGGGCGTATCACCCGGAAGCCTTCGCGCGCTATGGTCATCGGGGGCCGGGTGTAGGGGGTAGCATGATGGCCGTGTACGACGTCAACGGCGACAAACTGAACGACGTAGTAACGGGTCTTAACGCACACGGTTTCGGCTTGGGCTGGTACGAGCAGAAACGCGACCCCAGCGGAAAAATCACGTTTGTTCAGCACATAATCAGCGACGATTTCTCGACGAAAAATGCTGGTAATGTGACGTTTTCGCAACCGCACGGTTCCACACAGGCCGACATCGATGGGGATGGTATTCCGGATTTTATCGTAGGGAAACGATACTGGTCGCATCTGGATAACTACTTCGACCCCGACCCGTACGGTCCTCCGGTTCTGTACTGGTACCGAACCGTTCGGAACCCGAAAGTGCCGGGTGGAGCCGAGTTTGTACCGGAACTGATTCACAATCGGTCAGGCGTCGGATCAGATGTGCTGGCTACAGACCTGAATAAAGATGGCACTATTGATATTGTTACATCAACCGACCGGGGGACGTTCATTTTCTGGAATCAGAAAGATCAAAAGCAGAGCCGTATAACGAACTAACTTCGAAGTGTAAAAAAACTGTCTACAGTTCAGTTTGGTGCGATTTTGTCATCCCGACGCAGGAGGGATCTTCGGGTAAGGCTGAAAACTTCCGGCTACAGAAGATCCCTCCTGCGTCGGGATGACAAAAAACGGCTACAGACTACTTCGATGAATAATTACGAAAGACATATTTTAACGAATGAAAAAAAATACTCTGGCTCGGTAGTTTGCTGATTATTTCCCTTCTGGTAGTAACCTGTCAGGTCGCTCGACAAGGTACACAATCGACAGCCTAAATTATGCCCCCAACCGATAAAAAGCCATTCTAACGCTATGCGAACGTTCCTATTCCTATTACTTACCTGTTGGTTACTAGGCGTTACTGTTGGCAGAAGCCAACCTGTCGAGGTGAAGTATGATGAAAGAGGTTGCCTCTATACCAGCTACAAAGGCTTGGTGATGGCTGGCTACCAAGGTTGGTTTGCCGCCCAGGGTGATGCGTCGGAACGAGGTTGGTATCACTATCAGAAACGGGGTAAGTTCGAACCGGGGTACGCGTCGATTGATTTCTGGCCTGATGTGAAAGACTATCCGATTACGTATAAAACGGCCTTTCAATTTGCCAATGGTGAAGCTGCTCAGGTATACAGTCCATACGACGAAAGCAGTGTCGATCTGCATTTCAACTGGATGAAAGAGTACGGTATCGACGGGGTATTTATGCAGCGATTTCTGGCCGAAGTGAAGTCGGAAAAAGGTAAACGGCATTTCAATAAAGTATTGGAAAATGCCCTGAAAGCAGCTAAAAAATACAGTCGCGCCATCTGCATCATGTACGACCTGAGCGGTTCTACCTCCGCCGATATGGACTTGCTGGTAAAGGATTGGGAGGAAGTACAGCAGCTTTTTTCGCTGTTCAGCAACAAAGACAATCCAACTTATTTGCGGCACAATGGCAAACCGCTTTTGGCCATCTGGGGCGTTGGTTTCAACGACGGTCGCCGATACACAACGGCCGATATTCAGACGCTGGTGGACCGGGTAAAAGGCCCGACGAAGAAAACGTCGATTCTGCTGGGCGTACCGTACTACTGGCGAACGATGACCAAAGATACCGAAGCGTCGGATCGGCTCCATCCGCTCATCAAAAGTGCCGATATCATCATGCCCTGGGCTGTGGGTCGTTATAAGCCCGAAACGTATGCCACCGTAGCGGGCAGTACACTAGCAGACGACATTACCTGGTGTAAAGCGGCTAAGGTAGATTACGTACCGCTGGTTTTTCCGGGGTTTAGCTGGGGAAATCTCAAAAATAGTCCCAATGTCTACAACCAGATTCCGCGCCTGAAAGGCGATTTTCTCTGGCAGCAGGTGGCTGGTGCTAAAGCAGCTAATGCCCAGAGTCTTTATGTAGCCATGTTCGATGAAGTTGACGAAGGCACGGCCATATTCAAAACCCGCAGAGAGAACGAATTACCCTTGAATGGGGAAGGTAGGTTCGTCGGCATCGAATCCGACCTGGCTTCCGATTATTACCTCTGGCTCACGGGACAGGCCACCCAATGGTTTCACGGTAAAAAAGGCTACAGTGCCCAAAAGCCTGTTCGCAAAAAATAAACGCAGCATGAATTAGCTACTACGTGTAGTCACCCAGCGACTCACATACTACGTCGATCCACTCATTGATTCGTTCGGGCACGGCCATGTGTTTGTAGGCGCCAATGTCCCGCTTGGTGGCGTTCAGTTAGAGCCGTCGAACATCTATATAGGATGATTTCCGGTCGATGGTGACATGAATGGCGAGTTGAAAAAAGTGGCTTGATTAGCTTTCTTCTGTAGAACAACTTTGAGTGAGGAGGCCCTAGAATTATCAGTATATGCTGAATGGATTTCCGTCAAAAATTGTTAAACTGTACCTTTGGGCATTGGTCGCTTGTACAAAGACAACCAATTGACATAACCAACTGGCATAACATAGGTACAGTAAATGGCGATTTAACAGCCCTCAAAATTCACTGATAATCAGCACATATTAACACAAATAGTACCATATCAAACCATAAATCGCGGGGCTTTGAACCCCGGCAGAGATGAGCAAACACGGACGAATTCTGGTCGCCATGAGTGGCGGCATCGATTCTTCGCTGGCAGCGGTATTGTTGCACGAAGAAGGTTACGAGGTCATTGGCATGACCATGAAAACCTGGGATTATGCCTCCTCAGGAGGTACAAAAAAAGAAACGGGCTGTTGCAGCCTCGACAGCATCAACGACGCCCGCAACATTGCGGTTAGTCTCGGTTTCCCCCACTACATTCTGGACATTCGGGAAGAATTCGGTGATGCCGTTATCGACCATTTTACGGGTGAATACCTCGAAGGTCGGACACCTAATCCCTGCGTTATGTGCAACACGCATATCAAGTGGGACGCCCTCCTACGTCGAGCCGATCGCCTTGATTGCGAGTCAATTGCAACCGGACATTATGCACACATACGCACTGAGGGCGGTCGGCACATTCTGTCGAAAGGCGTTGATACTCTGAAAGATCAATCGTATGTTTTGTGGGGTGTGTCACAGGAGAGTTTGAGCCGAACAAAATTGCCGTTGGGCCATTTACGCAAATCTGAAATTCGTGAGATGGCTACTGAACGGGGCTTTATCGAACTGGTTACCAAATCAGAATCATACGAAATCTGCTTCGTGCCCGACAACGATTACCGGGGCTTTTTGAAACGCCGGATGCCGGGTCTGGAAGCCGAAGTAGCAGGCGGCAATTTCGTGATGGAAGGTACAGGTAAAATTCTTGGCAAACACCAAGGATATCCTTTCTATACAATTGGCCAACGTAAGGGACTTGGTATGGCGTTTGGCCAGCCGATGTTCGTTACCGAAATCCGGAAAGATACCAATGAAGTCGTACTAGGCGTCGACAAAGACCTGCTTCGCGATGGCATGATTGTCAGCAAGTTAAATCTGCAAAAGTATGACCACATCAATGGTCCACTCGAAACCGTAACTAAAGTGCGGTACAAAGACTCTGGCACTCCAGCAACCATTTCGCAAACGGGCGACAAAATCGAGGTACTTTTCAACGAAGGCGTATCGGCCATTGCACCGGGCCAAGCGGCTGTATTCTACGAAGGCGACGATGTGATTGGCGGAGGCTGGATTATGAAAAGCTTCCGGCAAAACGACCCTTCATTCGATCTGGCTCAGCTTGCTGTGGGTGCCTGATATTTTTCGACAGGATTTTCAGGATTTGTTTTGCTAATCTCTTCAGTCAACAAATCCTGAAAATCCTGTTAATCCTGTCAAAAAAACTTGTCTTACATCTAGACACACAGTACCAAGAGCTTTTACGTTTTCTCTATGTACTTTGTGTTTAAAATCGAAACGGCTACTTTACGAATAGACATTTCACTAGTGCTTTTCATGAAAAAATATCTGTTGTTCATTGGTTTCGCGCTGGCATTAACGAATCAGCTTTTTGCCCAAACGACCCCCACCGTTCCAGTTCCAAAAGGCCATCCGAATCCAAGTGGTGCCGGCTGGAAACCCCTCTTTGCCAGTGATCTTTCGGATGCCGGTTTTCCCAAAGGCGTCTGGACTGTCGACGATGGGGGCGTTTTGACTGCTTCGGCCGACAAAACCATCTGGACAGCAGTGCCTTATGACGACTTTGTTCTGGATTTATTTTTCAAAACGGCCGATGGAACCAACAGTGGTGTGGTTGTTCATGCTAGCGATACGACCAACTGGATTCCCAATTCAGTAGAGATTCAGATTGCCGATGACTATGCCAAACAGTGGTCCGAATCGCCTACCAACTGGCAGTGTGGCGCTTTTTTTGGACATCAGGCCGCAACCAAACAACAGGTCGTTAAAAAGCCCGACGAATGGAATCGGTATACGATCACCTGCCAGGGCAAGATGATTTATGTAGTGCTGAACAATCAGTTAGTCAATACCATTGATTTGTCAAAATTCACATCGGCCAAGAACAATCCCGATGGCACTACCGCACCCGCATGGTTTAGTAAAGCACCTGCCGACTTACCACTTCATGGCTATATCGGCTTACAAGGGAAACACGCCGGAGCGCCTATCTATTTCCGAAATCTGAAAATCAAAGCATTATAAGTAACGCGGGTTTCCACCCGCGCGACTACTCACTCCCATGCAAACCGAACCAGTAACTCGCCACAGCTCTGCGCTACCCGAATTGCGTTTTTCGCTTAGCCTTCTGTACATAGGCCGGTTTCTGCTAGGCATGAATGCGTCCTCAACCACTACCGATGAAGGGATCGACGCATTCGATGAGCGGATTGAGGAGGTTACAGATGAATTGGTTTCTACAGAATTACTCCACGAAGCGGCTGTGCTGGCCGGCGATATTTTACCCACAGCTACTCCAGATAACCCGAATTAAATTTTAGTCTAATGCCCGATTCTTCTTTCACCCCTACCTGGGCGGCTCTTTTCGATATGGATGGTGTATTGATTGATAACGCCAATTTTCATATCAATGCCTGGTTACAATTTGCTCAACAGCACAATCGTCCACTTACCAAAGACCAATACCTCGAAAATATCAACGGTCGTGTATCTGCCGACGCGATGGCCTACGTATTTCAGCGGCCCATTTCACCGGGTGAACTGATCGTACTGACGGAAGAAAAAGAAGCCATTTATCGGGAATTATATCGGCCGCATCTTCAGCCAGCACCGGGTTTGCTGGGCTTTCTGACAGCTTTAAAAGCACAGCACGTTAAACTGGCCGTAGGCACATCAGCCCCAGAAAGTAATGTGGTGTTCACATTAGATGGCCTGCCCTTGCGACCCTATTTCGATGCGATCGTGGACGCCAGCATGGTGCACAAAGGCAAACCCGACCCTGAAATCTACCTGACTGCCGCCAACCGAGTAGGTGTTGAACCAGCCCGATGCGTTGTCTTCGAAGATGCGTTTGCGGGTATTGAAGCCGGTTTACGAGCGGGCATGAAGGTCATCGCCCTGGCAACAACCCATACTCGCGACGAGCTAGCAGACACAGGTGCGTCGTTAATTGTTGATGATTTTACGCAATTGACCGTAGAGGCTGTGCAGACATTGCTCGATTAAGTACTTTTCCTGTTTATTCTGGTTTTACCAATCGCTCTTTCGTAGCATCCGTCAATTGACGCAGGGCAGTCGCTTTATCGATGGGGAACTTACCTCTCGCCAACCAGTTGTCGAACAGATCAAAGCTCCAGCCATAGATTTTAACGGGATGTTTAGTAAGGTATGCGGTAAAGCGTTCCGTGGCCTGCTCTGTGCTTTGCTCATTCGTTAGCACAGCCAGGCAGGTTTCAAGGTATTCCTTGAGCGTTGCATACCCATCCCGTAGTTGTTCGGTAGGCAGGTTGGCGAGTGCCTGTTTTGCCCGAGTGTATTGCCCCGTCAATAAACTTAATTCAACAATTGTCAGCCGAATGCCGGGGTCTGCGTAAATTAACTTCTCATAGGCACGAATCGCCTTGCGGTAACTGGAGTCGGCTTCAGCTAGTTTATTTTTCATCGTCAGATAGCGGCCCTGTTCCGTTAAAATCTGCCCTATCTGTTGGTGATTGTTGGATGTCGAGATTAGGACTTCAGCCTTCGTGATAGCAGATAAAGCGGGATCATATTGGCCCATCGCGCCAAAAACGGCCGCTTTCTGTTGCCAAAAGGACGCTACCATCCGATTTGCGTTTAATGTATCCAGATACTTTTCGGTACGAAGCTGTGGAGCAAACTGAATGGCTTTGTCATAATCGGTCAGCGCTTCGGTATACTCTTTCCGATACATATGAAAGCCTGCTCGTAATGCATACGAAAAGGAACGAATCGTATCTGGCGCATAATCAATCGCTTTGTCAAGATCACTGAATGCACCATCCCAATCACGCTGACGAAATTTATCCATCGCCATGTTCTGGTAAGCCATCGCTACCTTCCGATTCGGCTTACTTATACTTCCGGGTTGTAACAACCCCGCTTCTATAAATGCAACCCGCAACGCATCCTTGCCATTGAAGCTACGATTCAGAGCTTCAGGAAGCCGGTTTTCCTGTACCGAAAAGTTTTCCAGAGCGGGTGCGTCTAATATGCTTACAGGTAACTCCGTTAGTAGATTGTTGGATAAGATCAGCGATTGCCAGGGAGCTTTTTTCCAATCAATAGCCGGTAACGTACTGATACCACAGTTTATGATTGTCAGGCGCTTAAGACTTTTCATTTCTACAGTTTTGGCAAACACATCATCACCATCCAATTGGGGTTGGTTCTGAATAGTCATGTTCTGCAACTTCGTACAATGTACAATACTATCGGGCAGTTGAACAATTCCCCCCACCCCACCAGCGGCATCTTTCTTACTGCTGATTCTTAACGAAGTAAGCTTATGCAAACGACCAATCGTATTGGGTAACCCTTCCAATTTATTGCCATCGAGCGATATATCCGTTACCTCTTTCCACCCCCCAATACTGTTGGGCAGTGCAATTAACTCGTTATCAGACAAGAATACAGATCTCAATTTAGTCAGTTCACCAATATTTTCGGGCAGTAGCCGTAACCGCGTGAAGGAAATATGAAGCGTTTGCAGATTGACAAGGTTACCGATTGATGCAGGCAGTTCTGAAATGGGAAGTTGCTCAATCTGCAATTCGGTTAATTGCCGTAGGATGCCAATATCAGCGGGAAGGGCTGTTAACTCATTTGCCCCAATTTGTAGCGACTTTAAATTAGTCAGCCTGGTAAAACTAACAGGGAATGAGCGTAATCGATTTTTACCAATTGTCAATCGGTTTAATGAATCCAATTGCCCAATACTCGTTGGCAAGCCTGTTAACTGGTTATTATAGAGCGATAAGACCTTTAGTCTCCGCAATTTCCCAATATCGTCGGGCAGCTGTTCAAGCTGGTTATTTCCCAGATTCAGATTCTGCAAGTTCACTAGCCGGGCAAGTGAGTTAGGAAACTGCGTCAATTTATTCTGGCTGACATCTATCTCATTCAATTGGGTTAGCTGACTAATGTCGTCGGGCAACACACTGAGTTGATTATTTGATAGATGCAGTTGACGCAAGCCCTTTAATTGCCCTATAAACGGCAGAGACTGAAGCCGATTTCCTTGTAATAACAATTCCTCCAAGGCAGTCAATTGCCCTACTGAGGCTGGCAAGGAGTCTAGTTTGCAGTTCGACAGGCTCAGTTTTTGCAACCGATGTAAGGCGCTTATCTGCGCTGGAAGCCGATTGAACGATATACTTTCCAGGCGTAATTCGGTCAATTGATCTAATTGGCCTATGCAGTCTGGAAGCTGATATGTCCTGTTATCTCGGAAATTATTGCCACTAACGATTAGCGTTCGTAACTGCGGGTGTGCACAGATGCCCGACCAATCGAAAGACTTGGAGCCTTGACTAACCAGCCGTTCGAGATTCGTTAAACCGACAAACGTAGTTGCTGTTACTTCCAGGTCAGAATTGTAGACCAAATCAACCGATTTAAGGTTCTTCAGTTCACTTAATTTCAGGTTTCGTAACGATTGCATGCTCTCTAATGAGATCGTTTCTAAGCGAGAGAGACTAGCTAACGACCGCTGAAATGTCGTTGTATCCATCTTGACGTTCGACAAGGTCAATTCACTCAATTGACTTACACCAGCAAAAGTTTCTGGTTCAAACAGCCAGCCCTGTCCACTGATTTTCAACTTTGTAAGTTGTAGTAACACCCCCAGCTTAAGTCGCTGTTGAGGTGTTGTCTGCCAGCGGCTTACTTCCAGATAACGCAGTGTTTTTAGTTCTACCAGCGTTTTTAGCGACTCGTCCCAATTAAAACTAGCTCCTCCAAGCCGAACATCATGCAATTTGGGCAGACGAGCCAATCCAGTTGGCAAAGCCACTATCTGGACACTTCCCGTTTTATTGCCATAGGCAGGGTCGATAGAATAGGTAAGCCGTTCTAAAGTTGGCCAGTTCTGAATTACCTGAATGAGCGAATCGAACTGTTGTGGCGTTGAATTACTCAACATAACGCTCAAAACACGTACCTGCTGCAAGGCCCGTAATTTCGCTATTCCTCCTTTTTCCAATACACTCCCGTTGATTTGCAGAGCCTCTATCTTACTACCTGACTTAACTTTTTGGAGCAAGTCATCGAAGCTTGTGTAGCCTTTGAACTGTTCAGGAAGACCGTACTGAAATTGATATGAATCTTCGATCGGAAACCAGTTTGGTAATCGATCCAGTTCCGATAAGGGCTTTGTTGCATACTGAGCGTTGCTTTCATAAAATCCGATCAGGATCAGTCCAATCATGAAGAACCACTGATTCCACTTATTGAGCAGCATATTTTATTGTACTTTTGTGGTGCGTTTAGTCGCCTGAAATATACAGGCATTTGTTTAACTAGCAAATTGCCGATAAATCGAAATCAGAAAACATAACATGTCCTTCATACCAGCCCGAGAGGGCTTTTTCTTTCCTCCCGAGTGGCATCCACACGTAGCAACCTGGCTCAGTTGGCCCCATACCGAAGCATCCTGGACGCGCGAGCGGCAGGAGTTGATGTTTCCGGCTTACATCGATTTTATTAAAGCCATCGCCGAAAGCGAGCACGTGTGCATCAATGCGCATAACGACATTGTCATTCAGACAGCCAAATTGCGTTTACTAGCCGCTGGCGCCGACATGAGTCGCATTACGCTCCTGCCCCATCCAACGAACGATTCGTGGTGCCGCGATCATGGTCCGGCTTTCCTTATTAATCCTGAGAAAAAAGAGCGGATGATCGTTAACTGGGGATACAATGCCTGGGGAGGGAAATATCCGCCTTACGATCGCGACGACCTGATTCCGGTAGAAATTGCTCACTATCGCGGTTTGGAGTATGTTACGCCCGGCATCATCATGGAAGGCGGTTCCGTAGAGTTCAACGGTGCCGGAACGGTGCTGACAAGCCGAGCCTGCCTGCTCAATCAGAACCGGAATGCACACCTAACCCAGGCGCAGATCGAGCAATACCTCTGCGATTACTACGGTGTTCAACAGGTACTTTGGGTTGAAGAGGGGATTGTGGGCGACGATACGGATGGGCACATTGACGATACGGTTCGTTTTGTGAATGAGGACACAGTCATTGCCGCTTACGAATCGAATCCGAACGACGCCAACTATCCCTTCCTGCAGGAAATTCATCAGGAGTTAAAGGAAATGCGGCTTCTGAACGGCAAGCAGCTCAACATCGTTGAACTACCCATGCCCGATCCGGTTGAGAGTGATGGTCTACGGCTTCCTGCATCTTATGCCAATTTCCTGATTACGAACGGATCGGTCATCGTGCCAACGTTCCGATGCGCCAAAGATCAGCAGGCTCTAGACATTATCGGCACCTGTTTTCCTGATCGTAAAATCGTCGGTATTGATTCAACAGACATTGTTTGGGGATTAGGCAGTTTCCATTGTTTAAGTCAGCAGGAGCCAAGTGTCTGAACCAGGATTTTCAGGATTTAACTGATTTTGCTGAATTGACGAACGGCCAGTGTGACCCCGATGGGGTCAGATGTCTATAGAAAGGCCCTATTTGCTATAAACATTTGACCCCATCGGGGTCACACAAAGTATAGCTCAGTTTTAATCTGTGTACTTGTTTAAAATCATACTGCTCAGTTAAATCAAAAAAATCCCGGTTCAGACAATGTACAACAACAAAACCTTCCGCTCCGTCACCAATACGCCCAATGGCGAAGTGAGTGGCGACACGCTTTTTCATTACCACCAGGAAGGCCAGATTGTGTGGGCTGAGTATAGTGGAGGAAGCATCGTCAAAGGCTTTCTGATAGCTACACTATTGACCGGTGATTGCCTTGATATGCGCTACCAACACGTCAATACCCAGGGTGAGCTAATGACGGGTCGATGCCATTCCACCCCCGAACTGCTCACTGATGGGCGTATTCGCCTTTACGAACGCTGGCAGTGGACCAGTGGCGACAATTCATCCGGCGAATCAATTGTTGAAGAAGTTGCTGACTGAATTGATTAAAAATCTGAATCATGCGAATCTATTCACTCATTATCTCTTTCACTCTTTCACTCTTTATAATCGGCTGTGCCCCGCAACCAACCCTCACCGCGGAGTTGGTTCCCCGGTCATTGAGGGCGGTTAATCTGGAAGAAACCATTAGTCGGCGGGATGAACTGATGATGGCCTACTCGTTAACCAGTTACGATGCCAAGAATAAGCCTGTCGCTGTCGTGAATGGAGGCTGGGGGGTAGAACCCGTAAAGAAGGATGACCAGCTTGATCTGCAAACAGGCAAGACGAATGGCAGTAGTTCAGTCGAACACAGTCCAGCAAAACCGATTAGCCTTCAGCTTCCTCGTAATGGCCGCATTGTAGCATCGGTCGTATTGATTGAGGTCGACGATTATAATCAGGCTCGGCAAACAATCTCTAAAATACAGAAGATCCATAATATAGTGGCCCTTCCGATTGGATTATTGCTGACCGCCACTGAAGTGCTGACACCACTGAAATATGTCTCGGCGGGGCTGGTGGCGTCGGGCATTGGCTTACAACTCGTCGATAAACTCGATGACGATGATTTATTAGGCCAAAGCAGTGTTGATCTTCGCGAAGCCGATTTGCGTCAGAAAAAACAACAGCTTGTGCATGTTCCAGCCGTATTTACAGGTCAGAATATGAAAGACGCATTCGATTATCGATTGGAATATGACATTATACTGAAAACCGTTAAAATTCAACCCGTTCGCCAATAAGCGATTCTGCCCATTCGTTCCCTAGTTAACTAAGAAGCGAATGTTTTTTCTATAGTATCTGTTTTACCAACATATCAAAATTTCCTTTACTAGACGCTATGCGCCATTTAACAGGCGGTTTTTTATTGGCCATTCTTGTAACAGCCTGTAAAACAACCACGCCGGTTGTTCAGCAAACACCCCCACAACCCGTTATTCTGACGCTGGGGAACAAAGCTTTTACGACCGATGATTTCTTTCAGTCGTTCACCAAAAATCAGTTATCCTCCGATTCGGCCCAGCACACCGATGTAAAAGGATATTTTGATCTCTATACAAATCTTAAGCTGAAAGTACTGGCTGCCGAAACCGAAGGCCGCGATACAACAGAGGCTTTTCGGGAGGAAATGAACACCTACCGGAAGCAGCTGGCGCAATCGTACATGACCGACAAAGTACTGGTCGAATCGCTTACGGCCGAGGCTTATCAGCGCATGCAGGAAGATGTCAATGCATCCCATATTCTGATACCGGTTTCCGAAGATGACCTGCCTGCCGATACCCTTAAGGCGTATGAAACAGCGCTGGCGCTGCGAAAAAAAGCGTTGGCAGGCGAAGATTTTGCCAAACTGGCGAGCGCCCATTCGCAAGACGCAAAGACCGCTCCAAATGGAGGAAACCTGGGTTATATTACTGCATTTGGCGTTGTTTACCCGCTCGAAACAGCCGCTTACACAACCCCCGTTGGCGGTATTTCGCAACCCGTCCGAACTCGGTTTGGCTACCATATTCTCAAGGTAAATAATCGCCGGCCGAGTCGGGGGCGTGTTCGGGTAGCACATATATTGGTCCGCATGAGTCCAAGTGCCGACGATGCAGGGCAAAAAATGGCGAAAGAACGGATCGACGCAGCCTATGCCCGTTTACAAAAAGGAGAACCCTTCGAACTGGTTTGTCGTGACCTATCCGATGATGCCACTTCGAAAACAAACGGGGGTGTTTTACCCATGTCTACCCCCGATCGACCCTGGGTTCCGGCCTTCGACGATGCAGCTTTTAGCCTAGCCAAACCCGGCGATTATTCTAAGCCTGTTCATACCAACTACGGCTGGCATATCATTAAGCTCATTGAACGCAAAAATCTGGAGCCCTACGCAACGATGGCCCCTTCGTTACATCAGCGGGTTACTACCGACAGTCGAGCCGAAGTACTAAGGCAAGCCACGATCCTTAAACTTCGTAAAGAATATGCTGTTCAGGAAGATAAGTCTACACTGGAAGCTGCGTTAACCAAGGCTGATACTACTTTACTTCGGGGCCAATGGCGTTATACAGAGCCTCTAGGTCCGGATTTGCAAAACAAGACTATAGTTACGATCTCCGGCAAACCGTCGACGGTTAACGATTTTTTCGCCTATGTTCGCCAACGGCAACAACCTCCCCGAAACCCAGCGTTGTCGGCGGCATCGAGTGCACCCGCCACCACGCTCGTTCAGGGGTCTCCCCTCGTTGCGATGCGCCGGTTATTTGATCGATTTGTGGGGGATCGCCTTTTGGCCACCGAAGAAGCGAATCTGGATAAAAAGTCAGCTGAGTTTCGGTCGCTAATGAATGAAATCCGGGACGGCGTATTGCTTTCGCAGGTCATGGAGAAAAACGTGTGGGAACGGTCGATGGTCGACTCTACGGGTCAGCGTCAATATTTTGAACAGCGTAAAGCCAATTATCGCCTGCCCGAGCGTGCCGTTGCAACGCTTGTTGTTGCCCAAAACGACAGCCTTCTGAAACAAGCCACAACAGCACTTAACGGCCGCCCGCCCTACCAACTTCGTCGGTCGGCGGCTCCGATAACGTTTGACAAAAACCAGACAGTTCTCACGCAAAATCTGCGTGAAACCCTCTTCGACATTCTGGTTGCAATGGGCCATAATCCCGATTACGTTATTGAGGTAACCGGTTCACATGACCCTACCGAGCGTGATTCTGTTTCGGCAAATCGGATTCGGAGCGTTGTGAGTTATTTGCAGAAAAATGGCATTTCGCTGAGTCGCATTATGGAAAAAGATTACCAGGGAGCCCGACCTGGTGTATCCAAAGATGCCCAGCGGAACGTAACCTTCCAGTATTTCAGCAATGCCAAGGACGATGTAATCAAAACCATCAACAGCAAATATCCAGTAGCTACTGGCGCGTTACCTGCATTGTCTCTTACCGAAGGCGTCTTTGCCCAGGGAGCTAATCCCTACCTCGACGCTATCGACCAATGGAAAGTAGGCACAACGATCCTTCATCGTGACAATAAGGCCATTGCCGTGATCATCAGCCGAATTGAACCTCCACGAGCTAAAACATTTGCCGAAGCACGTGGCACGGTCATTAACGAATACCAGGCCATGCTCGAGCAACAATGGCTTAATCAACTTCGGCAAACCTATCCGGTGAAGGTCAACGAAGCCGAAATTCAGAAGTTAGTTAAATAGATTTAAAGTTTCAGGTTTAATGTTCCAAGTTTCCATTCGGTAGGCAACATGAAACTTGGAACATTAAACCTGAAATCTGAAACACATAAAATTTCTTAAAACACAGACCACTTGCCGTTCTGTGCGTATCTTTGAGAATATGAAAAAAGTAATCAGCAGTGTGCTCTTTATTTTGGTTGGTTGCCTTCTGACAGCACCTACCTTTGGCCAGGGGCAGGGCATCAGTCTTAACAAGATCATCGCAAAAGTAGATAACTACTATGTGCTGAAATCGGATCTTGACGAAGCCACCCAATCGTACGTTGGCCAAAACCAGACACCTCCCTCAAAATGTCAGTTATTGGAAAGTCTTGTTGTCAACAAAATGATGCTAGCCAAAGCTGAAATTGACTCGGTTGTCGTCGATGATAAAATTGTAGACAGCGAACTCGATTCCCGGATGCAGTACATGGTGCAGCAGTTCGGTTCTGAAAAAAGCATCGTTGAAGCCTATGGCAAAAGCCTGGAAATGCTGAAAAGTGAACTTCGGACGCAGGTAAAAGAGCAGAAGGTTGTTCAGAAAATGCAGCAGAAAATCACAACCGATGTGAAGGTGACGCCACGCGATGTCCGCAAGTTCTTCGATGCGATTCCTAAAGATAGTCTTCCATACATGCCTGCTGACGTAGAAGTGGGGCAGATAGTGCGGTTTGCGAAACCTACCAAAGAACAAAAAGAAGCCCTTCGTCAGCGATTACTGGACCTCAAACATCGAGTTGAAAAAGGGGAAGACTTTGCGAAACTAGCCAAAGAAAACTCTGAAGACGTTGGTTCAGGAGAGAAAGGTGGAGACTTAGGTTTTGCCAAACGGGGAATGATGGTTGCGCCTTTTGAAGGAGCTGCCCTGAAATTGAAACCGAATGAAATGTCGGATATTGTGGAGTCGGAATTTGGTTTGCACTTAATCCAGCTGCTGGAAACCCGTGGTGCCGAATACCATGCCCGCCACATTCTGCTTCGCCCTGACTACAACCGTTTAGATTTAAGTGGGCCAACCCACTATTTAGACAGTCTTAAGAATCTGATTCAACTTGATTCGCTGAAATTTGAAAAAGCAGCTCACGACTATTCAGAAGACAAAAACACAGCCGATGCTGGGGGCTTACTCCGTGATCCTCAAACGGGTAGCAGCCGCATGGCGATGGATGGCTCAATGGAATACGCAATGTTCCAGATGCTCGATACCATGCAGGTAGGCAAGATTTCGTCGCCACTACCCTACCGTACGGAAGATGGCAAAAGTGCGGTACGATTATTGTATTTTAAGACTAAGATTCCACCTCACACGGCCGACTTCACGAAAGACTTCGAAAAATTGCAGACAATTGTGCTTCAGAATAAAAAGAACCGCGCCATCGATGACTGGTTCAAAAAATCAATCGCCGACGTATACATCACGGTTGATCCTGAATTCCACAGCTGCCGAATATTCGGAACAACTCAGAACAGTGCGGCCAACCTTAGTGGAGGCAATTAATTTTGAATGAGTGAATGAGCGAATGAGTGAATACCATCCGGCGAACTATTCTTGCGTCAGCTATTCACTCATTCACTCATTCACTCATTCTGTCATTCTAAATTAACCTGATTTACTGTGCCTTACTCATCAGACGTCGCGGCTGCAGAAGCCCTCAGCAACTCTTACCAAAAACTCAAAAGCGAAATCTCGAAAGTCGTAATTGGTCAGGACGAAACCGTTCGGCTGTTGTTGACGGCTATTTTTTGTCAGGGACATTGTTTGTTAGTAGGTGTGCCAGGGCTGGCCAAAACGCTGCTGATCCAGACAATTGCTGGGGCGTTAGATCTGGATTTCAACCGAATTCAGTTCACGCCCGACTTAATGCCTTCGGATATTCTGGGTTCTGAAACACTTGATCAGGAGCGCAATTTCAAATTTATCAAAGGCCCTATTTTTGCCAACATCATTCTAGCCGATGAGGTCAACCGGACTCCGCCTAAAACGCAAGCCGCTCTGCTGGAAGCGATGCAGGAATATTCGGTAACGATTGCGGGTCAAAAATACAGTTTGGGTCGCCCTTTTTTCGTATTGGCTACCCAAAACCCCATTGAACAGGAAGGTACATATCCGCTCCCCGAAGCGCAGTTAGACCGGTTCATGTTCAATATCTATCTGGATTATCCGTCTTACCAATCAGAAGTTGACATCGTAAAAAGTACCACCTCTGATCGTAAATACGAGGTTCAGCGGGTAGTTACGGGCGAAGAAATTCGGGAGTTCCAGCAATTAGTGCGCCGAGTGCCTGTAGTTGATAACGTGGTTGAATACGCAGTTAAGCTCGTCCATAAAACCCGCCCTAATACCGAAATGGCGTCTTCTGATGCGAATCAATATTTGGAGTGGGGCGCAGGTCCACGTGCCTCGCAATCGCTCATTCTCGCGGCCAAGTGTAATGCCTTACTTTCTGGCAAATACTCCCCCGATATTGAAGATGTTCGGGCGGTAGCGTTACCAATTCTGCGCCACCGGGTTGTCCGAAACTTTAAAGCAGAAGCCGAAGGAATTTCCGTTGAGCAATTGATCAAAAGAATGTTGTAAATAAAGGAGTAAAGGGACAAAAGGGAGGAGGGGGAAGAAAGGAACTAAGGGGAAAATAATCATCCCATTTTACCTTTCCTCCCCCTCCTCCCTTTTGTCCCTTTACTCCTCTCTTGTGTTCGTTTTTCCTAGATAATCGTCATCACCCATTCCGGTAGATTTATCATCTACGCCAGTTGGCTTTACATTTTCGGTTTCTTCACCAACTAAAAAGTCATCGGTTCCATTCGGTTCATCCTGGCCGGGGTCTTGTTGCTCATCTAATGTTTCCATAATGTAGTATCCTTGGTTATTTATGAAATAACCAACATGCATTCTCACAGGTTACAAAAAGTAAGATTCTGGTGCCTTATTTATGGATTCCTTCGTAGAAGCTAGATGTGGAGGCTGTTTAAACTTTCTTTTTTACCAAAAAAACACTCAATTCCCACCTATTTTTAAAAGTTTAAACAGGTTCGTGGTTTAAAAGGATTTAAGCCCTCATCTGCCACAATTTGTTATTTCGCAATCCTATTCGTACAACCTGACCAACGTGTATATCATTACGAGTAGTTAACAAGCGTAGGGATACGTAGCGAGACACTTCGACTTCAAGCTCATAGTGGCTCCCTTTAAAGTACACCGCCCGAACCAAGGCTGGCGTCCCAGTCTCATCTAGCTTTAATTGTTCAGGCCGAAGACAAATTAAGGATTCGGGCGCATCAGATTCAGGCAAACCCACCAAGGGCAGGTACTTCGCTTTAACGATATTGACTAGACCTGTCATCCGGGCAGCATAACCCGTAACAGGCTGATGATAGACCGCTACGGGTGTTCCCAACTGGATTAGCTTTCCATCGCGCAAAATTCCAAGCGTATCGGCAATGGAGAGTGCATCGGAAGCATCATGCGTGACAAACAGACAGGATGTCGAGCGCGACCCGGCCTGCTCATGTCGAACCAGATCGAACAGTAAGTCACGCACGATTAGTCGGTTGGGCAGATCGAGGTGACTAAACGGTTCATCGAGTAATAGTACCGCCGGTTTGTCGGCAATGGCACGCGCAATAGCTGTACGCTGTTTTTCGCCACCCGATACCTGACGTGGTATTCGGTCCTGAACGTCCGTCAGGCGGCACAGCTTTAAGAGTTCATTAACCCGGAACTCCCGATAACTTTTCTCGAAAAACCGTAAGGCGTAGGCAATGTTTTCCCGCACCGATACATTCGGCATTAGTTGATATTCCTGATGGACCAACCGAATGTCTTTATGACCCGGCACTAATACCTCCGACGGTCCTGGTACCCGTTCGTCGTTAAGTCGAACCTCACCTGTATCGGCATCGGCTAAGCCTGCTAACAGATTCAATAGTGTACTTTTACCCGATCCACTGGCCCCAACCAGGGCCATTATCTGCCCTGGTTCGAGCGTAATGGATACATTTCGAACGGCCTGAACCGAGTTATACGCTTTTACTAGTTTAGTGGCAGTGAGCATGGTGAACGTAACCTGGACGTCTACGTCCGGGTGTAAATACTACCCGGACGTAGACGTCCAGGTTACACTAAAATATAAAATTAGTACTCAAGAATGTGGACTGATGATGCCCTACAATCTCGTTCAGGATTTCCTTATTATTCGCCGTGCCTTTTGTAGCCACCGCCGACCGGATTGAGAATGAACGAAGTGCATCCTCAACCGACAAGGTGCCTTCTGCCGAATCTTTACGGCCCGTGAAGGGAAACGTATCGGGTCCGCGCTGACACTGTGCATTGATATTAACGCGGCTAACGAGGTTCACCAATGGGTCGATGAGCCGGGCGATTGCAGCCGTATCGGTGCCAAAAATACTAGCCTGCATCCCATGATCATCTGTAATCAGATAGTCGATAAATTCTTCAACATCGTCGTACACAACCACCGGAATTACGGGGCCAAATTGCTCTTCCCGGTAAAGTCGCATACCTTCTTTAACAGGATAAACGACCGCTGGCTTGAACAGGGAGGCTATTGTTTCACCCCCACCTTCATTTACGATTGAAGCCCCACCAGCGGCTGCATCGGCAATAATGTCGGCCAGGTACTGTGGTTTAGTCGGCTCAGGTAGCGGTGTAATTTGCACCTTGGCCTCCCAGGGCATACCGGGTTTGAGCTTACTGACTTCCGGACTAAACTGCGCCAAAAACTTGTCGGCAATAGACCGATGCGCCCAGATGATTTTGATAGCCGTACAGCGCTGCCCATTAAACGACAACGTGCCTAGCAGACATTCCTGTACAGCTATGTTAAGGTCGGCGTCGGGCAAAATGATAGCAGCATTTTTCGCGTCGAGACTCATGATTGACCGAAGCCGATTAAGTTTTGGGTGCTGCCGTTGCAGTTCGTCGGCTACACGGCTGGAGCCAATGAGTGTCAGGACGTTTACTTTTCCAGACTGCATGACCGGTGGAATCACATTGGCTCCTCGTCCGTAAAGTGAATTGACAACGCCCTTCGGAAAACTGGTTCGGAATGCCTCCAGCAGCGGATAATGCAGTAACGATCCATGTTTAGGCGTTTTGAACAAGATCGTATTCCCCATCAGAATAGCCGGGATCAGCGTTGTATACGTCTCATTGAGCGGATAGTTAAACGGTCCCATAGCGAGTACAACGCCTAATGGCGACCGACGGATTTGTCCAATAATCCCTTCTTCAATCCGAAACCGCGACGAGTTGCGGTCCATATTTTTGAGCGTATCGATCGTATCGTAAATGTATTTCACCGTACGGTCGAACTCTTTGGTAGCATCGGCAAGGTTCTTACCGATTTCCCACATAATCAGGTTAATGACCAGTGTCCGCTGCTCCAGCATTTTCCCAATGAAGGTTTCCATGCAACGAATACGATCGGCCACCGACATCTGGGGCCACTCACCACGGCCATTATCGTAGGCGGCTACCGCAGCGTTCAGAGCCTCAACAGCTTCTGTTGGGCCCGTTACTGGAAAACT
This sequence comes from Spirosoma litoris, assembly GCF_054776755.1. Lineage (NCBI taxonomy): Bacteria > Pseudomonadati > Bacteroidota > Cytophagia > Cytophagales > Cytophagaceae > Spirosoma > Spirosoma litoris. Next base: position 256,767 of record NZ_BAAHBI010000020.1, on the reverse strand, counting down.
ACCGACAAGCTGACGCTGTAACGTGCCATCAGCATCAGGCAGGCAAACGGGAGAATACACTTCTGAGACAGGACCGTTCCACGGGCGCATTTCACCGTCGAGTAAATACTCGCGCTGGTGAATGGGTTCGATACGGTACTCGGCAGGAATCTGGTCTGTACTGGTTGGGAAGAGTTCACTAAGTTTCGAATCGTTCATGGGAAGAGATGATTATTGAAAAGAAACGGGGCAAACGTCGCCATTTGCGGGGCAAAATCCAATCTGATTTGGTATAAATAAGGGTCCTTATCCTGCCGATTATGGGCTAAATCGATACCTGGACGCAACCAGGCCCGAAATTTCTGCGTACCGGGGTAAATGACCAGCCCTTGTGTGCTCCCGTTTTACGAACTCATTACTCAGTCAAAACTTCGTCTTTCTCTCATCATGGCAAAACTTTTCGTTATTCTTCTGATCTGTGTTAGTCTACAAGTTCACGCGCAGGATACGTCGTATGTTGTACAACCTTTTGCTACCGCTACACCCATTGATAATCAACGCTTAAGTACTTCTCCAGATTCGCTACTTCTACCTCATAAAATGCTCCTGACACAACGGGTATTCTGGGGACCGAACGGGTTACTTCGGGTTCTTCATGTTTCTCCATTCACTTTAGAAGGACGGCAGAAAGAAGTTAAAATACGTCAGTTTATGCTCTTGTCTCACAAGGTTACGGGCTATGCCACGCTGGCGGGTTTTGTGGCGCAGGGAATTCTGGAACTTAAATTAGCTAAAACCTCAGGGAGCGAGTACAATCAGCTACTCAACGCACAGCAAACCGTAACCACAATCACCAACATTGCTTATGGTACAACGGCTCTACTCTCATTAACCGCCCCACCTAAACTAATAGCCGATCAGAAAGCCCGAAGTGGGATCAAATTGCACAAGTATCTATCGATTATTCACTTAACCGGCTTCATTGCGACCAATATTCTGGCCAGTCAGGTAGCCCAACATTCCGAACTCCGCCCCTATCGCCAAGTAGCAGGCTTTACCACGTTAGCCGCCTTTGCGCCTGCTTTGATAGCGCTTAAATTCTGAGGTAGGGTACTTTTACTAAAACGTACAAAATCCATTATTTGACAGTCCTTCCAGGGGGGAGTTCTCGGAACCATACAATAATGTAGGATATCATCAATTACTCACTAAGAAAATGTGATCAAGCATATCTTCTCATTGGAATTGTATGTTCCAAACTCATATGGCCCCTTTTTCGCTCTTCATCATTGGTAAGCTACCACCCAATAATTTGATAAAATAATTAAAAGTAGTTTTACTCACTCCCCAATTTGGTGCAGGAATATTACCCCATACCTCTGGATTATCGGCTAAATTGAAATAACAAACGCCCGCTATTTCAGAGTGGTGGTTGATGACCTGGGCGGCTTCTTTAAGCCATGCTTGCTGAAACTCTTTAGGCCCTTTAACGCCAAATTCAGTAATAAAAATAGGCTTATGTGCAAATCGCATTCGGTAATATTTACGTTGATAAATTGTCTTAAATGATTCCTGTTTAGTTGGATCTGTTATGTTCTTATCAGGTAAGCCGTAGATTGCCATACTAATGTAGTCAACCACATCGGAGCCAGGCCACCATTCCATTGAGCCACGATCGCCCGCAGGCCCCCATACTCTTTTAATATTATTAGGCTTACTTTTAGTAAAACCCATAAAATATCGAAAGGCTTTAATATATAAACTTGGATCTTTACTTTGCCATGGATAACGATTGATAGGAATTTCCATCTCATGAGCAAATCGTAAATAAACTATTTGTTTCACGTTGGAAATAAGCTGATAAATCTGAGTAAATTCTTCATCGTATACCCCATTAACTGTATTTAATAAGGCACTAGAATCGGGTCTATTTTTTTTGTCGCGCCAAGGTTCAACCGTAATAATTATATCGTTTTTTCGAGCGACAATAGCGTTAAATTCTTTTTGAAAAACTCCAGTCTGTATATTTCCTAAGTCAACAAATATATGTTCAACGCTAACTTGTTTTAGATTAGCTAAAGTAAGCCTAGGATCATAAACGCCTATTTTGACTATACTTGATGGTCTATTAATTGAGGTATTGATAGAATTCGTGTCGACAAGGGTTGAATAAATTATTTTCTCTTCTGCCTTTATTTTACTTATAGCTTGTTCAAATTGATTACGAATTGACACGTTTTGCCTTAACCTCTCAGTTCCTAAAACAAGAATAGGTTTATCCATAAACCTCATTCGCTGTATTTTTCGTTTAATCATAACAGCAATAGATGGTTCTTTAGGGTAAGCAGTAGTCATTAATTCAGATTTGCTATCCAGTGTAATACTTATTAAATCGACAACGTCCTCTCCGGGCCAATATTCTTCAACACCCGGATAGCCAGATGTACCCCACACAATACGGATATTTTTAGCTAAGGATTTGCAAAGAGTTGAGAAATGCCGGAACGTATTAATATAGACAACAGGAGATTTATATTGCCAGGCATAAAGATTAACTGGCACTTCCATATCTGGATTGAATCTGAGATAAATTGTTTTATCAATTTCAGATAAAAATGCACAAAGGTCTTTAACCGTTTTATCACAAGAATTGGTCAAATCACTTTTATTTATTGACTCCTGAAAAGCTTGTGGACATTCTACCGTAACCAGGCAAATTCCATTAGCAGGAGCTGTAGAAAAGAGCCGTTTAAGTTGTGGTTTGTCAAACCCCTGCCCCAGCCGAATGCGTGCGTGACTAAAGGAAGTTAAATCGATTTGTTTTACCTGCTCTTTATGGTCAAATAAACCTATAGCAAATTCTTCAAATACTTGAGTAGATAAGAATGGAGCCAATTTGTCACCATTTATTAGTATATTAATGCCTTTAATAAGCAAAAACGTAACAATTGCACCCAATAGGTATATTATATATATTTTTTTCATCTTATTTGACTATAATTACGATAAAAATATCACTAAAACGATAATATATTTGTAAATATAATTTATAAATCAACAGTAAAGTAACACATAGAAGATCAACCACTTGGTAAATCATCAACTAAATAGGTATTACTCTTCTAACACTTAGTCCGAATTTCCCATTGATTACAATGGACGCATTGTCCATACCGGTTCTGTCTAGCAATGTAAAAAAGCCAAAACAGCACTCGAGAATTCTTACAATAAAATTGAATAAACCTCAATATTTTTCCTCAGCAATAGACTATGCGTAATTTATATTTGTTCATGCTGATAGGCTTTATTTATCCTATTTGGCTTCTATCTTGTCAACATGCTAATAAAAATGTCACACTAAAGAAAGTGACCATTATTAAAGAAAATAGCAAATATAACCTATATCGAAATGGTAAGATTTTCAGAATTAAAGGTGCGGCTGGCTATTCACATTTTAGCGAATTAAAAAAACTAGGTGGAAATACCATTCGTATATGGGACACCCTAAATCTAGCTACTATTTTAGATAGTGCATTGGCAAATGACATAGCCGTCATTGTTGGGCTCCCAGTCCCTAATAATGATGATTATATGAGCTTTTATAACGATCCTCAAAAAATATCATTTCAATATAATTCTTATAAAAAGATAGTTAATAAATTCAAAAGTCATCCAGCTGTTCTTATGTGGTGTGTTGGCAATGAGTTATCATTTCCTTATAAATTATCATATAACAATTTTTACAATGCATTTAATGGTATAGTCGATATGATTCATGACGATGATCCAGATCATCCAGTAACTACAACTATTTTAAATTTCGATAAAGATTATCTTATCACCCTAGCATTACGCTGCAACATAGATATTATTTCTTTTAACATTTTTAACAGTATTAATGATTTAAGAAAGGATATAAGCAATTTTTCCTGGTTTTGGAATGGCCCTTATTTACTAACAGAATGGGGCGTTGATGGACCCTGGCCAAATTCCGAACATACAGCCTGGGGGGCTTTTATCGAAAATACAAGTACAAAGAAAGCGCAATTGCTTCTGAACCGATATAGACAGTTTGTACCTGTAGAAGATCCGAGATTTCTGGGGGCATTTATATTTTTCTGGGGACAGAAACAAGAAACTACCCCAACCTGGTTTAGTATTTTCGATGAAAAGGGGGCTCGGTCAGCTATTTTTAACACTATGAATTACATATGGACTGGAAGAAAAGATAAATACAAAGTTCCGGCTATAAACTATATGTTAGTCAATGCGAAAGGTGCCCGTGATAATATCTTATTAAGCCCTAACGAATTTTCAACTGCCGAGGTATTTATGGAGTCGCTTTCGGATTCTATTAAAATAGTCGATTGGCAAATTGTTCGGGAAGATTGGTATAAAGAAAATAATATAAATATCGATCGAAAAAATAGACCGCTCAAGACTATTTTTAAAAGTCAGAACAAACTAAAAACAAACTTTATTTCTCCTCCATGGGAAGGGCCATACCGTATTTCGGCTACTATTTATGACAATCAGGGAAATTTTGCGACTTGTAATACACCCTTTTATGTGGTGAGCGACCGATGAAACCGACTTTATCCGCAAAATCACCGTCACGAAAGGAACGGTTTACCTTTCGTTTATTGATCAGTTTAGGATTGGTATCCATGATTTTTTTTATGGACCAGGTAGTGTCAGTAGCAGTCCGTGGCAATAAGTATTTGTACGCACTACTTCTGTTGACCTTCATTTACACCTGCCTGAAAATTCTTCATGAATGGGTTCATTACTTCTGTATTACTGTACCTAGAACTCCTCTCACATCGAAGGTTTATACGGTTGATATTTTCACAACCTTCTGTGCAGGAGAGCCTTATAGTATGATTGAGGAGACATTGACGGCTATCCAGGCTATAACCTATCCTCACCAGACCTACCTCTGCGATGAGGCTGATGATCCCTATTTGCGGGAAGTGTGCCGTCAATTAGGTGTTCATCACGTTACCAGAATCGATAAAAGAGATGCGAAGGCAGGAAACATTAATAATGCGCTGAAAAATTCATCAGGTGAATTATGTGTTGTTCTAGACCCAGACCATGTTCCCTTTCCCAATTTTTTAGATCCAATTGTTGCGCATTTTGATGACCCTAAAATTGGCTATGTCCAGATCGTTCAGGCCTATAAAAACCATGACGAAAGCCTGATTGCAAAAGGAGCCGCTCAGCAGACGTATCAGTTCTATGGCCCAATGATGATGACCATGAATGCCTACGGAACGGTATTAGCCATTGGGGCAAATTGCACCTTCCGACGTGCCGCTCTTGAGTCAATTGGGGGTCATGCGGCCGGCCTGGCAGAAGACATGCATACATCCATGCAGCTACATGCCAAAGGCTGGCAATCGCTTTATGTTCCGACTATCTTAGCTCGCGGATTAGTGCCCTCCACATTATCAGCCTATTATAAGCAGCAATTAAAATGGTCACGTGGTGTTTTTGAATTACTGGTCAGCACGTACCCCAAGCTTTTTCGGCAGTTTACCTGGCAACAAAAATTACATTATGCTGTAATTCCCTTGCACTACATTTCCGGGTTTATTTTTCTGATCAACTTTATTATTCCCATCATCGCGGTGTTTTTTGGCGCTAGTCCTATACAGATTGATGTTGTGGAATTCGGGTTGATTGTCTTACCATTTGTTTCGGCTGTTATTCTCATTCGACACTACGCTCAGGAGTGGGTAATGGAAGACAAAGAAAGAGGATTTCATGTTGTCGGGGGGCTTCTCATGATCGGAACTTGGTGGGTATTCATAACCGGTTTTGTTTATACACTTATTAGAAAAAATGTCCCCTATATACCTACGCCCAAAGACAATCAGGAAGCCGATAACTGGGCGTTAAATATCCCGAATCTCATCGTAATAGGCCTTTCAATTGCGGCAGCGGTGTATGGATTATCAAAGGACTGGAATCCCTATAATCTGGCGATGGCAGGGTTCGCAATTGTAAACTCCCTGATTCTTAGCTTTACAGTTTTGGCTAGTCGACAAATGCAGTTCGAACGCGTTATTGACCAGTTTGCGTGGTTAAGCCGTTTTATGCAGGGCATTAAAGCGATTAAAATTAACTTTTGGTTAGTACGACGCCGGATCTATTCGAATGTGCGAAATATCGCGTTGCCGATAACGTTTCTTCTGGCTTGCTGGATTGGTTATATTGCCTTCACGAAAGTGGGTGGTAAAGAAAATCCGTTACGTGCCTCGTTAAAATTGAGTCAGTTTACCCTGGGTTCAATTTTAGCTGACCGGCTCGCATCTCCTGCCTTTACGAACAACAAGTCTCCTATCAACATACTACCTTTAGCCCTCGGCGAAACGGTAGAAAATATGGTAACAGCTACTATAGCTGACTCTATTTATCAAAAAGGCGCATACCCAATTATCACCTGGGAGCCATGGCGCACCAAAAACCATCAAACGAATGCCTATACTGTTTTTCAGCATATTAATAATGGAGACTATGATCCATATTTAGACAACTTTGCAGCGCAAATTAAAGCCCTGGATCGTCCGATCTACATTTGCTTCGCACCTAGTTTAGGCAATTCATCAGTCACGTTGGAAAATATACAAAAGGAGTATAAAGCTGCCTGGAAATACGTTTATTCCTATTTTATTGATCACGGAGTGAACAACGCGATTTGGGTATGGATACCGGGTAATCTGTCCGCTTTAAATACGTATTTCCCCGGCAAAGACTATGTGGATTGGATCGGACTAGCTAATATCAAGACTGATACTTCTTTTATAGAGTTCTATCACCCTTTCCATCGACATCCGATTTTTAGATCTGGCCTGCCAGTTATGCTTATCAAGACGGATGCGTCGGCAAATGGAGAGCAGCCTGATCGTTCAGTAAGTACGCTGGCACCTTATCAGATCAAATACCCTGAACTTAAAAGCTTAGTCGTATTAACTCAGAACAAAAAGAAGGGACAACCGGATTTACGGCAAATACTGGCTAAGCCAACAGCGTCAGCAGTACCTAAGCTCCAGATGCTGAATCAACAGAATTATCCTACCGTTTCATCATCGAAACGCATTCCGTTTTCAAATTTATTTGGCGTAACCTATACAAAAGGCCAGGATTGGAACAAAAACCTAACTAGTTTTTCGAAAAAAGAGCTCCTGTCCGACATAAACGAGATGAAATGGTGGAAGATAAATACGATACGGCGTTACGGACCTTCCATATACGATTACAACATTCTTAATGCAGCTCGATCCGCCAATATTAATGTTCAATATGGCTATTGGATTCCCGATTATTTAAACTTCCGGACGGATCAGGATGAACTAGAATCGTTGAGAAACCAGATTTTGACACGAGTGAATGAGCTTAAAGATGAAAAGGTCATCCTTTCCTGGCATCTGGGAAATGCGGTTTTACAGAACCTGAGTCGCTATTATGTAAAGCCCGAATTGCTCTACCAGCAAGATGCTTACCTAGATTGGCTCAAAAATTTAATTCTAACCATTAAACGAATAGATCCAGGCCGAGCAGTCACTATTGACGTAAACGCATCAGAAACGTTGCCCGAAACGGTCACTATGATCTCTCGAATCATTCCTCAAATCGATTCGTTTGGATTAGTACTGGAAAATCATGCCAAGGCACAGACGATTCGCCTGAACGAGTTATCAGTACCTTATTTTTTTAGCGCTATTGAGGTTGCAGACTATGCCAAATTCAGGAATAAACAAAAGAGTGTGTTCTTCCCAAATTGGCAAGATGAGCAAACTACAGAAGGGGTAACGTTCAATGGGCTCAAGGATCATTGGGGGCGAAACAAATTTTCGCTGTTGCAACTCTGGCATATTCAGAAAAGAGTACCGCTCTCCGATTCGCAGCCTGTAGTCAAGATTTTGAAACCTGCTCTGGCAACCGTGCCTTATACGGAACTTACGTATCATGCTATCATTAAAAAAAGAGGAAAATGGAGTTTGATAGATTCTACTTCATCGAATTTCCGCTTTGAATGGAAACTCGTTCAACTTGATCAACAAAGGAATCC
>NZ_BAAHBI010000020.1:0-248620 GCF_054776755.1 Spirosoma litoris | reverse complement strand
CCGCTTGGCCTCCGACTTCAACAAAGGAATCCCGTAGCGATCAAAGGAGTAGGAATAGGTCCTAAATTAAACCTGACTATACCTACTAACCCTTTATCTCATCGGTTACGGCTTTATACGCTGTCTGGACCCAATGTCGTTCAGATTACAGATTCTCCACTGAATACACCGTTGAAAAACCAAACTCCCTAGCGTTTCGTAGGTGTTAAACTAGTATCGAATAGCTTACGACCGGGCATCCCAGTAGCTGTCGCCGAGCGTGTAGAGACGAATAGTCAAAAAAGTAATCTTACGGCCTTCTCTAAAGTACGCATCTGACTTTTCAAGCCTAAATAAACACATGCTGGAACAAAACTAATTGACACCATTTGGCGGGCGTAGGACAAGTTTAGCGTATGGGCTTTTAAACTGTTTTTTCGACAAGATTAACAGGATTTTCAGGATTTATTTTACCAATAGTTAACGCGATAAATCCTGAAAATCCTGTTAATCCTGTCGAAAAAAGAACTTGTCCTACACCACCATTTGGCCCAAAAGTGCAAATTAACCCAGATAAGGGTAATTTAGCGCAGACAACGACTTTACAACCGTAGACGTGCGTACTTATCAACGAAGGGCTCGAACACGTGTATTCCCAAATCGCTATTAATTAACCTTAACTCATGCAGGCAACAACCGCACCTGGCAAATCGACGCCAGCTAGTTTTACCGAAAACAAATACCTCGTCACCCTCGTTTTTGTTACCTCTCTTTTCATGTTTTGGGGTATCGCCATCACCATGGGCGATGTCCTGAACAAGCATTTTCAGCATGTTTTGAGCCTCACCAAAACGCAATCGGCCTTTGTCCAGTTTGCTATTTTTGGCGCTTATTTCGTAATGGGCATTCCGGCTGGCTTGTTCATGAAGCGGTTTGGCTACAAAAACGGGGTATTACTAGGGCTTGGGCTGTTTGCTACGGGCGCGTTCTTGTTTGTGCCTGCCGCAGCTGCTGTTTCCTTTACTTATTTTGGGATTGCGCTCTTCATTCTCGGTTGTGGCCTATCTACCCTCGAAACGGTTGCTCACCCATTTGTAGCGTCCCTTGGCGACCAACGTACCAGCGACCAGCGAATCAATTTCGCGCAGGCGTTCAACGCCTTAGGAGCCATTATCGGACCAGCCATCGGGTCGTATTTTCTTTTACGCAACAATACCGAAGGAAGCACCGATCTAACGTCTGTTAAGACCTTATACATTGCAATCGGTAGTGTTATTGCAACCATTGCCATTCTTTTCTCTTTCGTAAAAGTCCCTGCTTTAACAGATCCTCATGCCGCAGTGGCCGATCCCGAGGCAGCGAATGTCGACGTAGAGCCAGGAAAAACTCTTTTTCAACATACGCACTTCGTCTGGGCGGTGATTGCCCAAACGTTTAATGTGGCTGCACAAGGAGGAACCTGGGCGTTCTTCATCAATTACGGCCACGAAAAAATGGGATTCTCGGACGCCGTTGCAGGTAACTACATGGTACTATTCATGGGGCTTATGTTAGTTGGCCGTTTTGTCGGTACGTTCCTGATGCGGTTTGTAGCTCCCCATACCTTACTGGCCATCTTTGCAGGGGCTAATATTCTGATGTGCCTCATTATTACGCAAAGCTTGGGCTGGCCTTCTTTTATTGCCCTGCTCATGCTGAATTTCTTCTTCAGCATCATGTTCCCAACCATTTTTAGTCTGGGTTTGAAAAATCTGGGATCGCATACGCAACAGGGAGCCTCTTTTATTTCAATGGGCGTAGCGGGAGGAGCCGTTTTTCCATTTTTAATGGGTATGGCGGCCGAGAAAGATGTAGCCAATGCGTACTACCTGCCCATTATCTGCTACGCAGTGATTTTCCTTTTTGGAGCGAAGTTTTATAAGGTGAAGTAAGAACTCCCTTGCGAAAGTTTATATCTGGAAGGGTATTCCAGGGGTATTTCAGACTATTTCTTTGTGGAATCTAACGAGGGCACCAAACAGAGACCAGCTGTTTGGTGCTTATTTTATCTTAAACTACATAAACCTGCCGCAAGCAGACAACCGATAGTTTTATGCAAACTGAATTGACCTCACCGGCCAGTGAAACCGTTTTTGAAAGCCGATACGCCAGCTCGCCCAATGAGGTAAAAGGAATGAATACCGACCAGTTACGACAGAATTTCCTTATCGAAAATCTGTTTGTTGCCAATCAATTTCGTTGGACATTATCCTTCTTCGATCGTTACCTGACTGGCGGTATTATGCCCACTTCAGGGCAGGTAACGTTGGAAGCCCCCGATCAGCTCAAAGCGGCTTATTTTCTCGAACGCCGTGAGTTAGGTATCATTAACGTGGGTGGTTCAGGACAGATAGTAGCCGATGGTACGACCTACGATTTGGAATACAAAGAGGCTCTTTATATTGGTCAGGGCACGAAACGTGTTCAGTTTAGCTCGCACGATGAAGCGAATCCGGCTAAATTCTACTTAAACTCTACGCCCGCAACTCACAGCTATCCCAGCCGGAAAATAGCTCGCTCGGAAGCAGAAGTTGTTGAATTGGGCAGCATGGAAACCGCCAACCACCGGGTGATCAATAAATTGCTGGTGAATAGCGTTTTACCAACCTGTCAATTACAAATGGGTATGACTGAGTTGAAAGCCGGTAGCGTTTGGAACACCATGCCCGCTCATACGCATGACCGGCGCATGGAAGTCTATTTTTACTTCGAAGTGCCACAAGGTCAAAGTGTCTGTCATTTCATGGGGCAACCGCAGGAAACCCGCCATATCTGGATGCAAAATGAACAGGCGGTTATTTCACCCAACTGGTCGATTCACTCCGGGGCTGGCACGTCGAATTATACGTTCATTTGGGGAATGGCCGGTGAAAACCTCGACTACGGTGATATGGATTTCTGTGCGATTACTGATTTAAAATAAGATGAGATTTTCGCTGATATTAGGTGTTTTGATTGGTTTGTCGGGAAAGGCAATCAGTCAAAACGCCACACTTAACGTTACGAATCCAGGTAATACGCCCTTGGTTCAAACCGTCGTTGAAATTCCCTGGGCGACGGTAAAAAAGGCTTATCCTACCATAGATACGGCCCAATTGCAGGTTGTTCTGGCGGGGAAAGAAGTACCTTATCAGCTCGAACACCGAGGGACAAAGGCCATTCAAAACCTACTTGTTCAGCTATCGGCCAGTCCTAAACAAACGATTCAACTAACCTTACGTCGAGGAAAGCCTGCCCCAATAGCGGCCAAAACATACTGTCGGTACGTACCCGAACGCTACGACGATTTTGCCTGGGAAAACGACAAGGTTGCTTTCCGAATTTATGGGGCCGCTCTCAACGGGCGCTCTGATAATGCCTATGGCTCCGACATTTGGGCCAAACGCACTGATGCGCTGATTCTTAACAAATGGTATAAGGGTGACGATTATCATAAGGATCATGGCGAAGGACTGGATTACTACCACGTTGGTCTGACGCTGGGCGCGGGCGACATTGGGATTTTCCTCAACGACTCAATCCAGTTCGTTCACAACTATCGTTCCTGGGAAGTACTGGACAATGGGCCACTGCGCTCTACCTTTCGGGTAAAGTTTGACCCATATACATTCAAGGGCATTACCGTCAATGAAACCCGAACGGTTTCGCTGGATGCAGGTTCGCAGTTAAGCAAGGTACAGGTCACTATAGTTCATACGGCTGCTCAAGCCTTACCTATGGTAGTGGGCATCACGTTACGACCCGAAGAAAGTCCATTACTGCTGGCCGAAAAAGAGGGAATTTTGGGGTATTGGGAACCGAAACACGGTGACGATGGTAGCATTGGTGTTGGTTGTTTATTTACAACATCGCCGGTAACGATGATGCGTAAATATCAACATGGGTTGGCTAAGTTGAGCGTTAAGTCTGGCAATACTATTACCTACTATACGGGTGGGGCCTGGGACAAAGCTGGACAAATAACTTCCAGCGATGCCTGGTTTGCTTACCTTCGTCAGTATGCAGATCAACTGAAGCACAAGCCAGTCGTAAGAATTAATTAGTTTACTGTTTCAAGTTCAATGTTTCAGGTTCCAAGTCATTATACGTCAGCCAACTGGAACCTGAAACATTGAACCTGGAACGGTAAACTAAAACCCTTTGAACCCTATTCGTTAAACCATGCAAACCTATTGGGGTGTCGACTTAGGTGGCACCAAGATTGAAGGCGTTATTTTATCCGCTCCCTCTCCTGATGCGGTCATTATCCGCAAACGCATTGATACCGAGGCTCATTTAGGCTACGACCATATCGTGAGTCAGATTAGCAAACTAATTGACCTACTCAAAGCCGAAACGGGCCTCCAACCTGAAAAAATCGGTTTTTGTACACCCGGCACTCTTGATCCAGAAACAGGTGCGATGAAAAATTCGAACATGACTTGCATCAATGGAATGCCATTTCCGGAAGACCTCGCCCGAACATTGGGTGTCCCTGTGGCAACAACCAACGATGCTAACTGCTTTGCCTTATCGGAAGCCACAATGGGCATTGTGCAGGACGTTATCCCGGATTATCGGATGGTGTTTGGCGTTATTCTGGGAACGGGTGTTGGGGGCGGTGTCGTTTTTCGTGGTTATGATGGTGTTCCTGTTGTACAGGGCGGTCGGCAGGGCATTGGGGGCGAATGGGGGCATAACATTCTGGAAGAAAACGGGTATCCCTGTTACTGTGGCAAACGAGGTTGTAACGAACAGGTTATTTCCGGTCCGGCACTCCAACGATATTATCTGGAGCAAAGTGGTGAAAGCCGCAATCTGAAAGAAATTCTGGAGCGATATCATCAGGGTACCGACACTCATGCCGCAGCCACCGTCGATCGGTTGCTGGAGTATTTTGGTCGGGCTATTTCTACCATTGTGAACATACTTGACCCCGACGCCATTGTACTCGGTGGGGGTGTCGGCAACATCGACCTACTTTACACGGAAGGTTTTGAGCGGGCAAAAAAATATGTATTTAACGATCGGCGGCTTAACACACTATTTCTAAAACCCAAACTCGGCGACAGTGCCGGAGTTTTCGGAGCCGCTCTTTTGGGCTAACAGACAATCTTTACAACTCAATTATACCCTTATTCGAGTATAGGTAACCTACTCGAATAAGGGTATAATTTTTAGCTACCGAATAGTAAAATTTGGAGATCAACTTTGACAATAACAAACTATTTACTTAAACTTTGTTACAAAACCACATCCAAAAGTTAAACAAAAAGGAAATATGGGACGTGCCCTCTACAAAAGTGATCTTCAATCAGTAGATCCTACCGTCCATGCCACCATTCTGGCAAACTGGTTCGAAGCAGTTGCTGCTTTTTACAATCATTATAACAACCTGGCCCCTTGCGCTAACAAATATTACTTGCAGAAAGGCTTACGCTCCATAAAGAACAGAAACCCATTTCTTATCAATAAATTAAGGACACTGTTAAGTAAAATGCAGCATGAACTGAAAAGTTTACTTCTGGATTTAGAGCAAACCGAGACAAAGAATCTGGATAACTGTAAACAACTAGTTGCTCACACCCGCATTTTGAATCGATTGAATCGGGAAGCTGAAACGATGCGATTATTAACCTCTGTAGAAAATAACTGAATTAAGTGATTAGGAACATCCTGCAAAAGTCTACCAGTTCTTAAACCACCAGTCCTGTATTCCTCATTTCCTGTCAGTTCCCTCCCTCATTCCCGGCACCATGCTGCCCGCCATCAACTCATTGTGCGCCAACGAAAGCGATGTTAAGGGCTTCTCGTTACAATTGAATGTACTTTTTTCGGCGCAGTGACTTTGATACGGTAGCCTGGTCGTTTGTCTAGAATTACGAAAACAAGGGATGGCCCATAAGGCCTTCACAGCGTAGCGTCGGTAAAAAAATAGATTTCAGGACGATCCATGTGCCGTCAGGTACATAATGATTGTGTACCTAACGGTACACTTAACCATTTACATGAAGACTTTTTCTACCGACGCTGCGCTGTGAAGGCCCTATGGGCCAACCACTAATAAATAGCAAGCCGCAACAGCTGGTTATATTTTTTGATTTTCCAAGAATGCACTAAACAGTTGTTTAGTTTTAATTCATGCCTTACCTTTGCCCCATACACAAGACGTTATGGAACAACAAGGCCAGGACACGGAGCAGAAGATTAAGACGGCCGCCCGGAAGGTATTTTTAGAGCAAGGGTATGAAGGGGCCAAAATCCGCCAAATTGCCAGAGAAGCTGGGGTGAATCTCGCGATGGTCAATTACTATTTTCGGAGTAAAGACCAATTGTTCAGGAGTATTTATCAGGATATTTTCCGCGAATTTATGGGCAGAATGGCCATCTTGCTGAATGAGGAAACGCCTTTGGAAGTCAAAATCTGGAAGATCGTTGATCGGTATACCGACTTCATTATGGAGAACCAGCAGCTTCCACTCCTTATATTAGCCGAGCAGCGAAAAGAGGGGCCGAAGTTCATGAAAGAGCTGAATGTCAAATCATTCATTAATGATTCGTATTTAAAAAAACAGCTTCAGGAAGAAGCAAAAAAGGGACTTATTCGTGCCATTGATCCGCTGCAAGTGATACTAACTATAATGGGGAATATTATTTTCCCCATTATGGCCCAGTCTATTGTCTGTTACGTAGGTGATATGGAAGAAACCAGTTTTCGGCAGTTGATGGAAACTCGTAAGCAAATTATACCAGGAATGATTATGGCCTATCTGCGGGAGGGGCAATCGCTACCCTCGCAGCAGGAGCCGACGTAAGGCTATTTTTTTACCCACCAACTAAACAAGTGTTTAGATCAGCTGTTTGATTGATACGTTTTCAGAGAAAGGCAAGTCGATAAAATGGCCTACAGGCCTTGGTTATATGAGACGACTATCTATTACTTTGTGTCTGACTGCGCTAGTCATCCGTAGCGTGGCGCAACCGGTCCGATCCATCACCCTGGAAGAATGCCAGACGTTAGCTCGGCAAAACTATCCACTAATCCGGCAGCGGGTACTTATTGAACAAACCCGAGACTATTCGGTAGCGAATGCCGCCAAAGGCTATGTACCTCAACTGACGCTATCGGGACAGGCCACATATCAGAACCAAACCGTTGATTTTTCGGAATCACCCCTGGGCGCGCTGGCGGGTGGGATTGCATTGCCCAAAATCAGTAAAGACCAATACAAGGTGACGGCGCAGGTCGATCAATTGTTGTATGATGGAGGTGCCATCCAGACCACCAAAGCTCTCCGTCAGACAGATGCGTTGGTTCAGCAGCAAAATCTGGAAGTATCCCTCTACGCGCTGCGCGATCGAGTGAATAACTTATTTTTTGGTATTGCTCTACTCGATGAACAACAGCAATTAACGACCCTTCGGAAAGCCGATATTCAAAGTGGTATTAACCGGACTGAGGGTGCCCTCGCTAATGGGACCGCTTACCGCAGCAGCCTCAACGAACTGAAAGCTGAATTGATTCGGGCCGATCAATCTACAACAGAAGCCAGATCTACTCGTCGGGCTTATGTAGCTATGCTGGCTGCGCTGATACACCAGCCCCTTGACGAAAGTACCCAATTCATTCGACCTCAGGCCCAACCGCTGACTTCAGCCATTAATCGGCCCGAGCTCAGGCTTTATGACTACCAAAAGCAGCTTTACAACGTACAGGAAGAACAGCTACGCATTAACCTTAGGCCCAAAGTCAACGCCTTTTTTCAGGGAAACTACGGGCGACCAACGTTTAACATCATCAATAATCAGTTTGGTCTTTTCTGGATCGGAGGGCTTCGGTTCAACTGGGCGCTTAGCTCGCTTTATACCACTTTCCATACTGATCGGCAATTGCTGTCCATTAACCGATCTCAAATTGATTTACAACGAGAAACGTTTCTACTCAATACCAATCTATCACTCACGCAGCAACAGGATGAGGTGCAGAAGTACGAAGAACTCATCGAGCAGGATAACCAGATTGTTGAACTCCGGACCTCGGTGAAACAGTCGGCTAATGCCCAGTTGCAAAATGGCGTCATTACCACTCGTGATTACATTAGCCAGGTCAACGCCGAGAACGAAGCCCGGCAAACATTGCTCCTACACCAGATTCAACGGCTACAGGCGCAATATAACCATAACACCACCGCTGGCCTTTCAACTACGGAAAATCCATGAAAACGCTACCCATCCTGACTCTTCTGGCAGCTACCCTGATCACGGCCTGCCAAAATAACGAGCCTGATTATGATGCATCGGGCAATTTTGAGGCCGACGAAATCATTGTGTCGGCTCAGCAAAATGGTCAGATTCTGACATTCACACCCAACGAAGGCGACCGATTAAAGGCCGGAGCTAATCTGGGGCAGATCGACGTCACTACGGCCAAATTGCAAAAGCAGCAAGCGCAGGCTTCCGCTCAAGCGATCAACCAACGGACTACCAGCGTAGTACCCCAGGTGGAACTGACGCGCCGACAAGAAGCCGTACAGCAGGCACAGTTGGCACAATTGCGCCGGGAGCAGACCCGTACCGAGAATCTGATTAAAGCTGATGCCGCTACGCAAAAGCAACTCGACGACATCAACGCGCAAATTGATCAGCTAGAAAAGCAACTCGCCGTTACCCGTCAGCAGATTCGGGTGGAGGAAACCAACAATGCGTCCCAGAATCGGGGCGTTCTGAGTGAGCGTGGGTCCATTGAAAAACTGGTTGAACAGTATGACGTCCAGATTCAGAAGGGTCAGATTATTAACCCGGTCACGGGCACGGTGCTAACCAAATATGCCTTTGCGGGCGAGATGGCGACCATTGGCAAACCCCTTTACCGCATTGCCAATACCGATACGTTGACCCTGCGGGCGTATTTCACCGGTTCGCAATTGCCTACGATCCGGATTGACCAGCCCGTCAGGGTACGGATTGATAACGGACAGCAGGGCTACAAGGAATATACGGGGCAGATTACCTGGATTTCTGATAAATCTGAATTTACGCCTAAAACCATCCAGACCAAAGACGAACGGGCTAATCTGGTTTATGCCACCAAGATTCGGGTCAGGAACGATGGCTATCTCAAGATCGGCATGTATGGTGAAGTGTTGTTAGACGACACAAAAAAAGTCAAGTCAGCGAAATGAGCACAGGAGCCGTCACGATCACCCACATCACGAAGACTTACGGGGACGCAAAAGAGCGCGTTACCGCCCTCGACGACGTGTCCTTTGGGGTCGAGTCGGGTGAGTTGTTTGGTTTGATTGGAGCCGATGGAGCGGGAAAAACGACTCTATTCCACATTCTGACAACTTTACTGCTGCCCGACAAAGGAACGGCTACGGTTGATGGTTACGATGTGGTTACGGATTATCAGGCTATCCGTAACACGGTTGGCTACATGCCCGGCCGGTTTTCGCTCTATCAGGACCTGACGGTTGAAGAAAATCTGACCTTCTTTGCCACGCTGTTTGGCACGACGGTGCAGCAGAATTACGACCTTATCAAAGACATCTACGAGCAGATTGAGCCGTTCAAAACTCGTCGGGCCGGTAAATTGTCGGGAGGAATGAAGCAAAAGCTGGCGCTTTGCTGTGCGTTGATTCATAAGCCAACCGTCTTGTTTCTGGATGAGCCAACTACGGGTGTCGATGTGGTTTCGCGCCGGGAGTTCTGGGAGATGCTCAAACGGCTGAAACAACAGGGTATCACTATTTTAGTGTCTACGCCTTACATGGACGAGGCCACTCTCTGCGAGCGAATCGCCTTGATCCAGACGGGCAAAATTCTGTCCATCGATACGCCCCAGGCCATCATCGACGCCTATCCAGGCCAGTTATTTGCCCTCAAAGCTGACTCCATACCGCGTCTGTTGGCCGATGTTCGGCAATTCGATTCGGTGCGAAATGCGTATGCGTTTGGCGAGTATATGCATCTGGTTTTTAAGCAGGATATTCCCCAGAACGTTGATCTTTTACGGGCGTATCTGCAGCAGAAAGGCCACGTCAATCTGGAAATAAAACCCGTTACGCCAACCATTGAAGACCGGTTCATTGATCTGATGACCAATCCTAACCAATAGATTTTATCGTTATGCCAGCCACCGACAAAGCCATTTCCTGCCAGCAACTGACCAAGCAATTTGGCGATTTTGTGGCCGTTGATAAGATCACCTTTGATGTAAATTCCGGCGAAATTTTCGGTTTCCTGGGAGCCAATGGTGCCGGAAAAACAACCGCCATGCGTATGCTTTGCGGCCTTTCGTATCCCAGCTCGGGGCAGGCTCAAGTGGCGGGTTTTGATGTCTATCGGCAGCAGGAAGCCATCAAGAAAAACATTGGTTATATGAGCCAGAAGTTTTCGCTCTACGAAAATCTGACTATTCTGGAGAACATCGAATTTTTCGGGGGTGTTTATGGCCTCTCGGATCGAGACTTAAAAAGCCGGGGCGACGAATTGATCCAGACGCTGGGTTTACAGAGTGAAGCGAAAAAGATGGTCGGGAGTTTGCCGTTGGGCTGGAAACAGAAACTGGCGTTTTCAGTCGCCATCATCCATAATCCTAGAATTGTTTTTCTGGACGAACCCACGGGCGGTGTGGACCCGATTACTCGCCGTCAGTTCTGGGATTTGATTTACGCGGCTGCCGAGCGGGGCATTACCATCTTCGTAACGACCCACTACATGGACGAAGCTGAATACTGCAACCGTATTTCGATCATGGTCGATGGCCGAATGGAAGCGTTGGATTCGCCGGGCAATCTAAAAAAACAGTTTTCCACGGATTCCATGGATGACGTATTCTATCAACTCGCCCGACGCGCCAAACGCAGCGGAGACTAAACCAACCAAGCGGCATGAAACAGTTACTGGTGTTCATCCGAAAAGAGTTTTATCATGTTTTTCGGGACCGGCGTACGTTGCTGATTCTATTTGGCCTGCCTACGGCCCAGATTCTGTTGTTTGGTTATGCGCTCAGTAGTGAGGTCAAAAACATTAATCTGGCCGTAATTGATTTTGCTCGTGATCAGGCATCACAGCAGCTTATCGGCCAGGTTGGTGCCAGTCGGTATTTTCACCTCCAGCCTTCGCTGATGGATTACAAGGCAATGAATACGGCCTTCCGGCGCGGTACTATCCGGGCTGCCCTGATCATTCCCGCCCACTTTGCCGACGATATCGGACACGTCGGTAAAGCGCAGGTGCAGATCATTGCCGACGGTTCGGAACCCAACACGGCCACTACCCTCATCAATTACCTGACGGGTATTATTGGCAGTTACCAACAGAAGTTTACAACGGCAACCGCTTTGCCGTATCAGATTGTCACCCAGACCCGAATGCTATATAATCCCGAAATGAACGGGTCGCTGAATTTTATTCCAGGTGTAATGGCCCTGATTTTGATGATCGTTTGTACAACCCTCACTTCGGTGTCGGTGGTGCGGGAAAAAGAACAGGGCACTATGGAAATCCTGCTGGTATCACCTTTTAAACCGATTCTGGTGCTGGTGTCCAAAGCCGTTCCGTATCTGGTGCTATCGATGCTGGATTTGATTTTGATTCTGCTACTGGCCGTTTTTGTGCTCAATGTACCGATTCACGGTAGTATCGCCCTGGTGCTGGCCGAAAGCGCGTTGTTTATTGTTTGCTGCCTGTCGTTGGGCCTATTGATTTCCAATGTTGCTACCACCCAGCAAACGGCCATGCTGATGTCGATGATGGGCATGATGTTACCAACTATACTGTTAACGGGCTTCATGTTTCCTCTGGAAAACCTGCCCATTTTCCTACAGTGGGTTTCCCATATTATTCCGTCCCGCTATTATTACCTGATTGTTAAAGCGGTGATGCTAAAAGGCTTAGGCATTGAAGCCGTCTGGAAAGAAACACTCATTTTGGCCGGAATGACGCTGGTATTGCTGGGCATTAGCCTGAAAAACTTTAACATCCGACTAGCATGAGAATCCTCAAATTCCTATTGCGTAAGGAATTCCGGCAGATTTTCCGGGATCGTAGTATTCTGGCAATGATCTTTGCCTTGCCAACCATACAACTGATTATCATGCCCCTAGCCGCTAATTTTGAGGTAAAAGGGATAAACCTGGCGATTGTGGATCATGACCACAGTTCCTATTCTCAGCAACTGATTTCCAAAATCGGCTCATCGGGTTATTTCCAACTCATTGCGAGCCCCCAGTCCTATAAGCAGGCCCTGAAATTGGTAGAAGACAACGAGGCCGATGTGATCATGGAAATTCCGGCAGGCTTTGAGCGTAACTTGGTTCGGGAAGGCACGCAACCACTTTTGCTGTCAGTGGATGCCATCAACGGCACCAAAGCCAGTTTGGGTGGGGCTTATTTGAGTCAGATCATCACCGATTTTAACAGCGCCATCCGGCTGGAATGGGTGCAGCCGGATCGCTTTACGACCGGGGCGCCAATTGCCGTAACCTCCAGTAGTTGGTTCAATCCTGCAGCCGACTATCATTTTTTTATGGTGCCAGGCATCCTTGTGCTCTTGCTAACGATGGTGGGAGGATTTTTATCGGCGCTCAACATCGTACGGGAAAAAGAAATTGGCACCATCGAACAGATCAATGTCACACCGATTCAAAAGTGGCAGTTTATTCTGGGGAAGATGATACCATTCTGGGTATTGGGTATGATCGTCTTCACCGTCGGGTTGATCATTGCCCGGCTTATTTACGGAATCGTGCCTAGTGGTAGTCTGGCGACACTGTATTTGTTTGCGGGGGTATACCTGATCGCCATTCTGGGGTTTGGCCTGTTAGTGTCAACTTACAGTGATACGCAGGTTCAGGCCATGTTTGTAGCCTTCTTTTTCATGATGATCTTTATTCTGATGAGTGGGCTCTTCACCTCCATCGACAGCATGCCTGCCTGGGCACGAGCAATTGCTCAATTAATACCAGTTACCCATTTCATCGAAGTCGTGCGGATGATCATCTTGAAAGGCAGCGGACTGGCCGATGTCAGTCGTCAACTGCTCTATGAAGTAGGTTTTGCTATCTTCTTAAATGGCTGGGCAATCTGGAATTACCGAAAAACCAGCTAAGTTTATTTAAACGAATGGGCAATGAAAAATTTACTAATTGAAGTTGTTTGAACTTTCCCTTTTATAGTAAAATCTAGGCTATTTTTTGTCATCCCGACGCCAGGAGGGATCTCAAATTTCCATATTAGTCAAGCTTGAGATCCCTCCTGGCGTCGGGATGACAAAAAAACACAAACCTCAGTTAGATGATGAAAGTTTAGACAGCTTTATTATCAACCAATTAGCCATTATTCATTTTACATTTTCCATTTACTTATGCGACGATCAACATAGTTTATAGAATAGACGATCTGATTGCGAAGGGGCTCAACCCCTAGTCATAACTCATTTTAATGGAATAAATAAGGCTCCTTTCATTTGGAGCGCCTGATACACTCACGCCAATACGTGGTGCCCGGTCCCAGCGCGGCACAAACGATCCATACAGCGGATTTGCCTTTAAAAGTTGATTCGGCAGACTATCCAA
This sequence comes from Spirosoma litoris, assembly GCF_054776755.1. Classification (NCBI taxonomy): domain Bacteria; kingdom Pseudomonadati; phylum Bacteroidota; class Cytophagia; order Cytophagales; family Cytophagaceae; genus Spirosoma; species Spirosoma litoris. The sequence goes on along the minus strand of NZ_BAAHBI010000020.1, from coordinate 235,043 downwards.
GCCATAACTGAATGTATAAAACTGACCAGCGCCGGTATGTACCTGTAAATTTACCAAAGGCGCATTGTCGGGGATAGCCGTCGTTTCGAGCACAGTTCGCACACCATCCTTAACCTGCCAAAGCTCCAGCACACCTTTCCGAGCCCCAAAGCCAAGACCGTTCGCAGCATCACCATAGAGGCAGATACTTTGAAGCACATCAGCTTTCGGCTTAACGCTAGCTGAGAACGTATAAGTACCCCTTTTGATAACCAAACCGAGAAAGCTTCCTATTGGATTCGAGGCTGTGTTGGCTAGCTGCAACTGACCTTCCTTAACGGTAAAGGTTGGCTTCGGCATACTTACATCCCATACCCACGGTGTTTCGGCAGTTGCGTTTTTGAAATCAATCGACAAACTCGTTATACTGCTCTGCTGTGCGCCTAACGGCGATTGCGCCGTAACAGGTGTTGTGGTACCGTATCGGAAACTTGGCCACTGAGTTTTATCATTCCAGACTAATTCACTCAAAACACCCTGCCGCCCGACCGAAGTAAAATCGATCCCGTTGTAGGCATGGTGTAGATAAAAATAGCGATTATCGGGTGTGGTCACTACCGTACCATGACCAGGGCATTTCCAGGCCGAGTCACTAACTAAAACCGGATTTCCAGCATACTTTTCCCACGGCCCCTGTAGTTTTTCGGCCCTGGCCAGACCAACCTGGTAATTGCAGCGGGCACCACAACAGGCATTGCCCGAATAGGTCATGTAGAAATAACGGCCATGCTTGAAAATAGCCTGCCCTTCTAAACCTCCACCTTCCCAGTTGTTCGGATCAGCGGTCAGTAGTGTAGTCGCTTTACCAGTCACTTTGAGACCATTGTCAGAGAGTTCGGCCCCTAATAGCTCGATCAGTTTACCCTTATCTAAACCGTAGGCCTTCCAGGTAATGAACAACTTTCCCTGATCTTCCATCACAAACGCGTCAATGGCTTCGCTGGTCCATTCGATCAGTAAGCCGTGATCAGTGAAGCCTTTTCGCAGGTCACGAGTAGAAGCAACACCGATGTATGAGCGCTTGTCTGATTTTCGACGGGCAGTGTAATAAACGAAGTAAGTCCCATTCCGGTAGAACAACTCTGGGGCCCAATAACTGCCCATTGTCCAGGCTGGCGGAGTCTGAAAAACAGGCCCTATATAGGTCCAATTGACCAGATCGGTTGACGTATAAATTGGATATGCAGGTCCCCATTCCGACGAAGTTCCCACAGCATAGTACGTATTACCAACTCGAATAACGGACGGGTCGGCAAAGTCGCCTGCAATGACCGGGTTTTGATACGTAGTGGCTGTTTTGGGCGATTGAACAGACTGCGCCAGACAATTGGCAATGAACAGAATAGCAACAATGGCAGTAAAAACAATTCTCATTATGAACTAATTATGGCTGTAAAATTGTACCGTCGCTTTTACGAACAATCCATCGGGATTTTGTATCAGTCGGGTATTGGGCGGCTTCTTTTTCGTTACTATCAACGCCTAAACCAGGCGAATCGCTTATTTCCTAAAGCGTCGCTATCGGTAGCATCTACCGGTAGTTGCCATCATTTCACTACGCCCGTGGTTATTCTGACTGGCACAGCTACGCGCATAGAGTCGTAGATCCGAGTAATAAATGAGAAAGTCCCGAAATGATAAAAGCCCGCATGACATGGCATGACGGGCTTTCCAATCAGTTAACTTTACTTAGCTATACGCATATTCACGAGTACAGATTTGATGCATCCGCTCCCGGCTTCGCCGTAGACGCATCTTAACCGCACATCCTTTAATGCTGTATAACCGGGCAATTTCCTCGACAGTTAAACCGTCTTCGTATTTCAGTTGCAACAAGGCCCGATCCTTCGCCGATAGCGTTTGCATCGCTTGTCTAACCAGTTGAACCAGTTCATCTTCCAGCTGATTAGCCTCTAATGCTGGTACTTCCTGTTTCAACAGATTATCTAAGGAATCGACCTGGAGTCGCTTGGCCAGCCGGAGCTGGTCAGAACAGTAGTTATACGAAATGGCATAGAGCCATGTCGAGAAACTAGATCGTTGCTGAAAGGCATCCAACTTGGAAAACACCTTCAAAAAAATGTCGTGCGTAAAATCCTGGGCCAGTTCATGATTGCGGGTCATGGACAAACACCGACGGTATACTTTGTTAAAGTACCGTTTGTAAAGCATGTCGAAACATTGCCTGGGCTCGCTGGTAAAAAGCTGAAGAATAACCTCCTCGTCTGTGCATAAAGTGGTCATAATTAGTAGGTTCAATATATGTAAACATCATTTATGGGTTCTATTTAGAGATACATACACATTCCCATCAGATCGACAGACGCTGCCTAAACGTTGGTACAAGCGAGTCCTACTAGTCTCGCCCTATCAGGCTAGCACAAAGAGAAGGTCAGGGAATATTTATAAAATCGGGTCTATCGGTGACCTAATTTTGTTAGCAAAATACAAAAAACTAGAGAATCTCAGCTGTTCTTCGTCAGAAATGGCTGCACATGGTAAACTATATACGTAATTTTATTTAAAGGGCCAATTTTCTGGGCTCATGCGCTCTATTTTTCTATCTGTTTGGCTACTTTATTCTTCAATATGTAACTAATAATAATTATCCAGCCCGCTTACTTCCCTAAAGTTTGCCTCAAGTCGCTCACATCCATTACAATACCGATCAAGATAGCCGGGTTATTATGTACATCCTGCGTCATTCGACCAGAGCCAAGTACATAATGAATGCTACCATCCTGATGGACTACCCGGTACTCCATTCGAAAGTCTCGATTTTCGGCTAAACATTCCATACCATAGGCTATTACTCGTTCGCGATCGTTGGGGTGAATACGGTTCAGCCAGCTACTCTCCGACTTCATTTCCGCATCATCGACAAAACCAATAATTTCTTTACCTCGCTCATCCCAACTAGTAGCCTGACTTTCCTGATCCCACTGCCCCAACCCGGCCAGGCTTGTGCTGAGCGCAACACGCATCAATTCGTTGGCTTGCGACAAGTCGTGCGTACGCTCCTTAATCTGCTTATTAACCTCCTGGGTTGTTTCTTTTTGAAGCTGAATGTCAATCGAACTGCCAATATATCCGATAAATGTTTTCTCCCGATCAAACATCGGTTGCGCATTTTCCAGCATCCAATGATAGTCGCCATCGTGCCGGCGTAAACGGAATTCTGAATTGAAGGGCTTCAATTCCTTTACCGACGCATCATATTTATCCTGATAACCCAATCGGTCATCAGGGTGCAGACTACTTATCAGACCTTGACCCATTGCATCCTCTATCGTACGACCGGTATAGGTAAGCCAGCTTTTATTCAGATATATAAAGCGACCATTAACATCGGTTACCCAAATTAGCATAGGCGCATTATCGGCAATTTGATGAAACCATTCCTCGCGTTCTTCTAACATACTTTGCGCCTTTCGGTGTTCGGTAATGTCTTCAATAGCCAGCAAAATTGACTCCTGCTGGCGAATGACCCGGCGGGCATTAAGCGACAGGATTCGCTCGCCCGTTTCCGGCGACAAGTAGGTTAACTCAAATCCCTGAAACTGCGTGTCGGAGGTGACAACATCGGTGAGCATCAGCCGCAGCTCAGGAATATCCCATTGCCGATGATCCAGCTCGTAGATGAGTCTCCGTGCGGTTGTTTCCTCGCTTAGTTTGAATAACCGATAAAAGGCGGGATTGGCACTCTTCACGCGCAAGTCGGTATCGAGCACTAGTATAGCCTCACGGATGGTACCAAATATATCCTCAGCAAACTGGTAAGCTTCCGATAACTGGTCATTCCGCACCTGCAACTCCTGGTTTATCGTCAGCAGTTCCTCGTTTGTCGACTCGATTTCTTCTTTACTGCTTTCCAGTTCTTCGTTGATACTTTGCAACTCTTCATTACTGCTGATGATTTCCTCATTAGCCGATTGCAATTCCTCATTACTGGCCTCCTGTTCTTCAATAATAGAGCGCATATCCTCCCGAAGATTGGCCAGTTCGTTCTCTAGCTCTTTGATACGCCGATTATGCGTGTCGGCCGATCGATTGATGGGTACAACGGGAGGTTCAACCTCTTCAAAGATGACCAGAAAAAGCCGCTCTTCGGAGGCAGTATCCAGCGGAACAGCCTCAATAGCAACATAATGAATCTTGTTTTTTATCCGTATTTCCAATCCGGTCTTGCGTGCAGGCTCACCCGATTTTTGGGCTTTGTGCACAACGTTCCGTAGTTCAAATACCAACGATGGACGAGCCATCTTAATCAAATTCAGACTGGCTTTTCCCGGAGCAGGCTCGAGGAATAAACCCGTTGAGCCTCGGAACTGCAAAATTTCCAGATCCTGATTCACAACAACACTGGCCGGTACGTACTGGCTAAGTAGTAGGTTATCAACAACTTTATCCAGATCAGAAACTAAATGGGCTGGCACTGACCGGTCGTTAACTGAGCTATCAGCCAGACCTGGTATTTTAGTGTTTGCCGACTGACGATAAAGACCTGAATCGCTATCCAATTGCCGGGGGATTTTATTAAACGTCGCCCGGCTATCGACATCATTTTTACGCGAGAAAACTTTATAGTTTTTTTCCAGCTGTGAAAACAACGGCGCCGAATTGCCTACTGCCTCCGATTTTCCAAGAACCAGATAGCCATTGGCATTCAATGCGTAGTGAAACTTCGCGATGGCTTTCCGCTGTAATGTACTGTCCAGATAAATGAGCAGATTTCGGCAACTAATCAGATCCAGTCGCGAAAATGGTGGATCTTTCAGGAGATTATGGGGCGCAAAAACGCAGAGATCCCGCACCGATTTATTGATTCGGTAATGGTCATCTACTTTCGTAAAAAAGCGCTGCAAACGCGAGGGCGATACGTCCATCATTTCGCCCCGTGTATAACTCCCCAACCTAGCTTTGGCCACCGCCGATTCGCTTAAATCCGTGGCAAACAGCTGAATAGTCCGGTTTAAAGCTCGGTCGCCAAGTACCTCCAGCAAAAGCATTGCCAGCGAGTAAGCCTCCTGCCCCGTTGAACAGGCGGGCACCCATACACGTATTGGCTCCTGGGCGGGCTTATCGCGGAGTAGTTGAGGCAGTAACACCTTCTGGATGTAATCCATTGTTTCGGGGTCCCGAAAGAAGCTGGTCACATTAATGAGAAGGTCATCATATAGCAAAGAAGCTTCATCCTGATGGTGTCGCAGATAGTCGGCGTACTGGTGCAGGGAGTCTAACTTATAGAGTAAAACCCGCCGGATAATGCGACGCCGGATCGTCGTCATTTTGTAATGGCTAAAATCAACTCCCGTAGCCCGACGTAGCAATTGAATAATGATTTTCAGGTCTTCGGCGGACTCTTTGATCGTATCAACAAGCAACGATTCACTGGTTTCGGGCTCTACCGTTTCGGGTAAGGTTGTCTGCCGAAAAACGGACGTTTGCTGGCCCAGTCGTTCCAGTTCACGCGCGATATCGGCAGGTGGTAAAACTCGATCCACCACGCCTTCAACGACTACTGATCGCGGCATGCTCTGAAACAACGCCGACTCGTCCTGAGCAAATGTAATTCCCCCGGCCGATTTAATCGCTCGAAGCCCCAGGGTTCCGTCAGAAGCCGTTCCGGATAATACGATTGCGATGGCACCCTCTTTCTGCCGATTGGCCAATGACAGGAAAAACTGATCGATCGGCATATGAATACCTGAGCGGTCCTGAATTGGCAATAAGGTCAGAACGCCATCCAGAACTTCCAAATCCTGATTGGGAGGAATAACGTAAAAATGATTAGGCTCTACCTGCATCCGGTGTTTCGCTTCCCGAACGGGCATGACCGTAGCCTGGCTCAACCTATCGACAAGGTGGTTTTCCTGAGTTGGTTCCAGGTGCTGAACGTAAACATAGGCGAGCCCGGTAGTTGGCGATAGATGCGCCAGTAATTCTAAAATGGCTTCCTGCCCACCAGCAGATGCACCAATAGCAACAATAGGAACAGGGAGAGAAGGAGTCGTTGAATCAGGAGGGTTAGGGGTAATGTTCTTTTTTGCCATATGGAGGAAGCTTCTCTAACTTAAGAAGCAGTAAGGCAGTTAAAGGATTGGGATACGTTGAGCAATCGTTTTTCTATAAAGGTATAGTTTACGACCAAGATGGCAAAAGAGACCGCGTAGTTCGTGGCGTATTGGCCGGTGGGCTCTATCCACTAAACAATTTATTCTCCTCTCTTTAACCTCTTTCTCTACCATCCAGCACCGGTATCATAGGCATTATACCTATACCACACGTTAGCTCGTGACAGAAACAACGAAAGTCGGTGAAGAATCTCTCCGGGAAGTCATTCGACGTTCTGGGCAAACGTCATTCTACTCGAACAACTCAAAAAGCATGTTGCCTGAGGAGACAACAAATTAGCGTTTGAACAATTTCGGGGAAGAACTATGCCCCTTGTAACTTAATCAGTTTTCGCTACGCTACCTGCTGGTCAGCCTCTGCCTAATTAATGTATTCGCAATAGGTCTTAATTAGGGTATTGTAATAATTAATGAGCGTAATCCGTATAGCACTCCCGGATAAGGGCTACCCTTTCATAAATCGTACCAAGCCCGCTTCGACCAACAGAAAGGCTAATGCCGCCAGAAGGAAATATTTCCACAAGCTTTTTCCCAGATTTTCCTGTTCCAGAACCTGCACAAAATCACCATCCTGAATACTGTCGAATACTTCCACATTGGGTTGGTTAGCAAAAGCCTTGCGCAACTCATCGGCCGAATAAAAATCCATAGCCGATTCCTCATTGCCGTGATTAAAAGCCAGTAAACGCTCGGTTTTTCCTTCACTGTTCAACAACTCATAATAGCCTGCTTCTACGTCCTGGCCGGCCGCCAATTCATTGCTTTTCGGCATTTCGAGCAAAAGCTGGTTACCCACGACTCGCTGTACCGGAATGATTTCCAGTTTATCCCGTTTCAGTTTATACACGGAGCGTTCGGATGGATTGCTCACCGGAATTGTAATCAGATTATCATCAAAAGAATAAGCTGTTCGTTGGGCACGCACGCTTAGAGCCGCCATTTTATACATAACTGGGACAAACAGCGCGTGTTCGGCCAGGTTACCGTAGGCTGATATCAGTGGACTGCCGAACATATAAACGTTCCCTGGCGTTGCCCCCCCTACCCTGGACTGAGTTAACAATGGGTTCCCATCGCGTAAGGTCAACAAGCGCTCTCCCGCACTCCACCGCCAGACGGGGGCTGCGGTCGGCATATTCAGAGGTTCAGATTGGAAACTCTGCTGAAATACATCGCGAAAGAACGGCGTGCGTCGATCAGGATCAGCGATGGGTACAGGAGTTGGGGTAGCTCCCGCAGCAGCCATCACCTGAACGCTCCCGATGCCTAACGCCCTTAAAAATGGTTCATACGAAGCCGCATTCGGTACAGCAGGTGGAATAATGGCCAAGCTACCACCCTGTTTTACAAAACGTTCCAGTTCGGTTCGAAGCGTGCCATTTATATCGGCAACGCCTTCCAGTAGTACTAAATCCGTTTCTTTTAACTGACCAACATCAAAATTCTGGGCATTGAAGCTCCGACGCACAAACAAACTATCGTTCGAATACACCGCATCGACATAACCCGTTGGTCGACCTGCCGGAGCCGCCTGCTGCTCGTATAAATGCAGCACCCGAACAGCGGGAGACGCTTCAATCACAAAAAAGTACTGATTATCGAAGGTGATTGGATAATCTTCAAATACAATCCGACCCCGGTGGTATCCTTTGGACGTTACATTGAAATTAAGCGAAACGGTTGCCGAACCGCCCGGCGCCAGCACAGCCGACGCGGTAGATGTCTGTGTATCATCTAGGTATAATCGTATTGGCAGGTTTTTCACATTCTCCCGTCCTGCGTTATTCAACTTCACGTTAATGCTATTGTTCTGCATTTCGCGAATAAACGGCGTGCTAAGCCAGACCGAATCAACATACACATTCTTGGTCGCCTGCGCATCCAGCGGTACAATAAACAGTCGGTCTGTTGTATCAATTTTCAGCCGAGATAAATCGCCTGCGGTACTTTTCTGAAAATCGGAGAACCAGAATAGTTGATTGCGGCCACCGGGATTAAGCGAACTCAGCAAATTACGCTGCCGTTTGTAAACGGTTTCGAGGGCACGCGGAGTATGGGCAAATCGAATAGACGTAACCCGATCCCGAACCGACTCAGCCGTGCCAGCCTGTTGCTCAGCGGCCGAGAAATCGTTGGTCAATAATTGAAGCGAGGTCGCATTGCGAAATAACGTCAGGAGTTCATCCAGCTTACTGGTAGCAATATCTAAGTAGCGTTTCGTATTACGCTCATTCTGCATACTGAATGAGTTATCGACATATAGGCTCGTAACGCCTTGCCGCGACAAACCTAGTTTATTCTTGCTCGGAATAAATGGCTGGGCAAAAGCCAGAACCAGGCACGCCAGGAACAGACAACGACACGCCAGAATGAGCCAGTGCTTTAACCTACGAAACGATTTGGTTTCGGTCTGAACGCTCCGGAGCAGGGCAACATTCGAGAAAAACACCCGCCGTGTCCGACGGAAATTAAACAGGTGAATGGCAATCGGCACCGAAATGGCCAGCAGGCCAAACAAGAAGGAAGGATAAAGGAAATTCATTCAGGCTGAATAGGAAAAGTTAGTTCATTGTCCTTCGTAACTTTTGAGCATTAAGTATCTTCGAAACAACGAATAACTGCTAATGATCATTATATCGCTACGCAGTGCACGTAACTGAGTATTTTATACTTAACGACCTTGTATGGTCCTTTCGTTTCTTTAGTGCCTAAGTTAGTCAGGGATTGTGATTTCGTAAAACGCAGTTTTGGTTTGTAGTACATCTGTATACGTAATTGACCCATTCTCATTCCCTATTGTCATAAAATCATCGATTGGCGTATGGCCGACAACCTGATGAAAACCAGCTAAATAATCGAATTTCGTCTCCGATCGATCTGCCCAAATTGGGCCACTAAATGGATCATGGCCGCCACGTCTGGCGCTAACCTCAAATAGCAGATTCCGAAGCGGAGACGGCTCTCCATAAACCTCATTCAATAATCCGGCCAGATAATAGCTAGGTGTGATGGTAAGCCCTTCATTCCCGATTTTTGTCAGAAACCGCATCAGCCATTTGTTTGTGATACCTGCATGCGTGAACAAATACGTTCCATGCTGATAGGCCATGTGAAAGAGGTGGTAATGTTTGTCGAATAAATCAGTCAAAGCCGGTTGCGCCCATGCCCGAAATCCTGAGCAGCGATAGCTGGGAAAATGCAGGTACTGCGCATCATGATTGCCAATTAGCAGGACAAACTTGTCGGGGTTCGACTGTTTTAATTGAATAATATCATTCAGATTCGAGTAAATTGTCTCATCGTCAACAATATAACTATCTGTATAATCGCCCAGAAAAATAACCTGGTCGTAATCGGTAAAATCAGCTTCCTTCCAAACTGTTCGTCCATGCAGGTCGCTTATGATAAGAAATTTCATGAACAATCTTTTCTCCGCCAGATAAAACCATCCAGCACATAATGGGTCATTTGCGGAAGCGCGAGTAAGGGTACTACCATCGCCAGCAGCCACCGTTCCTTAACAATCGGAAGTATCTGAAACCAGCTAAAAACCGAAGCATGTTCGCGCCAGACGAGCCCATCCCACAATCCTTCTTCAAGATAAGCCAGAATGCTGATCAAACTAAAAAAAATAAACCAATTATAGTTTTTTGATAGGAAGTGGTGCCATTTCTTCGGTTTTCGATCAAACATAGGCCGGTCGTTGAGCCAAATTAAGGCCATGTACGGAATGCCGTGCGATAGCACGTTGAGCATCGTAAATGCCATATCACCATTAAAATAAACGATCCCAAAATACCAGGACACGACTGTTCCGAAGATCAATAAGTTGCGAGGCCAGTTAATCCAGTGCCGATTCTGATAAAGCCAACTTTCTTTCCCGACATACAGCACGATCAATACCCAATAAAAAATCGTGGCCACGGTCTTTAGCCAATTGAGCTCGGGCTGGACAAAATCTCCATCCACAAACCAGTTAAAATGCCGATCGGGGGTCAGATGCCACCAGACGATCGGGTACACGGTAGCCGCATAAACAACCACCGTATCGAGCTGGGCCGACCAGTTGGGTACGTTTTCAGTACGGCTGTAAATTCGCATAAAGCCGTACTGTTGGCGAACAAAGTGAAACACCGCCAGATAAGCCAGCGTCCGCCAGAACCACAACCCATTGATACTGTGTAAAGCAACGCCCACCAGGTAGCAAACGACCGGAATCGCCACGAACAACAGCCGCTGTTTTTGGAAACGGGCTCGGTTCAAATAGGTACGAAACAGTGTGCTATACACGTGGGCCACATCGACCAGCAACACCAGAATAACCCAGCCAGCCAGCGGCATTTCGGCTGTCGTCTTGAAACGCTCGGGCAATAGGGCCACGATCAATAAAGCCACAAAAGGTGGAGCCAGGAGATACGCACCATCAAATCCGGCATTTTTTATCCAGAGCTGTTTCATAGCGTACTTATCACCTGTTTAGCCGTCCGAATTCCCTGATAAAATGCTTCCTCAAAAATAGAGATGCCACTTAAATCTGAATGGGCAAAAAACACCCGATTCGCCAGTGGTTGTTGCGCCCGCTGACGATCCTGCCCCCAAATGAAGCCGGGTGAAGGTGCAATCATACCATGCCCCCAAACCCAGATATCGGCCTGCGACACATAAGGCGTAACGCCCGGATGAGCACTCTCTAGCTCATCCAGTATCTGCTGGAGCCACGATTCATACGATGTTGTGTAGGCCATTCGGCGAGCCACGTCCGGCTCCTGCTCGGTTAAGGGTTTGTAAAAGGTGATTACCTTTTGGGAGCTGTCTCGCAAATCCTGATGGTTTGCTGAAATGTAGCCTACCGATGCTGTATTATAGAGGACATTGTCCCAGCAGAGTGGTAGCCCTCGCCCCTGCGGCAAGCCTGAAATAGTTAGATTAGCCACCATCCAGGGCGCATACCGAAAGTTTGTCAGCGCTGCCCGCGTCGGGTCGGCAGTGCGCAACAAGTGTTTCGTAATGAATTGTGGAGTCGCTACAATCACCTTACGCGCCCTTATGATTACCGTACGATTCGCCACCACATCGTAGGTATGGACCAGCACATCAGAACCGTTAAGTTGGAGATCAAACCCTAATAAATGCTGCCGGACTGGCGAGTCAGCCTGCGTCCGTAGCTGATCGGCCAAAAAACCATTTCCCTGTGGCCAGGTCAGCACCGAAGTAGGTCCGGCATTAGCCGCCCAGCCTTTTCTCGACGCAAAATAATGAATACCTGCCCAGGCAGAGGTCGTTGCCAACGTTGAGCCATAATCATCCCGACAGCTATAGGCTAGATACCAGCGCAGATACGGCGATGTAAACCCCTCTCGATCAAGGTAACTGGCGAAGGAAATGGCATCCAACGAGCGAAACTGTTCATCGTTAGACGAATGATCGAGCGGGATGGCAAATGCGTCAAGACCATCAGCGCCCTTAGCGTGTTTATAGCGTTCGACTAGTTGGAAAAACTGTCTGATTTGCTGTTTATCCTTGTCAGGCACACCTATCTCTGGCACTAGCCCCTCCTGCCAGTAGCCGTTAATAAACAGACGTTCTTCGGGGTCATGACACAGGAAGTAGTCGTTATAAACCGGCAGATTGTTCGCATCGAATCCCGTAATAACCTCACTTTCTCGTAAAAACTGGAGCAATTCTATATTTCGCAAATCAGGAACGGGCAGGTAGTGAGCACCATACGGATAGGCTGAAACGGCATTTTGTCCATAAGCGGCATTGCCCCCCGTATGAGCGTCCATTTCAACCAGAAGCACATCCCGAATGCCCTGCTGGTGCAACCATCTCCGCGCCGATAAGCCAGAAACGCCACCGCCAATAATGAGTACGTCGGTTTTTAACTGCTCGGCAATCGGTAATGTATATAATTCCGAAACGGCTCGAAGTTTATGCCCGGTCTGATGATTTGCCCCTACCAAACTACCTTTAATGTGGCTTATTGATCGCGTTGATGTACAGGAATCCAGTAAGTTGGCTCCGATCATCAAAGCCGCAGCCCCTGCGCCCGATTGTAACAGAAATTCGCGTCGGCTGATGTGCGTTTCAGCAGTTGGGTCCGTGTTATTGTCCATAGGGAGCCCACTCTTCTTCAAATGACTGAACCAGAACCTGATTATTTAATTTATTGACTTCCGTTGGCATGGCCGCCATATCGGGCGGAAAGTAAAGCATGTCATGAATAGTAGCCGCATCCACGAATCGTAGATTTTTTGGCAAGGCTCCACCAACACGCCAATGATGATTTCTAAGCGCCAGTACATACCCCCATTCGCCAAACGACGGAACATAAGCATGATAAGGAATTGTCTGGAAACCAACAGCCGCCAACGTATTTCGAACGCACCAGAACGATTTTCGGGCTACGTAGGGCGATGTCGACTGAACCACCACCAGCCCATCAGAAGCCAGTCGTTTTTCCAGCTCGGTATAGAACGTGGTACTGTATAATTTTCCAATCGAGTAGTTTGATGGATCGGGAAAATCAACAATCACAACATCGTAGTGCGTCGTATCCTGACGTATCCAGGTAAATGCATCGTTGTTAATCACCTGCACCTTAGGCGACAATAACGACCGCTGATTTAATTTCAGTAATGTTTCGTTCTGTTGAAACAGGGTCGTCATGCCTGGGTCCAGATCGACCAGGCGGATAGTTTGCACAGCCGGATATTTGAGTAGTTCTCGCACGGCCATACCATCGCCACCGCCAAGTACCAATATCCGTTTTGCATTCGGGCGTGCCTGCATGGCTGGGTGCACAAGGGCCTCGTGGTAACGATACTCATCGGCCGAACTAAACTGGAGGTTACCATTTAGATAAAGCCTGAGTTCCCGATTGTTGCGGGTCAGTACAATCCGCTGATAGGGCGTGCTTTTGCTGTAAATAACAGTATCCTGAAAGGAAATACCCTCGGCATAGGTCATAATCCGTTCGGCATAGACAAAGCCAGCGGTCAAGAGTAGAATAGAGCCCAACAATACGAGCGTAAAGCTGGGCCGAAACGTACGGGTTTCGGCAAATCGATACAGCAGAAATCCGGCTACGCCGATATTCATCAATCCGAAAAATAAGGACGTTCGAATCAGTCCAAGTTGTGGAATCAGAATTAGTGGAAAGATCAAGGACGCCAGTAAAGCACCGATGTAATCGAATGTAAAAACACGGGAAACCAGATCTTTGAAGGATAGCTGATTCTCCAGGATGCGCATCAAAAGCGGAATTTCCAATCCCACTAAAATACCTGTCAACCCAACCAGCGAGTACAGCACCAGCCGGAAGGAAGCCACATAATCAAACAGGACAAACAGCAGCGGGGCACTACACCCGCCTACCAAACCCACCAGCAATTCGATGCGGATAAACCACTTTAGCAGATTACCATCAAGGTGCTTCGATAGCCACGAACCGATGCCCATCGAGAACAGATAGACCCCGATGATGGTCGAAAACTGCATAACCGAATCACCCAACAGGTAGCTTGCCAGCGTACCTGCCACGAGTTCGTAGATAAGCCCACAGGTCGAAATAACAAATACTGATACCAGCAACAACCAGTGCAGAGACGTTAATCCCGGCCTGACTGCCACTCCTTCTTCGCTAACCATGAATGGCCGAACTAATTATGATAGACACGGCGATCATGAACGCAGCCGCCAGGATAGCCAACGCGACATTCTGTTCATCAAGAATCTTTTTCCAGAGATTTTCCGGCGTAATTTTCTCAATCACGACAAAGCTGATAACAAGGATGATAATACCAATCAACGAGTAAACGATAGAAGCAACAATGTATTTATATTCCATATCGGCTGTAGGTTATTTGTGATAAAATCGGGAATAGCCATGACCACCCGAACGGCCGGAGCTACTGTAAGCACCATTGCCAGCTTCGGTATTTTCCTTATCGTCGCCTAAGATGCGTGTTCCGGTAAAACCAGCCCAGGCGAATGCGCCAAGGCCAATCAGCCCAGCGACCACATAGTATTTGATTTTTATTAGCTCTTTAATCATCCTTATTGAGGAGTCAGGAGTTATCGGATTCTGTGTATACTTTCGAAAAATCGCTGTTGCTCCAGCGTTGCCCATCGTGCCAAAATCTACTTACATAGAGAAAAATCGGATAAATAGCCAGAAGAAGCAGAAACAACCCAATATTTGCTTCCAGAAACGTCTTTTGTTCAACACCGATCCGAAAGGATACATATTTCCCATCGGAAGTGGGGTAAATGTTTAGGTGGTATTTTCCCGTTGGAATTCGCGATAAAATGGCTTTATTATCCCGGCTTCCCTCCGACCAGCTTTCTCCATCTTCTACACCATAGTAATACTCCAGCGTTTTGGTAAATTCGTAAACCTTACCCGTCTGTTCATTGATCAACGTTACTGGTAACTCAAGCCATTGATTGTTGATATCCGCGTGCATGTCAAACGCAAGCGCTACGGGACCATCGACTTCGAACGAAGGACTTACTATTGGTTTGATAATGCCCGTTGAATCAGATTCTATCTGGTATGATTCTCTGAACAGTGGTTTTGAAGACTTTACCACACTAATTACGATCTGACATAGCCAAAGAGCTGCCAGCAATATTCCCGTAAATTTCACGACCGTTCGCCAACGATTTTCAGGATCAGCAGGCTCAAGTGCCCCAACGCCATATGGAATGGGTAAGTTGTTTGGATCGATAGCAAACGCAGCGGCTAAATCTTTCCGAGCTAGGTGGTTAGCCTTGTACCAGGTAGACTGGTTTTCATTCTGTTCGCCAACCAACATGTATGGCGGATCAATATATTCCGAAACGGTTAGTTGTGTATCCTCTAAAATATTCCAGTCGAACTCGCCTATGGCATCAACAACTTCGGCCGTGTAGCGATTATAAAGCCAATACTTTCGATCATCCGTTTTGATATAATACGTCTGGCCACCAACATGATAGTGTGAATAGGTTTTGTCTGTCGGTTCAATAAGTATCCAATGCCCGTTGTATTCTGCTAGCTGACTCGTACGTCCATCCTTCTGCAATAGCATATACTCAGACCAGTTGTAGGGGGCGTTCGCTTCTTTCTTATTCATAAAGCCGACAACCCGAATAAACTGACCATTCAGATAGCCTTCTGACCCGATTGGCAAAGTGGGGGCCAACGTTGTATTCGTGAACGTAGTCAGGGCTACGGGTGCCTCTTCATCTTCGTACTTAAAAAATGTATGGCAGTTTGAGCAGCCATAATACGAACTGCCCGATACATCGTAATACGTGATCGAAGTTTGGCACGTGGGACAAGCCAACGTGGCCGATGAAGAACTCCGACCAGAAGGAGCCGCGTCTGTCATCGAATGAGTTCTTGTTTAGAGAGTTCGGTAGCCGTAAAATGAGTCAGTATATCGGCATAAAACTGGCGAGCTTTAGCCGTGTTATCTCGCAGGTAATTCGATAGAAATACGTCGAAGGTGGCAATTCCTAACTCTGGCCAGGTATGAATAGACACATGTGACTCTGTAAGGCATACTACAGCCGTGAATCCTCCATTGGGAAATACATGATAGACCTCCCCTACTTTCGTTAAAGCCAGTGAGTCAATTAACTGGTCGAATGCATCTCGACACGATGACACATTAGTCAGGCAATCGGACGACGAGGAAAATGTTGACAAGAGATGTAAGCCTGGTTGGTAGGCGTTCATGAGTTTAGGTGCAGTAATACTAGTGAATATAAGACGCAAAGTTATTCGTAGCCAATAACGCGTCTTAAAAAAGTAGAATATCGGTTATCTGACTGGATAACAGGCACAAAAAAAGCCCCAACTGGTTTTCAGTTGAGGCTTGGTTTCTGAACCCGGATTTTTTTGATTTAACTGATTAGCTATGATTTTTTCGGTGAAAACCTTTTTACAAAATCAAAGTCGGTCAATTAAATCACAACAATCCTGGTCGGACTATAACGTACGTTTTACTTCTTTCAGTTCGAAGCTTTCGATTACGTCACCTACTTCGATATCGTTGAAGTTTTTGATGCTCAAACCACACTCGTAGCCGAACTTCACTTCATTCACATCATCCTTAAAGCGTTTCAGCGCACTGATTTCGCCTGTATGAATAACGATAAAGTCGCGGATAATTCGAATCTTGTTGTTTCGCTTGATATTTCCTTCCGTTACGTAACAACCAGCTACTGTACCGATTTTACTAATCTTAAATACCTCACGAACTTCAATATTACCAACGATAACTTCTTCAACAGTTGGTGCCAACAAGCCTTCCATGGCATCGCGCACCTCGTTGATGGCGTCGTAGATAATTGAGTAGAGACGAATTTCGATCTGCTCCTGCTCAGCTAAACGACGGGCACTTGATGATGGACGGACCTGGAAGCCTACAATAACCGCATCAGATGCAGAGGCCAACAGCACATCGGATTCAGAAATCTGACCAACTGCCTTGTGGATGATGTTCACTTGAACCTCTTCCGTAGAAAGTTGGAGCAGCGAATCTGACAACGCTTCGACCGAACCATCCACGTCACCTTTCACAATTACATTCAGTTCTTTAAAGGTACCAATCGCTTTCCGGCGACCAATCTCTTCGAGCGTAATGTGTTTGCGAGTACGCAAGGTTTGCTCACGCAGGAGTTGCTCCCGTTTGTTCGCAATTTCGCGGGCCTCGCGGTCCGTTTCCATTATGTTGAACTTATCGCCTGCCTGCGGTGCGCCTGGCAGACCCAGAATCTGAACTGGCGTTGATGGGCCAGCTTCTTTAATCCGCTCACCCCGATCGTTGGTCATTGCCCGAATACGGCCATAGTGTGCTCCTACGAGCATAATATCACCTTGGCGCAGCGTACCGTTTTCAACCAGTACAGTCGATACATACCCCCGACCTTTATCCAGCGAGGCCTCAATGACTGTACCGAGTGCCCGACGATTTGGGTTAGCTTTCAGTTCAAGAAGCTCGGCTTCGAGCAGAACTTTCTCCAGTAGGTCATCGACACCCAAACCAGATTTCGATGAAATTTCCTGCGCCTGATATTTACCACCCCATTCTTCAACGAGCATGTTCATAGAAGCCAGCTCAGCCCGAATTTTTTCGGCATCGGCACCTGGTTTATCTACTTTCGAGAAAGCAAATACAATAGGTACACCAGCAACTTGGGCGTGGTTGATTGCTTCACGTGTTTGTGGCATGATGCTATCATCGGCAGCAATCACAATAATAACAACGTCTGTTACTTTAGCACCCCGAGCACGCATGGCTGTAAAGGCTTCGTGACCCGGTGTATCTAAGAATGTAATCATCCGGTCGTCGCTGGTTTTTACGCTATAAGCACCAATGTGCTGCGTAATCCCCCCTGCTTCACCAGCCGCTACTTTAGCGCGACGGATGTAGTCAAGTAACGATGTTTTACCGTGGTCAACGTGACCCATGATGGTTACGATCGGCGCACGAGGCTGTAAATCATCTGGCTCATCAGCTTCAACATCAATACCAGCTTCGGTTTCATCTTCTGCCGATATAAATTGAACGTCATAACCAAACTCATCGGCGATAACCGTAATCGCTTCTGCATCCAGACGCTGGTTGATCGAAACGAACATACCAAGATTCAAACAAACCGAGATAACTTCGTTGATCGACACATCCATCAGTGAGGCCAGATCGTTTGCAGAAACGAACTCAGTCACTTTCAGGATTTTTGCTTCCAGTTCCTCCTGCTCATTCAACAACCGGCGATCCTCTTCGCGCTGGCTCCGACGATCCCGTCGGCGGTCGGCACCACGGTTAGGCGTATTGCCCTGCATCCGGGCGTTGGTTTGCTGAATCGCCTTCCGAACATCGGCTTGCGTTGGTGCTTCACGGCGATTTCCACCACCTCGGTTAGCGTTGTTGCCTCCACTGTTCCGATCGTTTCGGTTTTGGCCCTGGCCGTTTCCACCCCGATTGGCGTTATTACCGCCACCGCCTGAGCGATTATTATTATTGTTGGCATTGTTTCCAGCACCAGCTTGCCCTCCACCTCGATTGGCGGTATTCGCATTCTGATTCTGACCACCGCCCCCGTTATTCCCATTATTACGGTTGCCAGCAGCCTGGTTACGGTCTCCTTCACGTGGAGCACCCTGACCTTGACCTTGCTGACGATTTCCATCACGCGGTGCGGTGTTGCCGCCCGTCTGGTTACGATCACCTTGCGGACGATCACCAGGGGTACGATTGGCTGGGCCACGGTCGCCTTCACGCGGACCACGGTCATTCCGGTTATTACCACCCTGACCTTGTTGACCACCACCTTGTCCTGGCTGTGCAGTACTACCAACAGCACCTTCACGGCCGCCACGAATCCGTTTACGTTTTTTCTTATCGGCATTGCTGTTACCACCCCCTTGACGTGGGTTGTTAACAGGCAATTCAATCTTGCCAAGAATTTTCAGTCCACCAAGTTGATGGCTACCAGCCGCCCGAATGGTTTCCGTTGGGGCTTCTTCTTCGTTATCAGCTGGTTTTGCCTGTGGTGTTTCTGGCTTTGGTTTAACCTCTGCCGGCTTCGGTGCTTCAGCTCGAGCAGCAGGTTTTTGTACCTCAGGAATAACAACGAGCTTAGGCGCTTCAACTTTGGGCGCCGGAGTCTCAATTACCTTTGGCTCAACAACAGCTACTGGCGGTGCAGGAACCTCTTTAGGAACGGTAGGCGTTTCGACCGGAGTTGGTGTTGCTACCTGAACAGGTGCAACTGGTGCTGGCTTCACCTCAACAGGAGGTGCTGGCACCACAGGTTTCACAGCTTCTACCTCAGGCTTAACAACAGGGGCAACTGGTGGTTGCACTACTGCTGGTTTAGGCGTTTCCGTTGCAACAGGTGTTGGTGTAACTGGGGCAACTGTTGGTTTCGGCGTTTCAACTGGTTTCACCTCCTGGGGTGGCGTCACTTTTGCTTGCGGCACAGAGGAAGTAACTCCTGCTGGTTTGGCATTCAAATCAATTTTACCTACAACTTTCAATCCTGGCAAACCGGTCTGAGCAGTTTGTACGATTGGTTTCGACTCTACTGGAGCCGTTGCGGGTACTTCAGCCGGAGCTGATTCTGGTTTGTTTTCGACAATTGGACGTCTCGCGTCATCACGACGGTACAAAACGACATCCTCCTCCTTTGAACGCGGTGGCTCGGCGACCGCAACCGGCGGTTCGGCCCGGCGAGCTCCGTTCAGGAGTTCCGTTGATTTATACTCCTTCGCTAACACCTCCAACTGTTCCATGTTGATTTTGGTGTTAGGATTAATTTCAACCTTAAACCCCTTGGCAGACAGACTACCCGCAACAGAGGATAATCCTTTGTTGAGAATTTTTGCCACTTGGCTTAGGCGCATTGACTTTTCTTCTGCCATACTTCGGTCTATATTCCGCAAATTTAATGGTTGTTGGTATCTTATGAACACCACTTACAGCAATAAAAATCCCGCTTTTTGATAATGAAGAGTGAAAAGTGAAAAGTGATGAATAAAAAAGGGCTTGATATGCCTTTATTCTTCATTCTACATTATCCATTCTTCATTAGTCTTACTCAAACTCTTGTTTCAATATATTCACAATTTCTTCAACAGTATCTTCTTCCAAATCGGTTCGGCGAACAAGTTCTTCTTTGCTAAGCGCCAGTACACTTTTGGCGGTGTCGAGACCTACTTTGCGAAGTTCGTTGATCATCCACTCATCGATTTCATCGGAGAATTCCATCAGATCGACATCCTCGTCGTCTTCCTGACCCTCATTATCGCGGAATACATCGATTTCCATATCAACCAGTCGACCAGCCAGTTTGATGTTCTGGCCGCCCTTACCAATTGCCAATGAAACCTGATCCGGTTTCAGGAATACAGATACACGTTTGGCGTCCCGATCAATCTGCATCGTGCTAATTTTAGCCGGACTAAGTGCCCGGCTAATCAGCAGTTCGAGATTTTCGGTGTAATTGATCACGTCGATGTTTTCGTTGCCTAACTCACGGACAATGCCATGAATCCGGGAACCTTTCATACCTACGCAGGCACCTACCGGATCAATCCGATCGTCATACGATTCGACAGCTACTTTTGCCCGTTCGCCGGGCTCCCGAACAATTTTGCGAATTGAAATCAGACCGTCATAAATTTCGGGCACTTCAATTTCAAACAAACGCTCTAAAAATACGGGCGACGTCCGCGACAACACAATTTTGGGTGTTCCGTTGATCATCTCTACTCGGCTAATAACCGCTTTCACGGCTTCACCTTTACGATAGCGATCTTTCGGAATTTGCTCTGTGCGGGGCAAACTCAACTCGTTACTTTCTGAATCAACCAGGATGATCTCGTGCTTCAATAATTGATAGACTTCAGCACCGACCAAATCGCCAACCTGATCTTTATACTTCTGATAAAGGAGTTCTTTTTCCATATCCTTTATCTTCTGAATAAGCGTCTGGCGGGCCGTTTGAACTACCCGACGGCCGAAATCTTCCAGTTTTACTTCTTCAGCAACCTGTTCGCCTACTTCGAAGTCATCCTGAATTTTACGCGCTTCGGCGAGGGGTATTTTGTCATAATCCCAAATATCTTCGGAATCATCATCTACGATTTCGCGTGTACGCCACATTTCCAGGTCGCCACTTTCAGCATTGATGATCACATCGAAATTCTCGTCAGTACCATACTTTTTCCGAATCATTGTCCGGAAGACTTCTTCCAGTATGGCGATCATGGTGGGCCGATCAATATTTTTCGACCGAGCGAAATCAGCAAACGATTCGATTAATAGTCCACTGGTCATTTTTATTAGTAGTTTGTCGTTTGAAGTTAAAAGTTCGTAGTTCGTAGTTAGCGGATGCGTTTCATTCCTGCATCTGTCAACTACGGACTTCAAACCACAAACTTCAAACTATTTAAATGATACTTCTACATTCGCTTTTTTTATCTCCCCGAAGGCAATTGGCGTTGGACCAACTGGTGCTGCCTCGGTAGTTAAATCAGCATCCTTTTTCTTTTTACTCTTCGACTTCTTTTCGGGTTCTATATCCAGCACGATATGATCGTCGGCAACGGATTCCAGCTTACCTTTTCGGGTAGTTCCTTCATTAAGCGTAACAAGTAACTGCCGCCCAACATTACGAACAAACTGCCGCGGAAATGTCAGTGGATAGTCGACGCCCGGTGATGAAACTTCAAGCGTAAACGGGGCTTCACCAAAAAAATTCATTTCATCCATTTGTGTACCCAGCTTGCGGCTGATATTGGCACACTCATCGATGGTAATACCAGCATCACTATCTAACAAAATCGTCACTTTAATGCGACCACCCTGACGACCAACTACCTGTACATCAACGATGTAGAGTTGGTCGTTATTCAGATAAGGCTGAAGTAATTCGGTTATTTTTGCTTTGTCGTCCATAAGGTAAGGCTAACAAAAAAGGGAGTGCGACTCCCTTTTTTGATCAATGCCATATGGTTTTTGTGCCACAAAGATAATACGTTTCTGCGTGCATAGCAAGCCCCCAATTTGGAGGAGCTCTGTGCATTCCAGTCATTATAGCTTATTTTTGATTTTTTACAAGGTATCTGTCTTACGCAAAGACGACAGCATGGCAATAAGAATGCAAGTTGGGCAACTCGTAGCTTTTTTTTTCCGGTCTCTCTTATGGTCGCTTAACCTGCTTCTGGCATTGTACACCTGCCTGGCCTACTGGCTACTGTATAGCCTACAAACTGAACACTGGTTGGCGGGTATGCTCATGATTTCAATACCTGTTGCCTGGTTCCTAAACTTTATCACTGTTTTTCTGTGGCTTCCCACACGGCCCTGGCGAAGTTGGCTATCTGGCATTACGTTACTGATAGGTATTTTATTATTCGGGTCTCGAACCTTCGTCTGGAACCAGCCTGCTGAATCAGCTAATCAAGGAACTACCCTGAAAGTATTCAGCTATAATGTGCAGTCTTTTGGTGAGATGGAGTACATAGGGCTACCGCAGAGTTCGCCCCGTATTCGACGAACGCTTAATTATATAGTACGCTACGACGCGCCCATTAAGTGTTTTCAGGAATTTTATTCATCAACCAATCTACCCGATTACGATATTGTTGGGCGGTTTCAGAAAGCGGGCTATCCTTATTCTGCTTTTTTATATCCAGAACTGGCTCATGTAGCCAATGGTGATATTGGGGTAGCCATCTTTTCTATTTATCCTATTATCGAATCTGGGCGCGAATTATTCGAGATGCATAACGGTGTAGTTTGGGCTAATGTAAAAGTGGGCAATGATACCATTCGCATCATCAATGTGCATTTACATTCAATGGGGATTCGGGTGGGTAAGGTGCTGCGGCAAAAACAAATAAAAGGAGTGCAGCATGAAACTCGGGGCGTATTGAGCGCACTCCGGACCGGATTTATTGATCGAAATGAAGAAGTCCGTAAAGTTGAAGAATATATAAAGAATAGTCCGTATCCCGTTATTGTCACTGGTGATTATAACGATACGCCCTATAGTGTGGTTTACGAACGACTGCATCGGATACTACCCAATGCCTTTGAAGAGGCAGGCCGAGGGTTTGGCTTTAGTTATAATCGCCTACCCGGTTTTATACGAATCGACCATCAATTCCACGATCCGAAATTACCCGTTTTAAATTTCGAAACGATCAACTACATCAAGTACTCCGATCATTATCCTATTGTGGGAACGTACTTAGTTAAATGATATATGAAATAGGATGTATGGCCTATAAAACACCGCCATATATCTTACTTCATACATCATTTACGGGTGTGCGTTCACCCATTCTTCGCCATCAAGAAATACTTCTTTTTTCCAGATGGGTACTGTTTGTTTGATGGTATCAATAATGTAACGACAAGCATCAAAAGCATCAGCCCGATGCGCCGTCGATACACCGATTAGAACAGCCATTTCACCAATTTTCAACGTGCCTTTGCGATGGATAATGGCATAGCGTAGAATGGGCCAGCGTTGTTGAGCGACATCAGCAATTTTCTCCATTTCAGTAATGGCCATGCGATCGTAGGCTTCATACTCAAGCCGATCGACCGGACGCTCCTGTGTATTATCGCGAACAACACCTAGAAATAAATCAATCGCGCCTGCCTGATCTGATTGTAAATAGACCATAGCCGAAGCAATATCAATAGGATCAGCAGTAATCGTAATCATGGAAATAATAGAAAATGTGTACTGGATAATATAGGCTCCTGTGCGGAACAGGCAACAGCATGCCTTCTGGCTTATCCATTGGTCTACCCTCCACTGACAGGCGGAATCAGCGCAATTTCGTCGTTCCGGTTCAATAACTGATCAGGCTCAGCATATTCTCCATTAACAGCCACTAACAACGAGCGAATACCAGCCAAAGCAGGAAATTGTTGATGCAACTGACTCAGTAGATCGCGAACCTGGGCATTCTGGTTTAGAGAAATTGAAACAGTCGACTGCCCCGTTAAATCGCGGGTTATGCCGAATAAAAGTACTGAAACAGGTAAATCCATAGATCAATGAAAACTCAATAATAAAGCTAAGTAGAGAACGCTACAACGGTTGATTGAAGTTCGCTCTGGTCCAATAAAAAAGGTGCCACTATTTTTAGCTAGTGGCACCTTTGTAGGGTAGAATCGACATTTATTTCGAATCATTCATCTTCTTTTCAGCCTTCTTCATTTTCCGGTCAGCCTTATCGAGGGCTTTGTCGGTTCCCTCTTTTACGTCTTCCTTGGTATTTTTAGCTGCTTTTGATACTTTATCGCCTGCTTTATCAGCTTCCCGGCCTATTTTTCTACCAGTTGCTTTTGTCGTCTCTTTTGCCTGATGAGCGGCTTCTTTCGCTTTTTCTTTTGTATCCTGAGCGAATAAAACTGCGGTTGAAAGAACTAGCGTAAAAGCCAGCATCATTATCTTTTTCATGGTCGTTGAGTAACTAGTTTCGTTCTCAACAACATCCTGAACGAGTCAAATGTTTAAGGGGTCAAAAACTTCCGTAGTATGAAGTTCGGCCCTCCTCATATCTTACTCCTTGTGTTTGAATACTTTAACCTGATATACGTAATCCTGCATCCGCTTAATTTGCTTTTTTCGGGGCAGCTTCGCTAACGTATTTTTCTTGTTCAGGCGCAGCGGCTGACCTCTTAGCGAATCTGGGGGAATATTGTTCAGGGCTTCGAGCAGGTAATTGGTTTTTACGGCAAAACTCACACCCTCTGACGTAGTTTGTTTACCGCTGATAATTCCGATAACATTTCCCTGTTCGTCTAACAACGGGCCGCCTGAGTTACCTGGATTCACTCCAATAGCAACCTGATACGCCGTCGAATCGCCCCGATAACCTGTACCGGAACTCAGATAACCCTCGCCATAAACAATTTCTTCACGAGGATATCCTAGGGTATAAACACGTTCGCCAAGGTCAGAAGGGCGAGCTTCGAAACCATACGGAACGGGAGGCAGTGTACGAAACGCACTGTCGTCGCAAAGTTGCAGAAATGCCAGATCGTGTGTTTTATCCGCGTAAACGACGCGGGCTTTATACACTTCGCCTTTGGTGCTTTGCACATAAACAGAGTCGGCATCCCGAACAATGTGATTGTTCGTTACAAAATACCCATCTCCAGTTAGCAAAAAGCCCGAACCCGATACTTGGGCCGGATTAATGCTCAAGCCACGCCCCCGGCCATTCAAATCACTCTGCATTTTACGCTGATATGATTTAACTGCCTGAATCTCTTTACTTAACTGGCTATATTGCTGTTCTTGCTGATGGCTTTGCTGATAGGAACGATACAGGAAAATTGAGCCGAACGTAGTTATAATAGCTGCTGATGCGGCTACTGCCAATGTGGTACGGTAAGCATGCCACATATTACGAACTTTTCCAGGCTGCTCCGTTCCAGACTGATAAGCATCAGCTTCACGGCGCATCGCGTTCATATCAACTCCGGCCTGAATTTTCGCTAACCGTTGCTTAAAGCGAATTCGTTCACCATAAGCCCGGAGCGCGTTCTCAATGTCTTTTTCCTCGTTCATCTCTACTAATAGTTTTAGAGCTATAGGGTCATTAGTTATAGAGTTGGCTGACGCATTTATCAACTTTATACCTATGTGACTTCATAACTATATAACTTTCACTGTTTGTACTCCGAAAAGAAGAGTCGTTTCAGGCGCATCAGACATTTATACTTCTGCGTCTTGGCGTTATCGGCATTGGTATAGCCAAACTTTTCGGTAATCTCCTGCATACTCAGATGCTGGATGTAAAAATCATCTAATAACGTCCGACAAGGCTCACCAAGCCGGTCGAGTGAGTCAGCCATCAGGTCAAATTGCCGATCACGCTCTTCATGATCAGCCAGATCGTCGTTCAGGTTGTCAACTGCCAGTTCATTCGAAACCGGAGTTTCCACATCACGCACGACGAATCGATTTCGTTGAGCCAACTGTTTGAGCCATAAACGTCTGCCTATCGAATACAAGTAGGTTTTCAATTGGCAATGCAACTCCAACGAACCACTCCTCACCTTCTCATACAGCACAATTAACGACTCCTGGTAAATATCCTTGGCATCATCTTCGCTCCCATTGTTACTGGTCACAAAATGAAGTACCATCGGAAAGTACCGGCGGTATAACTGCATCAAGGCGCTGTCGGAGCCACTGGCTAAACCCGTAAGCAACTCCTCATCCGTTAATATGGGTTGCCTACCTTCCTTCATTGAGTTGAGTCATTACTTAATACAAAAGTGGCCGAAACGTAACCCAAAAAAAATTTAAAAAATATTGGGTTACCTTTTTCTCTATGGAGTATTAACACTGACATTAATCAGTAATCACTTAAACGAAAACATTTCCAAAACTATGAAAGCAATCACGAAATCCGCCTTCTTTTTCATGGCTATGATCGCCCTGGCTACGTCTTGCAGCTCGAAAAAGACCGAAAGCACCGAAACGACCACCACCACGACGACGGATTCTTCTTCGACGATGGCTACGGATTCGACGATGGCTACGGATTCTGCTTCGACGATGTCTGCTGATAGCGCGAAGTAATTTTTGCTAAGGCACAACTGCCGGTAAATTTTGCCGACACCGCTATAACGATATAAGAGCTCCCGGACTTATCTGGGGGCTTTTTTATTGTTGCAGGTTCAATGTTTCAAGTTTCAGGTTCAATGTTTCAGGTTTGCAGGAGGGAACATTGAACCTGGAACCTGAAACAATATTTTCATGTCAACAATCCCTTCAACACATTCATTTCGCCGGTTGGAGCTGCCCGTTCGTACAAAATGTTGTAAACGGCATTGGTAATGGGCATATCGACTCCAAATTTCCGATTGATTTCATAAATGCTCTTAACAGCATAGTATCCCTCGGCAATCATATTCATCTCTGCCTGAGCCGATTGAATGGTATATCCTCGCCCAATTAAGGTACCAAATGTACGATTTCGGCTAAAAGGTGAGTAGGCCGTTACGAGTAAGTCGCCGAGATAGGCCGAACCACTTAGGTCACGATGTTTGGGATAAATGGCATCGACAAACCGTTTGATTTCCTGCATAGCATTAGACACCAAAACGGCCTGAAAATTATCGCCATAGCCTAGACCGCGCGTGATACCACAAGCCAGCGCAATGATATTCTTCATGACAGCGCTGTACTCAATTCCATAAATATCATCCACAGGTGTTGTTTGCACAAAGCGGCAGCGCAGTAATTCGGCAACGCGTTCTGCACAAGTGGGATCTTGCGAAGCAATGGTTAAATAAGATTGCTTTTCAAGAGCGACCTCTTCTGCGTGGCAGGGACCAGCAATGACCGCCATCTGGCCAGTTGGCACGTTATATTGTTCACTAACCCAATCGGTTACTAATTGATTGGCACCGGGAATCATACCTTTAATGGCCGATACGACCGACTTTCCGGCAAAATGTTCTGGTTTCAGCCCCGTAAGCGCATCCCCTATAAAAGCCGCTGGTACCGCCAGAATAATATATTCACTATCCCGAAAAGCCTCCCGAATTTTCGTACAAACCTTCACTTTACGGGTGTTGATCTGCACATCGCTCAGATAACTGGGATTATGTCCGAATTTCTTGATGTGTTCCGCATCAGGCGATTTGCGAAGCCACCATTTAACACTGACGTTATTCTCGGAGAGGATTTTGACGAGCGCAGTGGCCCAGCTTCCTCCTCCTACCATTGTCAGCCGAATGGGTTGAGTTACTTTCATAAGGCAAAGTAAGGAAGAAAGGCGGAGAGTCAGTACAGGCTCTATCGGTTGTCTATTCGGTTGGTGCTGGTCTTAAAAGAAATAGCTGAATGAAACCTATTAAATGGCATCTGCTTACCGAAGACTAAGTTGTATAGCTTATGGAAAGGTAGTTCATCAGGCTGGTGGCTATTTTTTGCATATTTGCTCGCGTACTATCGTCGATAGTCTTCTAAACCTGCCACTTACACGATCATGGAGCTATTTCTGCTTGTACTGTTATTGATACTGGTTGTTGTTGGGAATAAACAGTTTAGCGCCGTTAAAGACGCTGTTAATCTCCAGAATACGGTAATAAGCCAGTTACGTGCTGAATTACTGGCGTTTCAGAAAGAGCTACGTAGTCGGCCTGCTTCAGTAGCTGAACAACCGATTGAGCCTATCGTTGAACAGGCCCCAGTAACGGTTGTCGTACCACTGATACCACCGATAATAGAGCCAAGCACCGAGCCAGAACCACAGTCTATTCTCGCAACGGAACCGGTATCCATACACGAAATAGCACCTCAATCTGAGCCTATTACCGTTCAGCCAGTTGCCCCCGAACCTGTTGTCCAACCAACTCCAAAACCTTCATTTTTCCAGCGTTTCCTCGTCGAAAACCCAGATCTCGAAAAATTTATTGGCGAAAATCTCATCAACAAAATTGGGATTGCGATTCTGGTGGCTGGTATTGGGTATTTCGTAAAATTTGCCA
Source organism: Spirosoma litoris (assembly GCF_054776755.1). Lineage (NCBI taxonomy): Bacteria > Pseudomonadati > Bacteroidota > Cytophagia > Cytophagales > Cytophagaceae > Spirosoma > Spirosoma litoris. The sequence goes on along the minus strand of NZ_BAAHBI010000020.1, from coordinate 206,836 downwards.
TCGATCAGCATTGGATCAACGAAATTGGTCGAGTATTCATTGGTGTTCTGGCGGGCGGATTATTATTGGGAATCGCCCATCGAATTCGGAACACTTTTACAGCCTTTAGTTCGGTGTTGGTGGCGGGTGGCCTGTCTGTACTTTATTTCACGATTGCCATTGCGTTTTCGGATTACAAGATTTTCAGTCAAACGGCTGCATTTCTGATCATGATCGTGATAACAGGCTTTGCAGTCCTGTTGTCCATTAGCTATAACCGTTCAGAATTGGCCGTAATGTCGCTCATTGGTGGGTTTGCCACGCCTTTTATGGTAAGCTCTGGCGAAGGAAACTATGTTGTACTCCTTACCTATATCCTCATTTTAGACTGCGGAATGTTGGTGCTGGCCTATTTTAAGAAGTGGACAATTGTTCATTTCGTGGCTTATGGATTTACCGTATTGCTCTACAGCCTATTTCTGGGCGAAAAAATTCAGGGACAAGCGAATGCGCCTTATGCTGGTGGATTGATCTTCGCCACGCTATTCTACGCTGTTTTTATGGCGATGAACCTGATTTATAACCTGAAACAACAAGCTAAATTTTCGGCGGTGGAGATTAGCCTGCTCTTGAGCAATACAGCTTTTTATTACGCAGCTGGTATGTATCTTCTGGCGAATGTGAATCAAGGCGCTTATCAGGGGCTGTTTACGGCCGGACTAGCCGTTGTCAATTTTGGTCTCGCCACTTTCCTCTATCGACGCGAGGCAATTGATCGCACACTGATTTATTTGTTAATCGGTCTGGTCGTTACGTTTGCCAGCCTGACAATTCCGGTCCAACTGGATGGCAATTTCATTACCATGTTTTGGGCGCTGGAAGCCGTTCTGTTACTATGGTTAGCCCAGCGATCTGGCTTAGCGATGCTGGCAACTGCGTCTATACTTGTCATGGGCCTGATGCTTATTAGTTTGCTACTGGACTGGACGACGCTTTATTTGGATGAAGCAACTCCCCTACTTCGGGTCGTATTCAACAAAGCATTTATCACCAGCCTGATTGCCATTAGTAGTCTGGTAACAACCCGTCGATTACTCCAAAGCCAGCGTTCGCCATTTCATTTCTGGTTAGGTCAATTGAGTGTGACCACGTACCAATACATCATCAGCTACCTGACGATTATCCTCGTTTATTTTTCGGGTGTATGTGAGCTTGATTATCAGGCCACTCATACCTTGGGGTTCGATGCCAACCGCAAGGTTCTATTGGGCACGTATAATTTACTCTTTGCCATAGGTTTGTTGCTAATTGCCCGTCGAGACACGTTACGGAGCAGTTTACTGCAGGCTTCTGGATTCGGGGTTAGTCTTCTAATCTTATTCGTAATTTATTTTGATCCAGCCCTACACGATTCGTTAGCGGCTTATTTCCAGGGAGATGACGCTAGCCTTATTGGTTTCCCAGTTCATTACCTAAGCCTGCTTTGTGTCATTGGCCTGCTAGTTCTGTTAAATACACTTCGACCCCAGTTAGAACCACTTCCCTCGTTTGTTGGGTATATCTGGCCCTGGTTTGTGGGATTCGTGTTGGTCTATACGGCCAGTTCGGAATTGTATGCGCATGTGGTGTATTTCCATTTTTCAGGAACGAGTATACCGACGTCGAACACGCAAAAAATTGATGTCTATACCGAATATTATGCGCTGTTGGAGCAAATTAACAAAGTAGGCTTACCGATTTTGTGGGGCATTTGCGCATTTGCCTTTATGTATCTGGGATTCAGGCTCAAGAATCGTCAGTTTCGTATCATTTCACTGAGCCTATTCGCCCTAACACTCCTGAAGTTGTTCCTCCATGACCTTAATGGTATTTCAGAAGGTGGACGAATCGCAGCTTTTATTTCTCTGGGAGTGCTGCTGCTCCTTATTTCATTTATGTATCAACGTATCAAACGATTGATTCTTGACGTCGATTCCACACAATCCGTTTCTGAAGAACTATGACTAAACGAATCTGTCTCCTACTATCAGGCTTGATGCTATCGATAGCTGGGCAAGCGCAATCATTCCGGTTTCAGGCTTCGGTCAATCCTGTTCAGCAGTCAGGTTTTCAGCGAATTCTGCTACCGCCTGATGTAGTTGGCCATTTAAATGCCAACCTGACCGATATACGGCTTTATGACAGCCAACATCAGGAAACACCCTATCTACTAATCCGAGAACAGCCCACCTCAAAAGTGCCTTTTACCGACTATGAGTTGGTCAATAAACAATTACGCCCAAATGTGTCGACAACACTGGTAATTCGAAACCAAACAAAACGACCTATTAATGTACTGGAGCTTGCCATCAAGAATACGAATGTGCGTAAAAAGGCCCAGCTAAGTGGCAGTTCGGATGCGAAAAGCTGGTATGGCATCGACGACGATATCTGGATAAGCCCAAGTCAGAATTCGACGACAACACAGATGAAGCACATTAGCTTCCCGTTGAGCGATTACACGTATTACAAGCTGACAATCAACGATTCACTCAGTACTCCGTTAAATATTCTGCGAATCGGCTACTATCAGTCAGTACTTTCTTCGGGCGCTTACACAGCTATTCCAAACTTATCGTTTGCCCAACGCGACAGTAGCGACCGACACTCATATATTCGTCTGGCGCCTTCAAAGGGCACCCGATTTGATAAGCTTACAATTTTTGTTAAAGCGACTACCCCTTTCCGTCGTCAGGCCAGTATTGGGCAGTTTCGCACCCGAAAGCTAAAGCGTGGTCGTATTGATCACTGGTTCGAGATCATTCGGACGTTTGACTTGAGTTTAGCCGATAGTAACGAGGTAGACCTTCCGGGTATAAAAGCCAACGATTTGTTTCTTGTCATAGCCAACGATGATAACCCTCCACTCGTCATTCGGGACGTTCGGGCGTATCAGTTAACCACCTATCTGCTGGCTAATCTAACGGCTGGCCAATCCTATCAGCTTCATTTCTTAGCAGACAATATGGCTAGTCCGATTTATGATCTGACTCCGTTTAAGCCCATTATCCCTGTTAATCAGCCTGTTATTAATATTGGCACTTTGCAGCCAATTGATTCCAATCACGAACAACCAGGTTCATTTTTCAGCGATAGTCGAATTATCTGGCCTGCTCTCGGTTTGGTATTGCTGCTATTGGGCGTAATGTCGTATCGGATGCTCCGGGAGATGGGGGAGACGCCAAACCTATAAGGTTTTGAAAACCTTATAGGTTTAAAAGTCAGACCTAATTTTCTTTCTCATCTTCCTTCTTCTTATTCTTCTTAGGGTCTCGCTTAACGACGAGTTCACCGTTTTTAAGCTTTTTCGATACAGCGATGAACGGTCCTGAAATAATTTGTTCACCCTCTTTTAGACCCGACAGAACTTCGATGTTCTCAAAATCACTGATGCCCGTTTTCACCTCACGCTGGGTAGCCTTACCGCCTACATTCACGAAGACAATTTCTTTAGGCTTGTCTTTCTTTTCAGCCTGAGCAGCGGGTTTTTCTTCAACCGTACCATTACTATTGTCCTTCATCTTCTCCGTGTCGATGGCCGTTGAGTCGGCACTTCGGGTTGTGACGGCAGCAATTGGCACCGATAACACATTTGATTTTCGATCTGTCAGGATTTCCACCGAAGCCGTCATTCCTGGCTTAAAGGGATAGCCTTTTTTATCTTTTTCAGCGAGTAGATCAGCGTACGAATTATTCAGGATTTTCACTTTCACCTCAAACTCAGTTACCGCATCGGTTGATACTGATGAGGCAGCCCCAGAGGCACTGGTCAGCCCATTGGCAGTATTGCCAATTTCATAGACAACGCCTTTGAATTTGCGCCCGGCTGTTGTGTACGAATCCACCTCAATATCAGCCGTATCGCCCAGGTTCACACGCACGATGTCGTTTTCATTGACATTCACCCGAACTTCCATATTTTGAAGATTGGCGATTCGCATGATTTCGGTACCGGCCATTTGCGAGGTACCTACTACCCGTTCGCCCAGCTCGACATTCAGTTTCGATACTGTTCCGTTTACAGGTGAATAGATTGTTGTTTTACGGAGGTTCTCGGTCGCATCGCGCAGGCTGGCTTCCGCACTCTGAATGTTAAACTGCGACGCCCGAACGTTAGCGTTGGCCGCTTCTACTTCCTGTTTGGCAACGTTGTAATTGGCTTCGCTGGTCTCCAGATCGGAGGAAGAAATTACTTTATCGGCGAAGAGTTTACGGTTACGGTCATAGTCGGCTTTAGCCCGGATGAGCCGTGCGCCTGACTGCGCTACTGAAGCTTTTGACTGTTCTAATTGCGCCCGGCTTTGATTGACAGTTGCCTTGGCACGTGCCAGCAGCGACTCGTAGTTATCGGGGCGAATACGGCATAACAACTGACCGGCTTTAACCGGATCGCCTTCATTAACATAAAGGCCAATAATTTCGCCCGATACATCGGGACTTATTTTTACCTCAACTTGCGGCTGAACACGGCCCGAAGCACTGACTCGCTCCGTAATATCGAGCCGTTTAACCGACGCAAAATCAACTTCTGTTGCTTGTGGTTTCCCGATTAACCCAGTCTGCTTAGCAGCAAACAGACCACCTACAATCAGGACCACCAGTCCTCCTAATATCCACCAAATACGATTTGACTTCTTCTTCATAGTAGGGAAAGAGCGAAAGAGTGAAAGAGCCAAAGAGTGAAACTACTTACCATAGCCTTTCACTCTTTCATTCTTTCGCTCTTTCACTAGTTAAAACTAAGCGGTTTATTTTGGTAAAAATCTAAAATTTTGGTTCTGAACACATAATCGTATTTAGCCTGCACTAATTGCGCACGAGCATTATCGTATCGAAGCTTGGCAAGGCTGTAATCAACGGCATTGATCGCTCCGGCATTGAAACGACTTTCGGCTGCTTTAAACGCCCGCTCCAGCGACGAAACCGATGCATCCGTAGCGCGGTAACGGTTCGATGCAGCTAGCAAGTTGGTGTAAGCCGTTTCGATTTGCTGACGTAGTTGCAGACGCGTATTATCGGCAGTAAGTTGTGCAGTCTGCTGCTGAATAATAGCCGTGGTTACGTTGGTACGATACTGGCGATTCGTAAAAATAGGAATGTTCAAATTAAGCGATACACCCCGGTTGAGGTTATTGCTTATTTGTTCAAAAAAACCGTAGGTCTGGTACGTTCCGCCTGGCGAAGTGGTGATAATAGTAACCGGCTGTGTGGTACCAGCAATAATAACATTCGCATCTGTTTTATTCTGCACCGTTGTTCCATCAGCAATAAACCGCTGAAGACCTACCGTCGAATAAATTGACGATAAATTACCGCTCAGCGTAAGTCTTGGATAAAGACCTGCTTTAGCCACATCAATACCAATACGGGCACTTTCGGTACGAAGGTCGGCTGCAATAATCTGAGGTTGTGTTGCCAACGCGGCTTCATAAACCTGCAAAGCGGTGGCGGTATACCCTTCTATACGAGGATCAGGTAATTTGATGTACTCGATTTCAAAAGCCTGGCCACCGGGCAAATTCATTGCCTGAAGCAACGCTAATTTTGCCAGATCAACTGTATTCTGTGCGTTGACTACCGCCAGTTCATCATTGGCCAGTGTAGCCTTGATTTCAAACAGGTTCGCTTCGGGTGCCGAACCAGCATTCACTAATTTTTGGGTACGTTCTACCTGTAGTTGTGATGTTTCGGCCTGCCGTTTCGCAACTGTCAATTGCTCAGCCCCTGTCAGCACAGCTAAATATTGCTGAATGACGTTGAGAATAACGGTATTTTCAGTCGCATCCAGTTCTTTTTCACTCGCCTTAACGATGGTCTGATTTTGGCGAATCAGGTTTCGTAATTGGTATCCCTGAAAAACAGGCATCGAACCCGAAAGCTGAAAGTTATTCGACCGAACCCCTACATCGACGAACTGGTTTGTACTGGGGTTAATGTTCCGACCCGAGCTAAAGCCCTGCGAAGCAAAGCCATTGACGGAAGGCAGTTGGTTAAACTTGGATTGTTTTAATTGCAGTTGGCTGCTTTGTACCTGCAATTGTCCCTGACGAACGGTGATGTTATTTTTTAGGGCAATGTCGATACACTGCGGTAAACTCAGCACGGGTAACGTATCCGCTTTGCCGGTAGTCGCGCCTGGCGATACGGCTCCCGGTACGCTCTGCGCCTGTAAGCCTGTTACGCTTACCGACAGCAAACAACCCACGATTCCGATTCCTAAAAAAAGCTTGCGCTGCATACACATAATTTTGATGGTTCAATGTTACAAACTTACCTTCGGCGCAGCTATCGTTTTAGGATAAACGGCGCAAACTAAGCATGTTTCTGGTTTATAATTCGGATATACTTTCTGAAAACGAGTTTTGCCTACCGGCAAACGACCGTGCGTTCCAGTATGGCGACGGTCTTTTTGAAACGATTCGATACGAGAATGGACAGGTTTGGTTCTGGCCTGATCACTTTGCTCGCCTGACAGCTGGGATGGCAACCATGCAGCTCAATCGACCGGATGGGTTCAATAGCGAAGCCGTTGAGCAGCACATTCGCTACTTACTTTCAGCCAACGAGTTAACCAATCAGACGGCCCGCATCAAAATTCAGGTTTGGCGACAGGCTGGTGGACTTTATACCCCTACGACCAATGACATCAATGTTTTGATTACAGCTCGGGCCGGTCAAGGTTTTTCGTTGACAGAAAAAGCGGCAACGGGTATTTATGACTTGTTTCGATTGACGCCTTCACCAATTTCGGCCTTCAAAACGCTGAACGCCCTCCCCTATGTGCTGGCTGGTCTTTACAAACAGCAGTATACATTTGATGACGTTATTCTGCTCGATACGAATGGCAACCTTGCCGAATGCCTTGCCTCAAACCTGTTCTGGTATGGAAATCAAACCTTGTTTACGCCTTCACTCCAAACGGGTTGTATCAACGGCATCATTCGTCGACAATTGCTCCGATTAGCCCCTTCCGTCGGTATCACCGTTACTGAAGTAACTTACAAACCAGCCGTACTGACGCAAGCTGAAGCGGTGTTTTGCGCGAACGTAATGGGCATTCAGTCCTTGCGTCAGATAAGCGGTTTAGTCAATCTCCATCAGGAATCAGTCTTTTTTACCGACCCTTTACTTAACGCCTTGTTCGCTCAACTTCACCGCTGAGTCTTCCAGCCAGCCATCTTTCAGTCGAATTACCCGTGAGCCGTATTCGGCGTTGAGTTCGGAGTGAGTTACCTGTACAATGGTCACTCCGTCTTTTTGATTGAGTTCGCGAAATAGCTCCATAATATCGCGAGCCTGATCGGAGTGCAGGTTGCCCGTTGGTTCATCGGCAAAAATAACGCTTGGCTCGGCCGCCAGTGCTCGTGCAATACCCACCAACTGCTGTTGGCCACCTGATAGTTGCGCTGGAAACAGGTCTTTTTTAGCCACCATATTGAATCGGTCAAGCAGCTCGGCAACCCGGCTCTTCCGTTCAGAACTACTCAATCCTTTATAGAGAAGTGGGGTTTCGATGTTTTCGTACACTGTCAGTTCGTCAATCAGGTGATAAGCCTGAAAAACAAAGCCAATCCGTGTACGGTGAAGTTCGGTGCGTCTTTTTTCGGATAACTTTTGAACCGGCTGGTCGTCAAAAAAGTATTCACCTTCGGAAGGTTCTTCGAGCAATCCCAGGATGTGCAACAATGTCGATTTGCCCGATCCGGACGGTCCCATGATTGATACGAACTCACCCTGAGCAATATCTAAGTTGATGTTACGCAACACATACACCCGACCAAAACCAGCGGGGTAGAATTTCGAGACGTTGCGGAGTTGAATCATATTTAATTACTTTAGTAAAGATTTTAGTTAAGTTAAGCTGATTATCGTCAGGGTGTTTACTGTTCAGAAACCTATTCGTATAAACAAATATCGCAAAGCAATTGAGCATTCACAGCGTATTCTGTTTATACCAATCTATTCAATTTGCTATAGGCGGCTCAAGCGTCATGCCAAACTCATAGATTACTGATTAATAGAATTTTACAGTAAACAACTCTTGTCACAGCGTCCGTTACCGGACAAAGATATCCTTAAAACCGGACATCTTTTTTCGGGTTACCATGCAACACTGGTTCTCTTTTTTGCATCTACTAATAAATCGAATCAAACACCTTCACCAATGAAAGCACTAGTAGCCGGAATTTTCATACTTACAGCCAGCTTTAACTCAGCCAGCACCGACGATTGGAAGAAAGATCGTAGCGTTTCAGGCTTTTCGGGTCTGAGTGTCAGCAGCGGCATCGATGTTTATTTGACTCAGGGTAACTCCGAAAAACTAACTCTCGAAGCCAAAGGCGTCGATGAAGATCGGGTCATTTCGGAAGTTAAAAACGGCACATTGAAATTATATATTGAGCGCAAAGGCTTTAGCGGCTGGAATTTTGGCCGCAACAGCTATGTAAAAGCGTACCTGACGTTCAAACAGTTAAATAACTTGCAAGCATCGGGTGGAGCCGATGTATTTGGCCAGGGTAAACTGTCGTTCGATGACCTGAATCTGGACGCATCGGGCGGTTCGGATGTTAAACTGGACCTTAAAGCTGACAAATTAAACGTATCCGCATCGGGTGGGGCCGATGCTATCCTACAAGGGTCAGCCCGGACCCTGAATGCGAATGGTTCAGGCGGTGCCGATCTGGATGCCCGCAAACTGACCGTTGATGTCTGTAATGCCAATTCGTCGGGTGGTTCCGATGTGTATGTCAACGCCAGTAGAGAGTTGACCATGAAAGCATCCGGCGGGGCTGATATTTACTATTACGGTTCGGCCAAAGTGCTGTCCAAAAGCGAATCTGGCGGGGCAGATATTAAGCGGAAGGATTAATCGGGAAGAAAAAGAGCGAAAGAATGAAAGAGCGAAAGAGTGAAAAAGTAACTTTGCATACTTTTTCACTCTTTCGCTCTTTCATTCTTTCACCATTTTGACACCTACTATTGGCATTCTCGGCGGTGGCCAGCTTGGTCTGATGCTTCTGCAAGCCGCCATCGACTGGAATCTTCGTGTTCATATTCTCGATCCCGACGCTGAGGCTCCCTGTCGCCATCTTTGTACGCAGTTTACGCAAGGTTCGCTCACCGATTACGCTACAGTTTATCAATTCGGGCAGTCGGTCGATGTGCTGACTATTGAAATTGAGCGCGTTAATGTCGAGGCCCTGGAAGCACTTGAACGCGAAGGCAAACGCGTGTTTCCGCAACCATCCGTTATCCGAACGATTCAGGATAAACGGCTTCAGAAACAGTTTTACCGCGACCACAACCTACCTACTGCCGATTTTATTCTGACTGAAAATCGGGCCGATGTAGCTCTAGTCGAAATCTATCAGCCTGATTTTTTCCCAGCCTTTCATAAACTTGGTCGCGATGGGTACGATGGCCGGGGGGTTCAGCGGATTGCTACGGTTGCCGATGTTGGCAAAGCCTTCGATGCCCCTGGCGTATTGGAAAAAGCCGTTGATTTCGAGAAAGAACTGGCCGTCATTGTAGCTCGAAATGAGCGCGGTGAAGTGCATACCTTTCCAACTGTCGAAATGGTATTTCACCCTGAGTTAAATCTGGTCGAATACCTGTTTGCTCCGGCCGAAATCTCAGCCGAAATCAACCAACAAGCGCAGGACATCGCCCGCCGAACTGCCGACGCCTTTGGTATTGTAGGCTTACTGGCTGTCGAGCTATTCCTGGATAAGTCAGGTAATGTGCTGATTAATGAGGTAGCACCCCGACCGCACAACAGCGGCCACCAAACGATCAGAGCTAACGTAACGTCTCAGTTTGAACAGCATTGGCGCGCCATCCTGAACTATCCCCTCGGCGACACATCAGCCTATCAGCCAGCCGCGATGATCAATCTTCTAGGCGAAGATGGACATACCGGCCCAGCCGTTTACGAAGGATTGGAAAACCTACTGGCCATGCCTGGTGTCTTCCCCTTTTTCTACGGCAAAGCCATTACAAAGCCTTTCCGCAAAATGGGCCACGTAACAGTCATGGACGATTCCCTAGATGCGTTACGGGAGAAAGTATCGGAGGTCAAGTCGGGCATTCGTGTGGTAAGTGCATAATCATCAGTAATTAGGCTACCTTTAATTGGGTCCTTTTACCCGTATTCTTGATCTGTGAGGGTACCTATAGTATGCCCACAGACCGAGGATACGGGCGGATTAGCCCAGTAAGGGGTGACTTGTCAATAGTTAGTTGACTACATAAATAACTCGTAAGCGCCGTAGGTGCGACCTAAAATGAACAACTTGGGTCGTCCCTACGGCGCTTTTGGATTAGAATAGGCCTATATTTCTATCAACAAGCCGCATCTAATTGGTTTTCAATATTAAATCGAGCATTTGCCCCGTTAGGGGCTCAACAGCGTAGCGTCGGTAGCAGAGAATAAAACGTTTTCGTCCTGCGTGCCGTAGGTACGCAATGATTTGTGACAGTTGCGTACCTACGGCACGCGGGTTCTATGTTGGGCTTAGCTTTACTACCGACGCTGTGCTGTTAGGCCCCTAACGGGGCAGAAAATACGCAACTGATTAATAATTAACTAGGCGATTGTTTACGACAAATCTATCAGAGGCATAGAGATAAAACGGGCCATAATGAAACTATATCAGACGAGTTCTGCTACCTCAATCGTTTTGGTTTTGCGGGTTAGCAGGTGAATAATCAGCCAGGCGGTCAGGTATGTGAAGCCACAAATGGTAAACAGGATATTGTATCCTTCGGCCAGATTTCCGCTGGCTTTGTACTTATCCAATAAACTACCGACCAGCATAGGAAATAGGATACCCCCTAAAGCACCAGCAGTTCCGCCTATGCCCACAACAGAACTAACCGCCTGTTTCGGAAACATATCGGAAGCTAAGGTAAAGATATTGGTGGCCCAGGCCTGATGCAGTGCAACAGCCAGGCTGATGAGCCCTACGGCAATCCAGACACTTGTAGCGAATTGAGCTAGAATGATCGAAAGTTCCAGGGTGGCTAATACCAGCAGCACCGTTTTACGTGCTTTTATGGTAGGCCACCCTTTTTTAATTAACGAGGAAGACAAATAACCTCCGCCGATACTCCCGACTGTGGTAGCAGTATAAATCAGCATTAATTCCAGACTTGGCTTCTTCAAATCCAGGTTAAATGTGGACGAAAAATACGAGGGAAGCCAGAACAGGAAGAACCAGTAAATAGGATCGATCAAGCCTTTCCCGGTAATATAAGCCCAGGTTTGTGGGTAGGTAAACAGCTTAAACCAATTGATGGATTGTTCAGATGCGGTTTCGCTATTGGCCAACTCTTGCCCACTCTGAATGTAGTTTAGTTCTTCGGTGGTCAAGCGGCTTTGCTTCGCCGGAATATCGTAAAATAACAGCCAGAAAATAAGCCAGACAAAGCCTAATGCTCCCGTAATCCAGAATACTTCGTGCCAGCCATACTGATTTAATATCCAGGGAACAATAAGCACCGCCACTACCACGCCAATGCTCGTGCCTGCGTTAAACAACCCCGTGGCTAATCCGCGCTCTTTTTTCGGAAACCACTCTGCCACCGTTTTCACCGCAGCCGGATAGTTACCGGCTTCGCCAATACCCAAGCCTATTCGGGCCAGACTAAATCCCGTAACGCTTCGGGCAACAGCATGCAGCATCCCGGCAATGCTCCAGATAATAATGGTGATGGCGTAACCCGCTTTGGTACCGATTTTGTCGATAATCCACCCGAACAGTAAAAGCCCAACGGCATAGGCAGCCGTGAAGGCCATAACGATATGCGCAAAATCGGTTTCGCTCCAGTTGAATTCTTTCTCCAGAATTGGCTTCAGTAAACCAATTATTTGTCGGTCGAGGTAATTGATTGTCGTCGCAACAAATAGCAGAAAAACGATAAACCAGCGATAGTTTTTAATCTTCAAGTTGAGCATTATAGTACAAGGTTAAACGGGGGCCACAAAAATGTTTTATGAACGATTTTTTGTCATCCCGACAAAGGAGGGATCTTCGGCAACGGGTTATTTACCAAAGATCCCTCCTTTGTCGGGATGACAAAAAATCACTAAATGGTTTTTGGTATTTGTAAAAACTGCTCAAAATGGTCTTTCAAACCCGACCAGTTTTTCTGCTGAATGAGCGCTTTATCAAACAGGTGACTCCCAATACCCACGCCATCCGCACCGGCCTTAAAATAGGTGGCGATATTATCAAGACTTATGCCCCCCGTTGGAATTAATTTCAATTGATTCAGAGGGGCTTTTACGTCCTTTATGTAATCTGGCCCTAATGAAGTTGCCGGGTAAACCTTTACCATTGATGCCCCTAGTGACCAGGCATTATAAATTTCGGAAGGAGTGAAAGCGCCGGGAAAAATCGGCACGTTACGTTTTACACAGGCCTTGATGACTTTCTTGTTGACAACAGGTGTGACAATAAATTGTGCTCCGGCATCCAATGCCCTGTCAAGATCGTCTTTTGTACAAACCGTCCCCGCGCCAATATTCAGCCCTTCACTACTCGTCTCCAACGCCCGTTGAATCATGGCTTCGGCTCCCGGTGTATTCATCGTTATCTCAATAGTAGTCAGACCAGCTTCGCGGTAAACAGGAAGAATCCGGGCAACTACGTCGGCCGATAAACCTCTGATAATACCGACAATTGGAGCCTTTTCGAATAGCTCCCAGGAGAATGCATGTTGTGCCATACTAGTTATTTGCTTAGCGATACGAGCAGGTTCTTCGCTATTTTTACTTGCCCGGCAATGGTTGCTTTATCAATTAAATCGGCAGAAATCGTAGTTGTTCGATCGGCCAGGTGAAGCTCGACCACTGCCTGTTTATACAATTCGTATAGGTTGTTGCCACTACATAAAATCAATTGAGAATCGGGCTGTTTAAGGAGTGATTTCAGCTCATTACCAATCAGTAAACCGCTTAAATAAAGCGCATTCTGGCGCTTGGTTAGTTGATCAAACAGTTGATTGGTTCTTACCCTAAATAGGCTATTTAGAATAGACGATTGATGGGATTCATGAATGCCTCTTTTGAAGGCCTCTAATCCACTTTCATCAAAGGTAACCAGACTCGTTGGCTCCACAGAATCTTTTAAAATACTGTAGTGCGACATGAGATTAAAGACTTCGCCGGTCATAAACGTCTGCAAATCAACAACCTGCTGGTCCTTGATGTAGATATGTTTCGAATGGGTACCCGGAAAAATTAAAATCGACTCTTCATTCGTTACATGCAGGTTATCCAATAACGTGAGCAACCCAATTAATTGAGTTTCCTCACCGCGCATCACATCATGATCCGTTCTGACGCCCGATATGAGTATGATATCGTGGGCAAAACCCGCTTGTGTATCGAGCCGCTTAATGCTGGCCCGGCTGCCATCGATTGGAAACGGCAGAGTAGCATACGGGACTTCATCCATACCAATCGAAGAGGACGCCATACCCGAAATGACCACCGGAATATCGTCCAGATTGATACTCAGTTGATTGGCCAGTAAATTAATTTGCCGTTGTAGCTGCCCCCGAAAAAAATGATCCCGGGAGATTCCACTCGTTTCGCTGTTTGCTTTCCAGCGCGTGAATGTATTGGCGACACCTTCCTGAGATGTGATTTCGCCAATGAGTTGCAGATCAATACTATTTATGAGTCGTAGGCGAAATGAGGACGTCCCCCAGTCACAGCCTAATAGATAGGATTTCATCACTTATAGCTTTTTATACTTACGGCAAGGCAAACGCAACATACGATCCTCCTGGTTTTAAACCATATCGGGTACCGCCAGCAGCGATCACTATGTATTGTTTTCCATTGGCCATGTAGGTAATTGGTGTGGCAAACCCGCCAGCAGGCAGCTTATATTCCCAGACAATTTTACCCGTCTTTTTGTCAAAAGCGCGAAGTTTTTCGTCGTATGTCGCGGCAATGAACAATAAGCCCCCAGCCGTTACAATGGGACCACCATGATTCTCCGTTCCCGTGGGTGCTAACCCTTGTTTAACGAGTTCGGGAAATTCGCCCAGCGGGACTTGCCAGAGGTACTCGCCGGTATTCAGGTTAATGGCATTGAGTGTTCCCCAAGGTGGTTTGATGGCGGGGTAATTATCCTGATCCCGAAACTGCGTGTTGCCATTATTTAAGTAAGGCGGCATGTATGGGAAGTCAGCGCCTTTGGCTACGGGCGATGTAACAACCGAGCTATGAATATCCGGCGCAGCAGGTTTCGCTTCTGTTTTCAGCAAAAAGTTAATGATGGCGTCACGATCCTCTTTAGAAAGGTGTCCAAAGGATGGCATTCGCCCCCGGCCGGTTGTCAATAGCGTACTGATTTGTTCCCGATCCAGTCGCTTACCAACATCCGTCAAATCAGGGTAGGCTTGCGTTGCCGACGCACTCGCTTTGGCATCGGCGCTGCCTTTTCCATTCATTGCATGGCAAACTGAACAGTTCGTATTAAACAGGGAAGAACCACGCGTCAGAGCTACGTTTTTTTCCTGCATTCGGCTATCCCGCATCTTGAGCCACCAAAGCATGGTGTTGGCATTCTGGTATAAAATACCCTCAGGATCAGCCGCATTACCACCCCATTCGGCACCACCCCCAAACCCATAATAGAGGGTCCCTTCTTCGCTGGGGGGCATGTATTTACTACCTTTCCGGCTGTTCTGGAACCGTTCCAATACATACTTGTGCGCTTCGGGCGTGCGGGTTGTGATTTCGTTCTCCGTCAATTCCTGCCGAACAAACGGGGCAGGTTTAGTCGGAACGGGTTGCGTTGGCCAGGGCTTTTCGCCGGGCAAAGCGGGCGATGTTGGTACCTTAACTTCGTTTACGGGAAACAATGGTTTCCCCGTATCCCGGTCAAACACAAACACGTAGCCATCTTTGGTTGCCTGCGCGACTGCATCCACCATTCGGGACCGACCGTCGGGACCATTGTGTTTAACCGTTATCAGGTTTGGGGGACAAGGCAAATCGCGATCCCATAGATCGTGGTGAACGGTCTGAAAATGCCACACGCGCTTTCCGGTTTCTGCATTCAGTGCAATTACACAGTTCGCGAATAGATTTTGCCCCGGTCGAGCCCCCCCGTAAAAATCAACAGAAGGCGAGCCCGTACCCGCATAGACGATGCCTCGCTTCTCGTCGATGACCATACCGGCCCAGCAGTTAGCGCCACCCAGTTTTTTGTAGGAATCTTTCGCCCAGGTTTCATAGCCATATTCACCCGGCAACGGGATGGTATGGAATACCCAGGCCAGCTTACCCGTTCGAATATTAAACGCCCGGATGTAACCTGGAGGAGCATCGCCACCCTCATTAACGGCCGAACCCGTAATCAATAAATCTTTGTAGATAACACCGGGCGTTGTAACGCGGATTGAGAAGTTATTGACGTCGTAACCCAGTGTTTCTTTATCGCCAAGTCCTTCGTGTAAATCCACTTCGCCGTTCTTACCAAAACTCTCAATCGGCTTACCCGTTTCAGCATTAACGGCATACAGCGACGAGCCTACTGAGTATAGTATACGTTTGTCCCGAGCGTCGGCCTGGCCACTATCTTCCCAATAAACCACGCCCCGAACCGGATGAAAGCGAGGCTTTTTCTCGGGATTTGCGAACGGGTCAAATTGCCAGAGCTGCTTTCCTGTAGCCGCGTCAACGGCAAAAAGTTTCATTCGGGGCGACGTGCCGTAAAGCACACCTTTTATCACAATCGGCTGACACTGAATGTCCATACCGCGTTGTCCAGGCGTTGCATTGTCGCCGGTTTCATAGGTCCAGGCCAGCGTCAGATTCTTAACATTCTGGGTATTGATCTGAGTCAGTTTTGAGTATCGGTTACCCGCATTGTTGCCGCCATAGGTAGGCCAATCGTCGGCTGGCAGCTGTGGTTTCACGACAGTAGTATCCCAGTTAGCCGACAGGAAACTCCCTATAATCAGGGTTCCGAAGCAGGATTTCAGGAAGAAATTCATTGAAAAGTTGAGTTGGGTATAGGGTAAGGAGAGAGGTTACTTTAGGGCTTTGGCTTTTCGTAAAATTCGTAGGCTATTTTCCACTTTATTTCCTCTCCAGGTGCTGCTTTCAATTGTATATATGGTTCTGGGCAAGAGGTAGTTGCACAGGCCCAGTACACTAATTTTTGAAGGGGTCGATTGCCTGTTATATGCACACCGGCTCCCGTTTTTTGATTCTCAATACGAATATCATAATCGGCCGAGGTATTCCCAAAGCCTTGCAGGCCAGCACTATACACTTGTTCTTTTTTGTCCAGTGCCCGCGAATAAAGTAGCTGTTTCCCTTGTGGCAGAATGGTACTGCCAAAGCCTTTTCCTTCGCCTTTCACCTCAAAGGGAAATTCGATAGCAACGGTTGGGCCAGTGGGTTGTTTGTCAATGATGAAGAAATTGTGATCATAGGTGCTCGTTTCGATGGACAGTTTGCCCGTATTTTTCAAGCTGTGCTCCAACACCAGTTCGGGTTTGCCCTTGGTGAGTTTTACGATTTTGCGATAAACATACGCGTAGCCCGTTGGGCTCCTGAGTTCATGCGTAAACTCTAGATAGTCTTTGTGCTTTTTTACGTTCCAGTTTCCTTGCTCTACAATGTCGTAATACTTCGCAAAAGCATACGCTTTATCGTCAGGTTTGCGGAGTACACCCACTCCAATTTTCACGAATGTTTCGCCGGGTTCTGCCTCCGCATACCCCAATGGTGTGAACTCTTCCACCGGACCGCTGATGGCGTCGTGTAGCTTGGGGTCGTAGTTTTCAAACCACGGTTCTATAAAACTGTGGCCTTTATAAGTCAGCTCTTTAAATGCTCCCGCCCAGTCGAAACGAGTGCCCTGGTAGTAGCCCTGACTGGCGTCGGGCAGGTATAAACTCGTTTGAATAAGTCCATTGGACAGTTCGGCCTGTGGCCATTCAGCTAACGGCAACGTGTTGCTACACAACCCCAGTACAGCCAGCGTGGAAATGAGTATCTTTTTCAACCTAAAGTCAGTTAGAGATAAAAGATAGAACTAGTGTTCATCCCATTTAGATTCTATAGATTCTTTCGACTCTATCGTTTCTGATTATCAGTACACTAGAATCCCAAGAATCTATAGAAACAGTTAGAATCTATTTTGTCAAAGCACTAGAGATAAAAGATAGAACGCAGATTCTTACGATTAGCAGGATAAATTAAGATTATGCTAATCAGCGATTAATCGCACTGATCCTAAAAATCTGCGTTCTATTTTTTCCTACTACAAATTCGGATTTATTGACGTATCCGTATACGGAAGCGGGAACCAATAATTCGCTTTCGTGATCGGTTTAATTGGCTGTAAATCATCTGGGCTTTTAGCTGCGTTAGCTGCTTCGACCTGTTCGAGACGAATCAAGTCAAACCAACGGGTACGTTCACAGGCGAACTCCCAGGCGCGTTCCTGCACCACTGCATCCGCAAACTGAGCTGCGGTCAGGCCATCGCCTGGTGTCAGCGCTTTGGCACCGGCAGGTAAGCCCCGCAAGCGAACGGCATTTAGCGCATCATACGCAGCCTGGTCTGGCCCGCCCGTTCCACGGGCTTTTGCTTCGGCATAAATGGTCAGTACATGCGGATAGCGCATCATAACCGTAGGCAGCGAAATGCTAGATGTAACAATATTGCCTTTGATATACCATTTTTGGTAATATGGATGTTTCGTCAGGCTACTTTGCCACGGAATAGTTGTGGCACCTAAACCAAACTGCGTGCGGAACGTAGCATTTTTGCGAGGGCCTTCAGGGAAGTTCTTGAAGAAATTCAGTTCGGCAAACATATCGTCCCAGCCCCCTTCTTCACCAGGCATCGTCGTATTGCCATAAGTCGCATTCGCCGTACCGCTGCCGCCTGTAAAGCCGTTGATCTGAAACACCGATTCTGGAATAATGGAAACCGCCGGATCATTGGCAAAAACTTCGGCAAAGGTAGGCATCAACGCAAACCCATAAGTAGTCCGATTGTCGATTACTTCTTTTGCCTTTGCTGCTGCCAGATCATACTTATCGGTTTGCTTCAACGGCCAGCCAGCCATCGTCAGATATACATCTGCCAGGAATGCCTTTGCCGAACCCGCATTTGGCCGACCTGGATCGCGCCGGGTGTTCGGCAGCATAGTTTCGGCTTTTTTCAAATCGGCAACGATTAAATCGTACACTTCAGCCGGTGTCGATTTTTTGATGGTGAGCAGATCCGCCGAGTATTCGCCCGCCGTAACCAGCGGAATGTTGCCATAAAAACGGGTCAACCAATAGTACGAGAAGCCGCGAATGAAATAAGCTTCGCCCGCAATAATGTCAATTGTTGCTTTGGTACCGACCGTTTTCGAGTAGTTATTGATGACGTTATTGGCCCCCTGAATAGCTTTATAGCAGCCATTATAAACAGCCCCTGAGCGCTGATTGGTAGTCGATACGTTAAACTGATCGAATTCGCGCCAGTCGGCTTTGTTACTGGCAGGGTGCGTCGTTACGTCGTCGCTACCAATCGTAGCCGCATTGGCCGATGGGTGCAGAAACCCGTATGTCCATTGGTTGCCCAGTCCCCGATACGCGCCGGTCAGGGCCGACTCTAGCCCGTCCTGAGTCGAAAGAACATTCCCGCCGTAGAGCAGGCCAGTAGTGTCTTCTTCAAGATAACCTTTACAGCCAACCGTGAGCATGGCTGCCATTCCAAGTATGACTAATTTTTTCATGATTCGTTAAAGGGGTTTAGAAGCCCAGATTGATGCCGAGCGTATACTGTTTTGCGTTTGGATAGGAACCGTAGTCGATACCAATGGCGGTGTCGGTGCTAGAACCAACCCGAGCCGATTCTGGGTCTGGGCCTGTGTATTTCGTAAACGTGAGCAGGTTAGTAGCGCTGGCAAATACCTTGATGGTCGCTTTGTTATGGATGAATCCGTTTGGTACGTTATATGACAAGCTCACGTTTTTCAGACGAACGAAGCTACCGTTTTCGATGAATCGGCTCGATTGCGTGAAAGGCTGATAGGTTGTCGTAAAGGCGGGTACATTTGACGTTTCATTACCTGGCCGGTAATAATCCCGGATTTCAGACAGAATAAATTGCCGTGCATCGCCCGCGCCCGACATAGCAGCCGCCCGTGTGTAGTTGAGTTTATCGACCCCAAACACGCCGTTGAAGAATACGTTCAATGTCAACCCTTTGTAGGTAAAGGTGTTGTTCCAGCCCCCTGTTGCTTTCGGGAACGCCCGGCCTATTATCTGGAAGTCATCTGTTGTGATGGCGTTGTCGCCGTTCAAATCCTGATAATGCGGATCACCTGGTACGCGCCCCTGTTTAGCTGCCGCATCGGCTTCGTTGGGTTTCCAGGTACCCAAATACTTCAGGCCCCAGTAAGAACCCAGCGGCTCGCCGGGAATCAGCATAAATTCATTCGTTGTGGACATCCCACCGCCTACACCCGTACCCTGGCCCAGCCGTGGCAATCCTCCCAAACTGATCACCTTGTTTTGTAAGGTAGAGATATTAAAGTTCGTCTCCCAACGGAAACCACCAGCTACCACAGGTGAGCCACCGATCGAAAATTCAAAGCCTTTGTTCTCAATTTCACCCACGTTCCGGGCCTGCGTTCCGCCACCAGCATAGCTTGGAATAGCCACGTTCAGGAGCAGATCGGTGGTGTTTTTCTTGAAGTAATCCGCTTCAACGTGCAGTCGACCATTCAGGAATTCCATTTCCAAACCTACGTCTACCTGCTTGGTCGTTTCCCATTTGAGATTAGGGTTGCCGGGGTTACCCAAAATTACCCCAGAGGTTGCAGCCGAGTTGTTGTAGGCAACAACGGCTGTGCTATAGGTTGATATGGTAGCATAGGGGTTAATGGCCTGACTACCCGTCATACCCCAGCTCCCGCGCAGTTTCAGATTATTAAAGACGTTCAGTTTTTTAATAAACTCCTCTTCTGACAAACGCCAGCCAAGAGCAACCGATGGGAATACGCTATAGCGGTTAGCCGCAGCAAACTTGGATGATCCATCCCGACGGACGGCTGCCGATACCAGGTATTTGTCTTTGTATCCGTAGTTTACGCGACCAAGCAAAGACAGCAGCGTCCATTTCTGATAGCTCGACGCCACCGTTGCCGCTGTATTCAGACCGATGTTATCGTAGCCCAGTTGTGGGAACCGTAATCCCGACGCCGAAGCAGTAAAGTCGCGGTTGGTGAACTGTTGTGTTTCCAGAACAGCAACGGCATTGATTGAATGATTCCCTATTTTGACATCGTAGTTCAAATTATTCGTGTTTTGCAGGGTTACCTGCTCTGCCGAATACCGGCTTGCCGTCGGGACGTTGTTCGAAAGCCGCTTCCCGGTCAGGTTCAGGTTTTGTAAATTCAGGTAGTTGACGGCATACTGCAAATCGATGGATAGTCCTTTGATGGGGAGCTTGTAGTTCAGACCGCCATTGACGTTGAGGCCACTCTTATTAGCGTCAACCGACTGATCATATAAATAATCGAGCGGGTTGCGATACACCGAACCGATTGGATCAGTAAACGTCGGCTGACCATCGGAGCCATAGGCGGGTGTTGTTGGAGCCCAGGCCAATGCCTGAACAATAGCGCCACCATCGACTGTATTATGGTTTTGCGACCGTGTACCCCACAAATTCAACCGAAACGAGAGCTTGTCGTTAATCTGGGTATTGATGTTCGTCCGTAGGTTGTACCGCTTAAATCCGCTGTTGTTGACGATACCATTCTGATTCAGATAGTTTCCCGAAATCAGAAAGGTTGTTTTGTCACCTCCACCCGAAAGCGTGATCTGGTGCTGTTGCCCAGACCCATGGCGGAACACCAGACTCTGCCAGTCGGTGCCGCCATTTTGTTTATACTGCGCGATCTGATCAGCCGTAAACGGCAAACCTGAACCAACGGCCGTAGCCCGTGCATTCACAATCTCGGCAAACTCACCAGCGGGTAATACGTCATATTTTTTGATGATTTCCGACGTACTGAACTGACCTTCATAATTGACCTTAAGCCCTTTTGAGCCTTTCTTGGTCGTGATGATCACAACGCCATTGGCACCACGACTACCGTAAATAGACGTCGATGCGGCATCTTTCAGAATCTGGATCGTCTCAATATCGCTGGGGTTTACGAAGTTGAAATCAGCGCCAACGAACCCATCGACAATATATAGCGGGTTGTTGCTGCCCAATACAGAGTTGGCACCCCGTATCCGGATACGGGCATCACCACCTGGTGCACCGTTCGTCTGGCTCACCTGCACACCCGCAGCACGTCCTTGTAATACCTGATCCAGACGGGTAACGGGTTGTTGAGCAAATTCTTTGGTCGAAATGGCCGTCAGAGCACCCGTCACATCAGTTTTCTTCTGCGTACCGTACCCAACCACAACCACTTCATTCAAGGTTTTCTGATCCTCTGCTAACTGTACATTAATAACCGAGCGCCCATCTACAGGCACGGTTTGTCCCACGTAACCAATAGTCGAAAATACCAAAGAGGCATTACTAGCTGCATTTAACGAAAAATTACCCGACGCATCGGTAGATGTACCAATTGTTGTACCACTTACCTGAATATTGACCCCAGGCAAGCCCTGACTGTCGGGACCGGTTACTTTGCCGGTCACTCTGGCATTCTGGGCGAAGGCATAGCTATACCCCAGAAGCAGCAGTAAAACCCATAGTTTTACAGTTTTTTTCATAAGTATTAATTTATTAAGGGAAAAAGAAAATTAGATTATTGAGATTCTTTGGATGCTGTGTTTCTCATTGATTCGTTGGCTATTGCGTGTCGACAGAATCCAAAGAATCGATAGAGTCCAGCGCAGTTACCAGTCTACTACGGAGCCATCGAGGGCATTATAAGCCTCAGGATTTTTCCAGTCGTGACCGATTTTGTCTTTCATAAGCGCATCGTCCAGTTCAACACCTAAGCCCGGTCCTTTGGGAATCAAGACCGTACCGTCGCTTTGTAGTTTGAAGGGATTTTTGATGTAGCCATCGCCCAGCGAAACCTGCTCCTGTACCAAAAAATTGGGTACACTGGCCGCCAGATGAAGACCTACTGCCAAAGAGATTGGCCCCATTGGGTTATGGGGAGCAATGGGTACGTAATACGCTTCGGCCATGCCCGCAATAAGACGCCCCTCCGTAATTCCACCAGCGTGGCAGAGATCGGGTTGAACGATACTGACAGCCTTCTTTTCCAGCAGTTCCCGGAATCCCCATTTGGTGAAGATTCGTTCGCCGGCCGCTATAGGGAGGTGCGTTCCCCGTGCGATGTCGGCCAAAACATCCACGTTCTGCGCCTGACAAGGTTCCTCTACGAACATGGGCTGAAACGGCTCCAACTGCTTGATCAGCACCTTGGCGGTTTGGGGTGAAATATTCCCGTGAAAGTCGATGGCAATGTCCATATCGGGGCCACCAGCTTCCCGTAACGAAGCGAAGTTGTCGACCGCGTACTTAATGAATTGCGGATTCTCAACAATATTGGCGGGGTTCTTATGCGCAACGCCTGTTTTGATAACCGTAAACCCTTCCGCTTTCCGTTTCTTAATGTCTTCCGCATTGCTGGCCCGACCGTAAATTCGAACCCGATCGCGGGTTGGGCCACCGAGTAATTCATAAACCGGTACGTTCAGCAGTTTTCCTTTGATATCCCAAAGCGCATGATCAATACCGCTCAGCGCACTCGTCAAAATGGGGCCGCCCCGATAAAACGCATGTCGGTAAATAGCCTGCCAGTGATGAACAATATGGCGCGGATCTTTTCCGATCAGGTAAGGCTCTAGTTCTTTAATGGCGGTTTGAATGGTTAGCGCCCTGCCTTCTAGCAGCGGTTCGCCAAGGCCGTACACGCCAACATCGGTGTGGATTTTGAGGAAAATCCACCGTGGTTTAACGAGAAAGGTTTCGAGTTTTGTGATCTTCACCTTGCTGTAATCGGCAAAATGACCGGGACTGGCAGAATAAGATGTTTGTGGCAATACCATCGTACTCATACCAGCAACACCCAATACGGATTGTATGACGCTACGTCGGGACACGCCTGTTTTTTTCATACGTTTTATTCGGCAAAGGTTTACTTAATCGATTAAGCAATTCTAGAAAAAGAGAGGTAAGTACAAGTTTACGGTGGTCTTACCAACCTATGTAAGTTCGTGATGTCAGGTCATAAACCCGACGCTATGCAGTTATACTGTTAATTACGGCCGGATAATCGTACCGTCCATTTTGCGGACTTGCCAGTTCGATTTAGTTGTGATGGGATACTTAGCTGCCTCCTTCTCGTCAATGTCCACCCCCAAACCCGGCACCTCATTGACCGACATATATCCTTTGTTCATCGTCGGACAACCGCTAAACACGGCCTGAGTCTTCTCCGAAAACTGCACCGCTTCCTGAATCCCAAAGTTCCACACCGCCAAGTCAATGTGCGCATGGGCAGCATGACCTACCGGCGATACATCGCCCGGTCCGTGCCAGGCAGTGCGAATGTTGAACCACTCCCCTAACCTTGCTACTTTCATGGCGGGTGTGATTCCCCCAATCTGCGAAACGTGTATCCGAATGAAATCGAACCATTGGTTGACCATCGGCTCTTTGAACTCATTGATATTATTGAACAATTCGCCCATCGCAATAGGCACCGACGTTGCCTGCCGAAGTTGCGCAAACCATTTCATGTTTTCCGGCGAAAACGGATCTTCGATAAAGAAAGGACGATATTCTTCCACCCGCTTGATCATGTTGATGGCATCAATCGGCTGCACCCGTTCGTGTATGTCGTGGAGCAATTCGATTTCCTCTCCACACTCCTTCCGAACGACTTCGAACATTTTGGGCACCGATTTCAGATAGAGCCGTTCGTTCATGTAGTTGTCGGTTTCTCCTCCGAAATTGGCTACCTTGAAATCGGGTTTGTCGGCAGTAGCTCCTACTGCTCCGTAGCCTCCTTGCTGAATACGGATATATTTGAAACCATCAGCCATGAACTTCTTGACGCTATCGGCTGCGGCTTCGGGCGTATTGCCGCCCGCGTGGGTATAGCAGGGGATCGCAAAGCGCACTTTACCGCCAAGTAATTGATATACTGGCATTTTAGCCCGTTTTCCTTTGATATCCCAAAGCGCCTGATCGAGTCCTGAGAGGGCATTGTTGAGCACAGGGCCATTTCGCCAGTAGGAACTGACATAAGCCGACTGCCACATATCTTCGATGTTATCGACGTCTTTGCCTACACAGAACTCATTGAGGTAGGTATTGATGGCCACGATAACCGCAGCGGCTCGTTGGGTAAACGTAGCACAGCCAAGTCCATAGAGCCCCGGTTCCGTTGTTTCAACCTTAACGACAATCAGGTTGGAACCTTGGGGCGCCGTGGCAATAGCCTTGACACTTTTGATTTTGACAGCTGGCGCACCAACGGCATATTGGGGCTTGCCTTGCTGTTCACGAGCTTCGGCAGTAGAGATACCGCCAAACAAACCAAGGAGTCCGGCTGATGAGCCGAATCCCAGCATTTTCAAGGTGTCACGGCGGCTTTGGTCAAGGTGATTCATGAGAAAAAGAAAAGGTTTCAGAGACAGTATAGGGCAATGAAAAGACTAAAAAAAATTAATTTATCACTAATAAATAAATCCAAAATCCAATTTTTTCAGAAGTAAAAAAATAGGTACCCATTCAGAACAAAGTTCCATGCGTCTATTTCCAGTTTAGGTTTTGAATCGGTTTCCAGTACTTCTTTTCCTGCTTATATCTTTATTGTCCACCCTCTGCGAGCAATAAAGAAGCGCGTCTTACCAGTTATGAATCGCTCCGTCCGGGCTTTTCAAAATGGGGTGTGGGAACTGCGTTTTGGTCGTGACTTCCATAACGAACGTTGCTTTCTTAGGATCAAACTTCACTCCTAGTCCTGGATTTGGGTTTAGGTACAACTTTCCATTTTTAAAGTTTATGAAATCCTCGTTGAAATAAGCCGGACGTTCAGGTTCGCCCCCACCCAATTCCATCAAACAGCGGTTTGGACTGCTAGACCCTAAAACATGCACCAAAGCAGCCGTTGATAATGGGCCTGTAAAGTGTGGGATCATACCTGCATAATGGGTCTCGCAAAGGGAGGCTATCTTTTTAAATTCGCCAATGCCGCCAGTATTAGGAAGCGTAACGCGCGTGTAATCAATCAAGCGCTGCTCAATCAGTTCATTAATATCCCAGCGATCGCCAAATTGCTCCCCAACTGCAATGGGTACGTTGGTCATCTGGCGTACCGTTTTGTAGACGCCTGGGTTTTCAGAACGAACAATATCCTCTACGAAATAAGGCTCCAGATTTTCAAGCGCCTTGCAGATTTTGATGCCCTCCGTTAAGTCAAACCGGGTATGTAAATCAAGTGCCCATTTGCCACCACCGCCCACGGCAGCGTCGATACGCTTACAGAATTCAATTGTCTTTTTGGCGTTGTCGTAGAAATCAAACGGTTGCTCCCCATTGCCTCCTGTTGGCCCAATTCGATAGGCCCGTAAACCAGCTTCTATGCAATCTCTGGCCCGTTCTTCTTCCGTTTTGGCTTTCGACGCCCGGAAGCCAGTCGCATAACATTCAACATAATCACGGGTTGCACCGCCCAGCAAATCATAGACAGGTACGCCTAGTGCCTTTCCTTTAATGTCCCACAGTGCCATTTCAAGCGCGCCCAATGCGTGGAGTTTTTCGCGGCCCGGCGGATAAAACATACCCCGATAGACATTCTGCCAAAGGTGCTCTACCCGGAACGGATCTTCGCCAATGATCATCTGGGCACACTGCTCAATCATGTCTTTGGAGCCACCTTCGCCAATGCCAATAATACCCCCGTCGGTCTCTATTTCAACAATTCCACGAGCCTGATTAAACAAAGGTTTGTTGTACCCAGGCGCTGCGTAATACCGGATTTTGGTGATTTTTAACTTAGGCGCGGCCAGCGCAAGATTTAATGGTAGGCCAGCGACAATAGCCGCTGACCCGACAACAGAGGATTTAAGAAAGTTTCTACGTTGCATGTACTGTTAAGGGTAAGGAATAGTCGATTCAATGATTAGCTTAATCGTTTAAGCAACTGAGTAAATTTAAGTATGAACAAGCTGTTTTGTTTTTGAAGACGCTCGAATAATCAACTCTGCCTCCATGAGTATATGAGATGGTTCTGCCTGCGGATATTTCAACTTTTTCATCAACAATTCAACTGCTGTTTTGCCTAAAAGGCCGATAGGTTGCTTTACGTACGTTATTGGACAATAATACAGATCAAAGGCCTCTGCCTGCCCGAAACTAACAATGGCCAGATCGGAAGGGACATTTATGTTTAGTTCATTCAGGTATTTCAACCCATTGATAGCCAGGCTATACGTAGCAAAAACAATGGCGTCAATCGGCTGCTCATACGCCAGCATTTCATCAATAGCCGCTTTCACGCCCTGCTCAATGGCACTAATATGTGTTTGTTTCAACCAATGCTTCTGAAATGGTACGCCATTGTCAGTCAAGGCTTCTACATATCCTCTTATTCGTTCCTGCATGTGGAAAAGCTGCGAATCATAAGCAATCATTCCAATGCGTTTATAGCCGCTTTTCACTAAATGGGCACTAGCACTATAAGCTGCTTTATAATGGTCGGTGGATACGAAATCGGTTTGTATATTCGGGAAATATCGGTCTAGCAAAACAAACGGAATATTTTTCGCCTGTAGGTACCGTATTTGCTCAGCCGAGTCTTCAGAGGAAACGATGATAAATCCATCTACCTGCCGATTAATCAATACGTCTAATAAATCCCGTGACTTCTCGGCGTTTTCGTCTGAACTGCCGATAATAACGGTATAGCCATTTCGCTTTGCTTCGTCTTCAACTACCCGGGCGATATTCGCAAAAAACGGGTTCGATATATCTGCAATAATTAATCCGATGGTATGTGTTTTGCCGCTTCGTAAACTTTTGGCCAGGTGGTTAGGCTGGTAGTTAAGTTCTTTGGCTATTTGCCTGATCTTGCCAGCAATCTCCTGCCCTACCCGACTTTCTTTTTCTTTTCCGTTAAGAACATAAGACACCAGCGCCATAGAAACGCCTGCACGCTGCGCTATATCCTTTAACGAAGTTTTTTTAGTACTCATCTAGTAATAATTGCGCCCAAATCTATGCTTAAACCTTTAAACAAAAAAGAATTTACCAATATTTTTTTACTGATTTTTAATTGAATAGTACTATTTGTGTCAGAAACGTCATGATCTATCCATTTACAATAGACTTTCTGCCGAAACAACGCTGAGTCTGGTAGCCTACAACCAACTCGCCTAAAAATTATGGGAGCCGTAAGAAAGTACTTTCCTACGGCTCCCATCAGTAAACTAACATTCGTCCCAAACTGGATTCTATGGATTCTTTTGATGCTATAGAATCTAGCTTGCTAAACTCCGAGCTTCTAAGCAACTATATTCGTCAATGTTCCGATTTCGTCAATACTAATGCTGATTTCGTCGCCAGAACGTAGCGTAAAATCATCGGGCGGAACAATACCGGTACCTGTCATCAGGAAGCATCCCTGCGCGAACGAACATTCTCGATAGAGAAATTCTACGAGTTCTGTGTGTTGCCGTTTCATCTGGTTGATGGCGATACTATTTGTAAAAACAGCCTGTTGATCCCGGATGATTTCTAACCGAATTTGCGTTTCAGGAGCGATTGGTGTTTGCGGAACATACAAGCATGGACCCAAAGCGGCACTTCCGTCATAACTCTTTGCCTGAGGTAAATACAACGGATTTTCGCCCTCAATGCTTCGCGAACTCATGTCATTGCCACAAGTATAAGCCACAATTTTACCCGACGATGTAATAAACAACGTCAGTTCAGGCTCGGGCACATTCCAGGTCGAATCGGCGCGAATCCGAACGTCGGCACCTGGCCCGACAACCCGTTCGGGCGTAGCTTTGAAGAACAGTTCGGGGCGGTCGGCATCGTAAACGCGATCATAGAAATTGTCGCCCCCCGATTTTTTGGATTCTTCCATCCGAGCGTTACGGCTACGCAGATAGGTAACTCCCGAAGCCCATACTTCCTGCCGCCCAATGGGAGCTAATAGACTGGTCTGGGTCCAGGCTTGATATTCTTCTGACGGTTGAGAAATGGCAGTCGAAGTGACTAAAAAGTCATGCAAATTATCGCGATTGATCAATTCATCCCAATCCTCAGCGGGGATGGCATAAAACTGATTTTCAAATTCTGCGACGATACCGGAGCGGGTTTTGTAGAGTTTCATGAAAGGCTAATTTATCGGCAATTATAGCGCACTTAGGCGACTTTTTACAGTAAAAAGTGTTATATTAGATAGTTTACTGCTTTCCAGGAAATGCTGCAAAAAACCCGGGGTCTTGCCCTTAGCTACCTTCGTTACCGCGAAACGTCTATCATCGCCCGTATCTACACCGAAGAATTCGGCTTACAGAGTTACATTGTCAATAGTGTCCGTACGGCCCGGAGCAAGAATAACAAGATAGCATTGTTTCAACCGCTAACGTTGCTGGATATGGTCGTTTACAACAAGGATGATCGCGATCTACACCGGCTTTCAGAGGTTAAAACCAGCTACCCATTTCAAAGCCTACCGTTCGAAGTTGCGAAGTCAACCATCGCGATGTTCGTGACGGAAATGCTTAACAAAGTGTTGAAGGAGGAAGCCAGCAGTCCGCAGCTATTTCGATTTCTGGTCGATTCGGTTCTATTCCTGGAAGAAGCCCGAACGAACTACGAGAATTTCCATCTGGCTTTTTTACTCAAGTTGTCGTTTTTCTTAGGATTTGGTCCAGAATCGGCCCGTGAATTTGATGATCAGCTTCGCGAAAATTCCTATCCATTCCTGCCAGATCATGAAATGGAAACGGCGCTGAATATCATGCTACGTTACCCCCTCGGAACGCCCATTAAACTCCAGCGATCGTCAAGAAATGAGTTGCTGGATGCGCTGGTGGCCTATTATCAGATTCACATTGACTCAGTAGGTGAAGTAAAATCGCTGCCGGTATTGAGAGAAGTGCTGGGGTAAGTATTGTACCCACGGGCTAAGCCCGTGGGTACAAGTGCTAAATCTTCCGTTTTAGCTCAAAATGTTGCCCCAGATAAACCCGCCGAACCTGATCGTCATTGGCCAGATCTTCGGCAGTACCCTGTTTTAGAATTTTACCTTCGAATAACAAGTACGCCCGGTCGGTGATGGAGAGGGTTTCATTTACGTTATGATCCGTAATAAGGATACCAATGTTTCGGTGTTTCAACTTAGCGACAATGCTCTGAATATCTTCAACCGCAATTGGGTCAACCCCCGCGAAAGGCTCATCCAGCAGAATAAATTTAGGATCAACGGCCAGCGCGCGAGCAATTTCAGTGCGTCGACGTTCACCACCAGAAAGCACCTTTCCTTTACTCTTCCGAACGTGCGTAAGGCTGAACTCTTCCAGCAGTTCTTCTACTTTTTCTTTTTGTTGCTTCTTCGGCAACGACGTCATTTCAAGTACCGCCAGCACATTTTCCTCAACGCTCAAATCACGAAAAACGGACGCTTCCTGCGCCAGGTATCCCAAACCAAGCCGTGCCCGCTTGTACATGGGTAAGTTGGTTACGTCTAAATCATCAATAAAAACCTTACCGCTGTTGGGCTTTACCAGACCGACCGCCATATAGAATGACGTTGTTTTACCAGCGCCATTTGGTCCAAGCAGCCCAACAATTTCTCCCGTTTCAACCTGGTAAGACACATTGTTGTTGACCAACCGCGACCCGTATTTCTTAATTAAATTTTCTGTTCTGAGAAGCATTCGTTTCAGTCGAAAAGTACTATACCTACGGGCTTCAGCCCGTGGCAGTAACTACACTTTTAAATCTTTAAGCATTAACTGCAAAGAGACATTTCCGTTAAAAAAATTCTGTTCCACCTGATAACAGATTGAAAAAGGTCTTCCAGCCCTGAGCTGATCTGCCATGTGCGCAAGACCAAACCCGATGGC
This sequence comes from Spirosoma litoris, assembly GCF_054776755.1. Lineage (NCBI taxonomy): Bacteria > Pseudomonadati > Bacteroidota > Cytophagia > Cytophagales > Cytophagaceae > Spirosoma > Spirosoma litoris. The sequence goes on along the minus strand of NZ_BAAHBI010000020.1, from coordinate 176,710 downwards.
CGTCAATGTGTGCCCTGATCGTCCCTGCCGTACACTTATTTTCAGATGCTTTTCCTTCATAATAATGGGTTCGGCAGCCAGATACACATCGTCTGTCATGAAGGTCGGTTGCAGGTTATGTGGACCAAAGGGCCCCATCTGCTTCACAATCCGGACAAGCTTATCGCTAATTTCACTGAAGTCCAATGGGAGATCAATGTCAATTAGCGGAGTCAGATGTTCTTCTTTAATAGTCCGGGCCACAACCTCTTCAAACTTCCGCCGAAACGCGTCAATATTGCTAACCGCCATGGTCATACCTGCTGCAAATGTGTGACCGCCAAACTGTTCCAGCAAATCGGCACATTCTTCAATAGCTTCGTACACATCAAATCCCGGCACCGACCGTGCCGATCCAGCCGCCTTATCGTTCGACTGGGTCAGGATAATCGTTGGCCGATGAAAATGCTCGATACAACGTGACGCCACAATACCAATTACCCCTTTATGCCAACTGGCATCAAACAGAACCGTACTTTTGGCATGGGTTAACACATCACTCTCCCGAATCATCGCCAACGCCTGTTCGGTAATGCTACTATCAAATTCGCGCCGACTATTATTATGCTTATTAATCGCCATCGCAAACTCGTCGGCCTCCTCTTCCGATTCGGCCAGCAGTAGTTGAACAGCCGCTTTCGCATGCTGAATTCGGCCAGCTGCGTTGATTCGCGGCCCTAAACCAAAAACCACATTCGTAATGTCCAGCTCCCGCGTAAAACCCGCTATTTTGATTAACGCTTTCAGCCCAGTTCGTGGTTCTGCGTTAAGATATTTTAAGCCGTAGTACGCCAATACCCTATTCTCGCCCGTAAGCGGTACAATATCTGAGGCAATACTAACGGCCACTAAATCGAGACAGGGATAGAGTTTTTCGGGTTCGATGCCCTTGTGCATGCAAAACGCCTGAAGCAACTTAAAGCCAACCCCACAACCGCTCAACTCTTTATAAGGATACGAGCAATCAGCGCGTTTAGGGTCCAGCACAGCAGCCGCATCGGGCAATTCGTCGCCAGGGCGGTGGTGATCGCAGATAATAAAATCGACGCCAAGTGCTTTCGCTTCGGCCACGCGCTCAATTGATTTAATGCCACAGTCGAGGGCAATAATCAACGAAAACCCATTCTCGGCGGCCCACTCAATTCCCTGTCGTGAAATCCCGTAACCTTCCTTATATCGGTCGGGAATATAATAATCTATCTTTGTGTGATAGTTTTTCAGAAAGCCATATACCAATGCTACCGAAGTCGTGCCATCTACATCGTAGTCGCCATAGATCAGGATTTTCTCCTCCCGTTCAGGCAGCATGGCCATTTGAAGGCGCATGATAGCCCGATCCATATCCTTCATCTCGAACGGATTATGCAAATGACTAATTTCGGGCCGAAAAAAAACACGCGCATCATCGTAGGTTGTGACACCTCGCTGAACCAGCAAAGCCGCCAGAAATGGACTGATACCCAATGACTGCGTTAACGACTGAATAGCAGTTTGCTGCTCCTTCGAGTCAGGGAACGGTTTGGGTATCCATCGTTTAGGTGGTGGGGACGGCTGAGCTATCATAACTGCAAGATAAATCCGTTTTTAGAAAAACGCTCTGTCTATGTTCTTTTTGCTTTCAATTCTTACTCTCTTTTCTCCGGGTCATAGTCCTGTCATTTCATCATCGAAAGCGACTTTAACCATTGACATTCACAATATCCGTTCTCAGAAAGGGTCTGTTTATATTGCGATCTATAAACCGAATAGTGGATTTCCTGACGGTAAGCCAATTGATGGAAAAAAAACTGAAATAAAAGGAACGAGCACACAAACAACCTTTTCAATTGAACCGGGCGAGTATGCCGTAGCGGTTTTTCATGATGAAAACGACAATGGGGTACTGGATAAGCGGATGTTTGGTATTCCTAAAGAACCCTACGGATTTAGCAATAATTTTCGACCCCGAATGTCAGCTCCCAAGTTCAAAGATTGTCAGTTCACGGTTGGCAACCACGACAAGACTATCAGTATAAAGCTGGATTCTTTCTAAACCAGGATTCGTCTGATTGAACTGATTTTTATGATTTATTTAGCCATAAATGACTTACTCTTTGTTAGTAATAGCCAAGTTGTAAGGTTTTCAATCGTTATGAATTAACAAAATCATAAAAATCATTTTCATCAAAAAATCCTGCTGGGTTGCCGCTGCAATTCAGATTTTTTTTGTAATTTTACCCGGCAAATAACACAACCTGCTATTTGCTCATGAGCTTAGATACCAGTAAGTTCCTTTACGAGGCTCTCACCTACGACGACGTACTGCTGCTGCCCGCCTATTCAGAGGTTCTTCCACGCGATACGCAAACCGTTACCCAGCTTACCCGTAACATCCGTTTAAACATTCCGCTTATTTCGGCGGCAATGGATACCGTTACCGAATCGGCATTGGCTATTGCCATGGCGCAGGAAGGCGGAATTGGCATTATCCACAAAAATATGAGCGTTGAAGCCCAGGCCGAACAGGTCCGCAAGGTAAAACGTTCGGAGAGTGGAATGATCATTGATCCTATCACCCTACTCGAAACTGCTTCATTGGGTGATGCGCACAAAATTATGCGCGAGTTTAAGATTGGCGGTATTCCAGTTGTTGATGAATCGGGCAAACTCGTTGGCATTTTGACTAATCGTGACCTGCGTTTCCAGCACGATATGTCGAAACCGGTCACCGACGTTATGACGCAGAATAACCTTATTACGGCACGAGAAGGCTTAACGCTTGAAGAAGCCGAGAGTATTCTCCAGCAACATCGGATTGAAAAGCTACCTATCGTCAACAACGACTATCACCTGGTTGGCCTGATCACCTACAAAGATATCCTGAAGAAGAAGAGCCACCCAAACGCTTGTAAAGACGAATTGGGTCGGTTACGCGTAGGTGCTGCTGTTGGCGTTACACATGATCTTACCAAACGCATTGAAGCCCTCGTTAAAGCGGGCGTCGACGTGATCAGTGTTGATACGGCGCACGGCCACTCGAAAGGCGTTCTGGATGCTGTTCGCGGCATCAAAGAACAGTTTCCTAAACTACAGGTGATTGCCGGTAATGTAGCAACGGGCGAGGGGGCCAAAGCCCTGGCCGATGCTGGTGCCGATGCCGTGAAAGTTGGTGTTGGACCGGGCAGTATCTGTACTACACGCATTATTGCGGGTATTGGCATGCCACAGTTAACGGCCGTTTACGAAGCATCGAAAGCATTACAGGGAACAGGTGTCCCCGTTATTGCCGACGGTGGCATTCGGTTCTCCGGCGACATTACGAAGGCACTTGCTGGTGGAGCCAGCACCGTGATGATTGGTTCTCTGCTGGCCGGTACCGAAGAAGCGCCTGGCGAAGTAGTTCTTTATGAAGGTCGGCGGTTTAAAACCTACCGGGGTATGGGCTCCGTAGAAGCCATGGAAGATGGTTCGAAGGACCGTTATTTTCAGGATGCAGAAGACGATATCAAGAAGCTCGTTCCCGAAGGCATTGTGGGTCGGGTGCCCTTCAAAGGTAAAGTAGCCGAGATTATTTATCAGATGGTTGGTGGTTTGAAAGCCGGTATGGGCTACTGTGGTGCTATCGACATTCCGACTTTACAACAAGCTAAATTTGTAAAGATCACGACGGCTGGCGCTCGCGAAAGCCATCCGCACGATATTTCAATTCAGAAAGAAGCCCCGAACTACTCAGCTCGGTAAGCAAATTAAGGTCAGAGAGGTTACGATTTCTCTGGCCTTAATTTCCAATCATAACCTTTCCAGTGCCTTCCTGAAGGAGTTTCCCACTTCCCAAAAATTGGATTCCCTTAGCCAGTCCTGTATAAGCGTTTGGCAATGTAACCGTGTGCGCGTTCATAATCTGAACAGGTTGCGTTCCATCAGGAATACAAGTACAATTCCAGGTGGTTGGGGCGTTCCAGTTGCCGCTTCTAATCGAATAGACTCCCGTGGGGGCAACTACTGTTACAGTCGCATTCTCACTTTTATCACTCAGACAAACCTTAGTACCCGTCGTTCGCTCACAGCGGGCGTAGTATTGGGTGGTGCCGGTTGGCGAAACAGGCATACTAACCGCTGCATCATCGGCAGCCTGATACCATTTTAGTACGGAGCCTGTATCTGTACAACCGGTGGCATTGAGTGTTATTGAACTACCAGCCGTAATAGTTGTACTCGTACTGGTAACAACGGGCGGAGCGGTACTTAAAATGGTAAACGTAGTAGCAACACGACAGACACTTCGTTCGGGAGTTGACACATAAAACGTTGTGGTACCAGGCGTGGCTGTATTAGGAATGCCGGAGCCCGCTACCCCTACCGGATTGAATGTCGGAATTACAGCTATTGGCGTAGTACTCGTAAGGCTCGTAAACCAGGTTGGGGTGCCCGTAAAAAAAACAGGGGCGCTTCCCTGTAAAGTAAAGCTTCCTGTTACATTGCTAGAATAGGTAGCCACAACCAGGATGTAAGTTACGCCCTGCGTAAGGGAATGCGTTAGCTGAGACAGATAGGCAGGACCACTATCGTCATCACCATGCAGAAAATTAGTAGCTGGGCTTGCGGGATTAAAGGATGTTTGATACAATGATAAGTAAGTATCATTATAGCTATCACTCAGGGTAGCCGATGTAATGCCAAACGTTTGCGTACCACTCGAAGGCGCTGTAAACGTGAATGCCTGATAATAAACTGACCGGCCAGCCGTGTAGCTAGTCACGTCATCTCCCGAAGCACGTATGTACGTTGGCGAACTGGTTGATAGCGTTCGGGTAACTGTATTGGTTTGTGCAATTGGCACGATGAGGCCTCCATCACTAGGTACGGTTGCATTCTGGCAAACCGAATACGAGCCGACAATGGGAGTTACAACGGGGTTGACTATAACATCAACTGGCAAACGTGAGGGACCCGCTCCACAACCACTTGGACTTATCGAAAAGACATAACGAACAGTAATCGGCTGATCGGTTGTATTGATCAATGTTTCATTGACTATCGCCGAACTACCCACCGCACTGGTATTACTGATGCCAACTACAACAGCACGTGTCCAGCTAAAACTAACGCCCGTTGTGCTTGAGGTGGCCGTATAGGTAAATGAATATCCTGAACAGGCGGTTGCCGTTGCTGGTGAGCTGAGTGTATTTCCCCCGATTAGGGTATAGTCTTCAATCACAATCCGATCGTCCGATGAGACTCCCGTTGAGGCATTAGCTCCCAAACCCCGCCGGGCAAAAGCCCGCCCAATAGCGCATCGATACCGCCCTCCAAACAAAAGCTGGTCGGCTTGTAGAATAGCATCGCGAGATTCTACAAAACTGGGGCTACAGGGTTGCAAACGTAAGCCTTCGGTCACCAACTTTAGGGCCGCTATGTTACCCTGCATAGCCGTTACGCTGGTGGGCATATCGTAGATGTTAGCGGTAATCTGGTTATCCTGCAAGATAATTTCCCAGGTCATATCCCACAACATGGTAGCCCAGATGGTGCCAATTCCGTGCGGTATCGAGAAATCCGTATCGCCTACTTTGGCATACGTAACAGCGCTATTGACATTGGCCATATCGTAGGAATAGGGATATTGGCGGATACCCAGTCCGATGGTCGGCTCTCCACTGGCATACGTGCCTATTCCCCGTGGCAGATTAGCGCTGGCAACATTGGCACTCAACGATGACCAGGGGGTTGTCATCATCAACGCCAGGTAATCGCTCCAACCCTCTCCTCCTTGCTCAGCGTTTTGCAGACAGGCTGAATTGGCTGGCCCTCCTGTCAGTCGAGTTGACCAACCATGCCCGTATTCGTGCGAAATAATGCCGTTGTCAAAATCACCATCTGGCTGGTACGTATTCGCATTACTCCAGAGGTACATCTGCATACGGCCATTTACTCCATCTTCGGGTACATAAAAATTGGCATTGTCCAAACCACCCCCATCCTGTGCATCGGCAAATATATAGTCGTTGCCAAGCCCGCCACGCTCCTGATTGTTGTTCTGAAAGTTGCCGCTTGGCTCGTCGAAACCAAATTTCCACAGCACATCATGAAGCAGGTTATTCCAATAAAATAGATTGGTAATGGCTGCATTCTGATTGCTCGTAGCTGTATTTAAACCTTGTGCATAAGGATAATTAAATTCCAGCGTGGCCGATGAAGGACTAGCTCCTACCCCATTATCGTTATCGGTATCTTCCTGTGCCCAAACGTTATTTCCCCGTGTTGTTATATAGTCGACACTACCATCGTTATGCCAGCCATTCGTTGCTCCGGGGCCGGTGCCCGTGGGTGCAAATCGTACGTATGGATTGACCGACTCCGTACGCGAACCGTGATTGGGACTTTCGAGCGGGTAATCAAAAACGGTATAGCCATTGGGCGACAAACTCTCTTTTCTGAATCCAAAATAAGCCGATGAACTGGGGCAATTATGAGGGGAGGTCAGGTGGTTAGGCATGCCGAAGTTACAATGAACGATGTCATCTTTTTTCTTAAGTATCTCGCCCGAAAACGCATCGACATGGATATTCCAACCGTTTCTGGCATCTTTTGTCAGGAAGCGTACATTCCAGGTAAGCGCCAGTTTTTCAACGAGTTTCTGCCCTTTCTGATCAGCTTCGACCGGAAGCCAGTACAGCTTTACATCAATTTTTTCGTCAGACAGATCGGGAATTAAATAGGTGCTTTTGGTAAGCGTCCCATCGGTTAGCTTTGTAATTATCGGTGCCTGCGTTTGCGACAAATTAGCGGAAGACAGTCCTACATTGGCAGTAGCTTTCCGCAAAGCGTCGAACGGGGTAATCGCGCCTTTTAGCGCGCTCGTTCTCGGTAAAAGGTTGATACCAGGAATAAAATTGTGATTTAGAGCAGCCACCTGACCACCGATCAGAACAATACTCATGACCCGATTATATACCTCTACCGACTGATAACCCTGATTAAAATAAACGTGATACCAACCTGTGGTGGGCGACCGATAGGCGCTTGACACGACAAGCCCATTCACATCGGCAGCCGTTAATTTTTGCTGCTCTAGGGTAGAAAGCACGTATTTTCGGGCAGTTTCTACTTCAACCTGCGCATATGACCGAACCGGGTTAATTAGCCATAAACCTAACAAAGTGAGCCAGATACCCGGATATTTACTAGCCTGTGCGTAAAACTGTTCCATCATTGGCAGAACGATGTGTAAAGGGCTTCGGGTATTCTGCAATGAAGATGGGGCAATAACTAATTTTCTCAGCAGAATTCAGATTAGATGTAATACACCGCACTTGTCGTGCCATGTGTAGTAAGGTTAACTTCGCGGATACCGATACGGTAATGATCAACGGCAAATTCCGAAGTATCCTGTCTCATCTGGTAGAAAGTTGACGGCGAAAGCAACACCAGCAGATTACCCCGCTGCACAATTTTATCGACATGATAATGGCCACAAACAACCGTTACATGACAAGGTAATTCGTGGACTAGCTCAAGGAATTCATCACTTTGCCGAAAGGGATACTTGGTATCCATAAATTCTACATCGGCCGGAAGGGGCGGGTGATGCATCATAATCAGCACATTGTTGTCGCGCAATGCCGTTAAATAATCGCGCAGCCAAGTCCACTGGGCCGTCGAAAATTCGCCTTTCGATGAATCTAAAAACAAAGCCGGACGCCCCTCAAGCGGCAATGCATAATACAACTCAGTATCATGCAGATCGTGGTCTTTTTGAAACACATCGGCCAACATAACAGGGTCGTCATGATTACCTGCAATCACGTAATGCGGAATGGGCAAGTCGTCCAGATGCTTTTTCACCCACTCGTAAATAGACCGATCGCCGTGTACATTACACAAATCCCCCCCCACAACTAAACAATTGGGTTTTAGACTTTTCACGAACTCCAGGGCTTTCAGAAAATTCTGCCGGACATCAACACCCTGCATCTTTTCGCCCTCAGCACCAATATGTATGTCTGTTATAAAGGCTATACGCATAATTTATGTATGATATAGGATATAGTAAGTATGAGGGTCAGAATATTTCATATACCCTACATCATATATCTTTCTTTGCTTCGTTCCAGTACACGTCCATCTCAGCTAATGTCATATCATTCAGCGTTTTGCCATTAACACGAGCTTGCTCCTCCAGGTACTGAAATCGTTTGATGAATTTTTTATTGGTACGCTCGAGAGCCGTTTCGGGATTGATATCAATGAAACGGGCATAATTGACCAGTGAGAACAAGAGATCCCCGAACTCGCCCTCGGCTCGCTCATGGTTAATTGCTTCGTTGTTTTCAGCATTAAACTCGGCCTTGAACTCCTGCATCTCCTCCTCTACCTTTTCCCAGACTTGTTGTTTTTCGTCCCAGTCGAAACCAGCGCCACGGGCCTTTTCCTGGATACGCATGGCTTTTACCAGAGCGGGTAACGAGCCGGGTACGCCCCCCAACACCGATTTGTTGCCTTCCTTCAATTTAAGCTGTTCCCAGTTGGCTTTTACCTGCTCTTCCGTTTCGGCGACCACGTTCCCATAGATATGCGGATGCCGACTAATGAGTTTGTCACAAACGCTATTCAGCACATCAGCCATATCGAACCGGTCCGGCGACCCGGCTTCTAGTTCAGAAGCAATTTTAGCATAGAAAACCAGATGTAATTGAATGTCGCCCAGCTCTTTCCGTATTTCCGGAAGATCTTTATCCAGAATAGCATCGGAGAGTTCGTAGGTTTCTTCGATGGTCAGATGTCGTAAGGTATCCATCGTCTGTTTTCGATCCCACGGACACTGTTCGCGCAGTTCGTCCATGATGGTCAGCAGCCGGTTGAATGCCATCAGTTGTTCCTGACGACGAGAGGGTAATTCAGAAAAGGTCATGGTGTAAACTTACACAAAACACTTATTCAAAAACTATTGAAATTGTTCAACTTTGTACTATGTACATCACAAAGGTAGAACTACAGAACTTCAAACGCTTTACTGACTTAACCATTGATGGCATTCCTACGAATGCGAAATTGGTTTTACTTATTGGTTCCAATGGGTCGGGCAAGTCGTCGGTATTCGATGCGTTTGAGTTTTTAAACACAGGATCAAAAACGCATATCCATCAAAAGAGTGGTTCACAGTATAAAGGCGCTATGCAAAGTTTGTTGAGCAGCCTTTCTTCTCTGAAAAAGCGTAATGACTCACAAACCACTATCCTTATAGAAGACAATCAAGGAGAATCATCTCGATTTGAAGAGACAAAATCACCTATATCTATTAGTAACTTATCAGACAAAGCCTTCTATGGCCGAACCAGCTTTCGGCAAGTTGCCAGGTTAACCCGGCGTCAATCAGAAGAGAACAGTGTATCTACAATCGAAGCCGACTCAGACAGGCCTCGTACTTTTATTGACCGCGATAATCGGTTTGAAGCTGATATAGACCGTATATCAAGGCAAATTTTCCAGGAGATTTTCAGGAATGGAGCCTCTGCTCAACAAATAAAGGATAAATATGTAGAGCCTATAAATCAAGCTTTTGATCGCATTTTCGACTCCCAGCTAACTAACAGACTATCGCTTATTGAGTTTATACCACCTGGTGAAGGACAGGCAACTCAGGTAAATTTTAGAAAGGGAGAATCCGAAATATCATACGATTATTTAAGCGCAGGGGAGAAAGAGATTTTCAATATACTCTTCAATCTGCTCGTTCGTCGAGATCAATTTACGGATACGGTTTATTTTTTTGATGAAATAGATCTCCATCTGAATACCAAATTACAATTCAACCTGCTTAAAGAAATCACTGAAAATTGGATTCCAGAAAACTGTCAACTCTGGACAGCTTCGCACTCGCTTGGCTTTATCGACTATGTCCGACAGTATGAAAAAGGGGTAATTATTGATTTCGACGATCTGGATTTCGACCAGCCTCAGACCTTGTTTCCTGAACCCAAGGAGCGCTTAGATGTGTACGACATTGCTGTACCTAAGGAAACTCTACTTGCCTTAATGACTGGAAAGAAATTAGTATTTTGTGAGAACAAGAATGATCAATATTACAATTTACTAGCCATTTCAGACACCATTTTTGTTGGTGTCAATAACTCAGCTGATGTTTTCTTAAAGGTTAAACGAGACTTAGCTTATAGCTCTATACGTGATCGTGATTTCATCTCAGATTCAGAAATAGACTACCTCCATAAACAGTACCCTAATCATCACATCCTGACTTACTACTGTTTTGAGAACTATTTGTATCACCCTAAAAACATTGAAGAACTCAACTTAGGTTGGTTCAATTATAAAACTTATGAGGATGCAATTCGGCGTTTGAAAAACGAGCGGGTAGACTATATTCTGCCCACTCTGGTATCTTCAAGACAGCGATATGAAGAGTTCAAAAACGATCCTAAATTAGACTACAAAGCTACTGACAGCATCGTCGATGACTTTAAAAGTGATGACTTTGAGCGCTTTTATAAGTTTTTCAGCATGAAAGGGCAGCATGAAAAAATAGATCCTGCTCTTGGAAAAATCCCTCAAAAAAACCTCGTTCAAACCAACTGGTTTCGGCAACAAATCCAAGCCGCTCTGAACCGATAGAAATATTTTAGCTGATTTTCTTGATTGTCAATCTTTTTATTCATTTACTTTGCAAAACAAAGTACTTTATATATGCAAACACACTACGCTTCACCGTATAGCCCGGACTTATCACCAATCCGCGACACACAGACGGGAAAAGGCCTTCGGGCCCTAACACTTTTAACGATAGCGGGGCTAACTCTAGTGATAACCCGTGGTCTTTTAACCAACAACTGGTGGTTCTTCGTCATGTTAACCTGGAACCTGTTTCTGGCGTGGTTTCCGTTGGGCGTTGTGCTGGTTCTTCGCGATTTACGAGCAGCGGGCGGCCCGTCGTCGTGGTTTAGAAGCCGATGGCTTTTAATGAGCGCTCTGTTCCTGTGGCTGGCGTTTCTGCCCAATGCGCCCTACATCATTACCGATCTGTTCCACATCAAAAATATCGACCACCCTCTTCTCTGGTTCGATACCATGACGATATTCCTTTTTGCATTAACTGGCTTATTGATCGGCTTATACTCCATTTTGCTGGTTCACCGAATGCTCCGACCACTACTAGGGCAATGGCTAACGTGGGGGCTGATGCTGATTTGCCAGCTTTTGTCGGGATTTGGCATTTATCTGGGCCGTGTTGGCCGCTGGAATAGCTGGGATATATTGACCAATCTATCTGCACTCACCTCGGCTATTGCCCATGTCTATCACGACCATTTGAGCATAAAACTTACGCTGGCTTACGGCTTTGTTCTGATTGTTTTGTATGTAGCTTTTTACTGGTATGCCGAGCACGAGGAAAAGCCACACAAACTATAACCAGACGCCCAGTACGCTTATTTTAATAGTATGTTTGCCCAATGATTGATTTTCGTAAAGTCATCCGCAGTTTTCGATTTGCCGGGCAAGGTATTCTGGATTTGTTCCGTTTCGAGAATAATGCAAAAGTACATCTGTTGATTGCCGGGCTGGTTGTTGTAGCTGGTTTATATTTGCATCTAAACCGTACTGAATGGGCCATTATTCTAACGCAAATCGGATTGGTTTGGGCTGCCGAAGCCTTCAATACAGCCATTGAAAAATTATGTGATTTTGTGTCGCCGGGGCTGCATCCACAAATAAAAGCGATTAAAGATATGTCATCAGGGGCTGTATTAATTTTAGCTATTGTGGCCGTGATTGTCGGTCTAATCATCCTTGGCGGGCGGCTTCTGGAATCCTTTCAATAAATTAGTCATTCATTATTCAGTTACGTTTACTCTTTCTACACTTTCGTTCTTTAGACTATGCACGAATCCCGCGAACACCTGCAAACGCTGACGGAAATCCGTAGCCTGATGGAGCGCTCTTCTAAATTCCTGTCATTGAGTGGCTTATCGGGCGTATCGGCGGGAGTAATTGCCCTGATCGGAGCCTTTCTTGTCTCCATGCGTTTGCAGACAAGTTTCTTAACCCGACTTACTGACAGTGGACATTCAACAGGCGCTACTCAACTAAACTATCACGATCAACGGCAGTTTTTAATCAGTGTAGCGGCTGGTGTGCTTGTATCCGCGCTGCTAGCGGGCACCTATTTCACCCTTCGAAAAGCGCGACGACATGGCCAGCGTGTTTGGAATCAATCGTCTCAGCGGTTACTTTGGGCTATGGCTGTTCCGCTGGCAACAGGTGGTATATTTTGCCTTGCCCTCCTTTTCTATAATCTGATTTGGCTGGCCTTTCCGGCAACGCTTATTTTTTATGGGCTGGCGCTGTACAATGGCAGCAAATACACCTTTCGCGATGTTGAGTCATTAGCCTATTGCGAAATTATACTGGGCCTGCTGTCGGTGTTTTGGCCGGGCTATAACTTGTTGACGTGGTCACTTGGCTTTGGGGTCTTGCACATTGTGTACGGCCTGGCCATGTACTACAAATATGAACGTACTACTGCATGAATAACGACCTGCTCGCTCAGTTTAACAAAGCCTTTGAAAGCAAAGCGCGGCTAAGCATCATGTCGGTTCTGATGGTCAATGACTCCCTGAGTTTTAATGCACTGAAAGAACTGCTTGGCCTCACCGATGGCAATCTGGCCACGCACCTTCGTGCGCTGGAAGAAGCGGGCTATGTAGCTGTACAGAAGCAGTTTATTGGGCGAAAACCGAATACCACTTACTCGGCAACACCACTTGGCCAACAGGCATTTACGGATCACCTGAATGCCTTAGAAGCGTTTATTAAGAATATGTAAACCAATCCTGCACAGTACCCTTACTTGCCTATAACACAAACCTTAAACAGTGTTTGTAAGACCCTATGTCGCTATTTTTTATCATTTTGACTTTGTAAAACAAAGTACTTTTATGAAAATAGAAACGAAAGACAATCAACTGAAAGCTGGTTCTGAACTACCAAGCGCACAGACAGATAACACCGAATATAGCCTGCCTGTATCTCCTCGATCTCGTCTACTGGAACCGTTCCGAGATTCAACATTTGGTTTAGGACTTGTTCTGCTATTGATTTCGGGGGGAGCGTATTTGGTGTATGACTTTTCTGAAACGCGTAAGGAAAGTTCGATGAACAATGTATTGTTTATGCTGCATTACGCCCTGGCCTTATTCTTCTCATTGATGTTAATAACGGGCAATATTCTTCATTTCCACTGGAAGCAGTATCCCGAAGGCCGTCACTCAAGATGGCTGGGTTTGTTGCTATGGCTCATCAGTGCCTACGCCTTGAACCGCAACATGTCTGTCTTTCAGAAATCGACTTCGTGGCTGTGTTGGGCACTCATTTTGGTTGGAGTAGCTATGGTGCTGTATAGCTGGAAAGAATCGCTAACCGTTCGGATGCAGCAGTTACTTTATGCTGTACTAGCGGTTGGCTGGTGGTTGTTTGCGTATATGGCTATTTACGTGTGTCAACTGTACATTATTAGTATACCATTACTACTTGGGTTAGGTTTATCCGTTCATACGTTTGTACCACTCCTTTTCGCGATTGCACTTGGAAAACGATTGTGGGAGGATGCAAAACGCGAAGAACATTTGCGACTTGGTATTAGCATTGGATTATCTGTACCGCTTCTAGCTATCGGTTTATTTCTGAGCGGCTGGATTCGCGACCTTAACTGTATGGAGCAAACGCGGCTGGAAGCTACCATCCGAAAAACCAGCGATCTCCCCGACTGGGTTCTTATTGCTCAACAACTTAAACACAACGGCACTTTATCTGGCTGGATTACCAATCGGCTTTTGTTAAGTAATCGAGTGTATGCACAGGGTCATTTTTTCGATGACAGTAATTGGGGCTTTGGTGGGCTGGTCGCTTCCGACGATGTGCGCGAACATGACCCGCTGGTCGTTATTGCTTCGCAATTGTTTCCTATCGATCTATTAAGCAATGCCGACCAGTTAGCCTTGTTAAAGGTGCTTACGGGTAACCGACATGGTTCAGAAGAGAAGTTCTGGACGGGTCGGCACTTGGCAATACAGGATGTTGTATCGCAGGTGCGTATCTGGCCGCAATTTCGGATGAGTTATACAGAGCAAACATTTCGGATTCGGAATCAGGCACGTAACACCACAGAAGAAGCCCTGCTTACGTTTCATATGCCACCGGGTTCGGTCGTTTCGTCTATGTCACTTTGGGTTAACGATCGCGAGGAGCCAGCACGGCTGACAACCGTTGCCAAAGCCGATTCAGCCTATCGCAGAATTGTAAACGTAGAATCAAAAATCATCGCTCGAGATCCATCAGTCGTGTATTGGCAGGAGGGAAATCGGGTAACTGTGCGTGTATTTCCCTGCCGGGCTGGTGAAGATCGACGCGTAAAACTAGGCATTACATCGCCCCTAAAGTTTACTAGAGGTCAGTTGATTTATCAAGTCCCTTATCTCGAAGGTCCGGATGCGAGTTCGGCGAAAGAGCTTATTCATGTCGATTTTGATTCGACTCCAACCACCCTGCGAACGCCCTGGTTGTGGGAAACATTAGCAGGCAAAACGCTTACGCATCAGGGCCGTTACAATGCTGATTGGCAACTCGTATTCGACGCGCCGAATTTATCTACCGATGCCTTTATACTCAACAATAAGGCGTATAAAACAGAATTACTAACACCAGAAAATGAGCCATTTATACCTACTGATGTGTATCTGGACGTGAACAAATCGTGGAGTCAAAGTGAGTTTAAAGAGGCCTTTCAGATGATTCAAAGGCAACCAAACTGTCGGGCTTGGGTATTCGATGATGGATTAAAAGAGCTTGAAGAAACAGAACTGGAACCAACCTATAAACGACTCCATAAACAAGAATTTAGCCTGTTCCCAATTTATCGGATTCAGAATCCGGCAACGGCTCTACTCATCACGAAAAGCACAGATATGTCGCTCACATTGAGCGACTTAAAGAATAGCCCGTTTGCCGACAATCTGGGACAATTAGCGAAACAGCAAGTGCCTATCCGTACATTTTGTTATCAATCAGATGATCAGCCAAACAACCTTACGCCTTACCTAAAAACCTTGGCCGAACTCAGCGTGCTAAACGTGACAACAGGCTATAGTTTCATTTTGACTCAGCATGTCAACAGTCACGAGTTCCCTTGCCAAACCAATGAACCAGACGTTATCGAGTTGCCCGAAGCCGGGATTGCCATTCGCGAAACATCCAGCCAACCAGACCAGGCGTCGGTAGCTCCAGACCATCTTGCTCGCTTATTTACATACAATCGATTATTACACCAGATTGGGCGACAGTATTTTGCCAAGAACTACCAAACAGAAGCACTCATTCAGGAAGCCCAACAGGCTCATATTGTATCGCCGATATCGAGTTTGGTTGTTCTCGAAACGGCTGCTGATTACGATCGATTTGGCATCAAAAAGGACAATTCAGGCCTTGAAAACGCCACCCTGAAACAAGAAGGAGCTGTACCCGAACCTCAGGAATGGGCCTTGTTGATTATGCTGGCGAATTTAATTGGATGGCTAATTTGGCGAAAGAGATATGCTCTTCATTGATCTGACCACATTACTGGCAATGTTGCTGCTAGTTTACGCTTGGTGGCCAGGCAGCGTAGGCAGAAGCCGCTGGACGGGCCGGTTAGTGGCCTTATGCCTACTCTCACCTGTTCTACGTTACCTTTCTGCCCTGTTCTCGTTTCCAATTCGTTTGCAACTCAGCACTTGGGCAGGTAGTTTGCTTCGATTAATTGGTCTGCATGTGCAGGTAGAGGGCAATGTTCTTATTAAAACCATCCGAGACTTTGGTTCTATTGAAATGGCTGTTGACCCTGCCTGTATGGGACTACAACTCACTGGTATATCGCTTTTGGTTGGGCTGTTCGCGCTAATTTGGCAAGAGCGTGAACAGCAAAAAAAGGTCTACATGGGTTGGATAATACCCTATCAGTCAGCCGTTTTTGGACTAACTATTTTCTGCAATTTGTTTCGAATCGTGTTATTGGTCGCATTAGGAGCCATGCCTGGCACCTGGGAACATGAAGGCATCGGCTTAGCCTGTGTGCTGGTTTATACATGGCTCCCGACCTGGTGGCTGGCGCGTCTACTTGTACAACGAATGGGCCAGGTAGAGTCCCAAAACTCATCCCTGGAGTTAGCCGCTAGCATGTTAAAACCAGCAAGCTGGAGCTTCGGGTTAGTAGTGGTTGGTCTTAGCATCAGAGCTTTAGCGGCTCTACCAAACAATAAGCCGGTCGAAATCAGCACAAATTCTAAATCGACTCCAGGTACTGGCTCTACTTATGAGTCTGGCTGCCAACGAAAAGTTCTTGCCAACGGATTTATTCAGCTTTCCAAACCAGGCTTATTACTCTATCTAAAACCACAGTCCGACTGGTTTAGTGCTGATCATAGCCCGATGGCTTGTTGGCAGGGCAGCGGTTATGAACTTCGCCGGGTTCGGGAAACGGCAGTCGATGGGCACCCGGCTTATGTTGGGGAGTTGCGAAAAAGAGGCCAGACTCTATATACCGCCTGGTGGTTCAGCAATGGAACGTTAACCACAATAAGCCAACTGACGATGCGCGGGCGGATGCTTCGGGGCGAAACGGGTTTTGTGCTTGTCAATTTGACCGTCGAGAAGCCATTCCGGCAATCTTAGGCCATCTATAGTAGATATGCGTGTTGTCAGGTTTATAAACCTGACAACACGCATATCTCTTTCTTAAACTACTTCGTAGAAAATTCTGAGTCTTTTATTCCTTTGTTAATCTTCACATTATCGACCGACATGGTCATGGGGCCACGTGGTGATGTCTGCGTAATGCTCATTGGAAACTTAATGCCGTTGGTATCCTTATAATCGGAGTAGACACTGGTGGTGGTCATTTCGCCCCTCGGCGATTTGTTTGTGGCAATCGACTGTACCTTCAGGCCCGTTGCTACATCAAAATTATCCGTCCAGGTACCTCTCCCATCGGCCAATGCATGGCTCAGTTTATAGGTATCCTTGCCATCTATTTTTTCGGTACCAACGAGCGTGCTGGTTACGCCATTTTCGGCATAATGTAATTCTGGAAAAAGAGTGTTTATCGCCGTCATCTGTTTCGCTTCTGTTCCCTCTATCGTATTGGTGCCCTGCATACCCCCTCGTAAAACCTTCTCACCATCGCCAACTTGGCGCATTATTTCCATTCCGTTGGCATTGATTACCATCGAAAATTTATTGGGCAATTTCTGTTTTCGGGTGATGATGATGGAGTTGCCATTCATATCCGACGACATATTGGTCGTCATGTCTGTCACCTTCATCAAGGTCTCTTTCCCTCCAATAGCCTCAATGTATTTGTTGATCACGTCATCAGCCGTTGGTGCCGTCTGGGCTATGGCTAGTTGCCCCAAAACAAGCAGTATGCCGGTCAGTATTTTTATCTTTTTCATGATGTTTAGGTTATGTCTTTTTCAAAGGTAAAGCATCGTCTAGTAAACGACAATACCCTCACGCAGACGATTTTCGGATTAATTTATCAGTGCAAATTCGATTAGATAGACCAGCGCGCCAGCCACATAACCCACCAACGCAAGCCCGCTAATTTTTCGCAAATACCACCCGAAAGTCAGTTTCTCCATACCCATAATGGCTACTCCTGCTGCCGACCCTATGATCAGTAAACTACCGCCCGTACCCGCACAATAGGCCAGAAATGCCCAAAGTTTGTCATCGACCGGATAAGTTTGCAAGTCGTACATTCTCATAGTGGCAGCCACAATAGGAACATTATCGACTATGGCGGAGACAATACCAATCAGGAATACAATCGCGTCCAGATTACCGATTGCCAGGTTTAACGATCCAGCCAGATTATGTAAAATGCCCGTTGCCTCCAGCACGCCAACGGCCAAAAGAATTCCCAGGAAAAATAGGATACTGGGCGCATCAATTCGACTGAGGGCATAGGCCGCCGTAAATTTTTGTCGCTCGGCTTCATCTTTATCGCTGTGGATCAATTCAGAGACTACCCAAATCATGCCTAGCACCAACATCATACCCATGTAGGGAGGCAAGTGGGTAACTGTCTTGAAAATTGGTACGAAAAGCATGCCCCCTAATCCGGTAGCCAACATCGTCCGACGGTCACGTCGTACCGCTGGGGTCACATAAGGTCGGCTAACCCCCTGTGAGGCTATTTTGACCTGAACGTTCGGTTGCGAACGGCTAAGGATAATTAGTGGCAGCAGCATCGATACCAGGCTGGGCAAAAGCAGCGATTGCATGATGTGAAGCGTAGTGATTTGTCCACCAATCCACAACATTGTTGTAGTCACATCGCCAATTGGCGACCAGGCTCCTCCTGCATTAGCCGCAATAATGATCATACCGGCCATAATATGCCGCTGGTCGGTATCTCGCACCAACTTTCGGGTAACCGCTACCATCACAATCGCCGTAGTTAGGTTATCCAGTAAGGCGGATAAAAAAAATGTGAGTAAGCTAATGATCCAGAGCAGGGTTCGGATATTACGACTGGCAATCCGATCCGTAATTAGCGTAAATCCGTCATGAACATCAATTAACTCCACCACTGTCATAGCTCCTAGCAGAAAAAACAGTATCTCGGCCGTGTTGGTCAAGCTTTCGGCTAAGTGATGTCCAACCGTTTCGGGCTGGGTAGCCATTAAAGCATAGATAGCCCAGCAAACGACGCCCGTAATGAGTGCCGTTGCCGTTTTGTTAATGTTGATTGAGTGTTCGAGTGTAATGAGGATATAGCCAATAACAAAGGCCGTAATCAATAATAAAATCATAGACGCAAGCTAACAACTTAGCACCTTTGTGAAGGTCTACTCAGGGAATATTTTTGTGCTGATCGTTGTTGGTTGCTTATACGCGTATATCTATGTTTGTTGTTCATCTGCCTTCGTTGGGTCCAGACGGGATGGCCTTATTTCCGTTCATTTTAGTAAAACGGCCAAATCCCGGCCCTACTCTACTGAATCACGAACGAATTCATCTGCGACAACAGGCAGAACTAGGGATTCTCCCCTTTTATATTTGGTATGGGCTGGAGTATCTTATCCGGCGACTCCACTACCACGATCATTATAGTGCTTATCGAAATATTAGCTTCGAGCGCGAAGCTTTTTCCAACGATCAGGATCTGGGCTACCTTAAAACCCGGTCGTTCTGGGGCTTTTGGCGCTATATCGCGAATAGTAATGGGGAGTATTGAGCTAATTTAGATTCTATGGTTTCTATAGATTCTTTGGACTTTACGGATTCTATTGATTCTATTTTATGGATAACCAGCAATAATAGAATCCACAAAATCCAGAGAATCTACTAATAACTCTATCACTCTACATTTCTTACTGATTGATTTCTGAGCAGCCCTACCATCGTAGCTACCGAGGATAGTACCACAACCAGTGTGGGAATGCCTTCGCGAAAGCCTACTAACCGTAAGTCTTCCGGGATATTCAGGTAAAGCAAAATAGTGATGAGACCACGAGGTGCAATCCAGAGTAGTGGAATTAGCGGCCCCGAATAGGTCAGCCGGAGTGTTACCCAGCGCCAGAAAAAAATCACGACAACAAATAATACACTAACAATCAGAGCATCTATTTCTACCAGATCGTGCGGAACAGCGGCATATCCCAGAATTAAGTAGAAAAAGGTTCGAACAACGAAAGCTCCTTCGGCTGTCAGGTTTTTGAGTTGATCCAACTCTTTTTCAAACAAATCGTTTTTCAGAATCTGACTCAATCGACCGCGAATAAACAGGTCTGTGTTGTTCAAAAACAGGCCGAAAATCAAAATCAACAGCAGCGACGACATGTGATTTATTTCGGCCAGCGCGTACACCAGAAACAATACCGAAATAATGGGTAGAAATTTGATCCGGTGATTGATCCGTCCAATTAGATAGAGCAGCAAAAAGCAGCAGCCTAAGGATATAATGGCCATTGCGAGCGTATCGCGCGTGAACGACCAGATGGCTCCTAGCACCGATCCTCGGCTTAATAGTAGGAAATTATACGCCATAATGCCCAATATACTGGCATACGCAGACTCATATACGGCGAATTCGCGCTGTCCGCTTGTCAGGTTCGTTACGGACTGAACGGTAACCGAACTACTAACAATGGAGAAGGGCAGGGCGGCAATCAGACAATGGTAAAATGAATCGTTCAGGAGCAGGTAAAGCATACCGGCCATAATGAGCGTTCCGCCAATAATAGCCATTAATGAAGACAACAGTGTTCGCCGGATGCTACTTAAACGATCCGTATGGAGTTCCAGATCGAGCCCACCTTCCAGCACAATCAGAATCAGACCCAACGTACCCAGTGTAGGCAAAATCGTATTGACATAAGGCACCTGAACCTTGAAATACTCGGTTGCCTGCCTTGTGAGCATACCTAACAACAACAGCAGCAAAACGGACGGTGTTTTAAACCGACTGCTGAACAAATCAAAAGCGTACGAAATCAATACCGATAAACTCAGAACTATAATCAGTATAGATGAATCCATAGGTCACAATAGAGTCGAAAGTCGCTAGTCAGGCGTCATTAGGCTAATGACACCTGACTAGCGACTATTTCCGGGCGTAGTAATATAGGTTTATGGATGACGCATTGGCGCGTTCACTGATGGTAAAGAACCCTTTATTGTCTTTATCAAAACAAACCGCTTCACCCTGCGGCTCTGCCCGTACCACTAATTGGCGGCTGTTTCCATACTGTAATGCATCGGCAATGGATTGTCCAGAGTCGCGCTTCCAATAGTAAAGCTGGGTGTAGGTCCGTACCAGGATTTCGGAGCCATCGGGCGAGATCGACGCACCCGTAACAAAGGTCATGGGCAGTTCGCCATAGGCTTTGGCTACGGTTACCTCGTTGATATTTTGTGGATAAGGCAAACTGTATAAATGGACTTTTTCTTCTCGTTTCGAGATAATGTAAATGTCTTTCGTAGCCGGATCGACAAACATAGCCTCAGCATCTCGGGGGCCATCGGGATAGCGGAAATTAACTCGTTCGACCTTCCCAATAGTTGCCTGCAAGGAAGTAGGCTCCGGTAATCGATAGATTTGGCAAGTCGAATATTGGGCATTGTTATCGCCAATATCGCCAATGTAAAGGTAATTGGTACCATCTGTTGGTCCTGGCCCAATCGTCATCTCTTCCCAATCACGATTCGTGCTATTCGGAATATTGATTTTGCCTTTTACTTTCCCGTCGTATCCTAACAGAGCAAGCTCGGCCGGGCTCCCGCTGTCCTGCTCAATCCAAAGGTTACCCGGTTGGCTCCGACTGTCGGCCATACCCGATGCTTCATCTATCTGACCAGCCGTTACGGGTGTAACTGTTGGCTCTGAAGAAAATTGAGCTTCGTACACGCTAGGTATAGCAAGCTTGCAGGAGGCTAGCGCCAACCAAAAAACCAACAAAATGAAATAACGCATGAAAATTCCGGTTGATTCAACTGCCAAAGTAACGAACAGATAGGCAAAAGTGATAAACATGGCTTAATAAAGCTATTTAAGCGCTCGTTTCGGGAATTAGGCTGGCAATAGTATTTTGAAAGTGGCCCCCTGGTTCAGTACTGAATCGGCACGAATATAGCCCTGGTGATTATCAACCACTTTGCGAACAATGGCCAATCCTATGCCCGTCCCCTGGTAGTCAGTCCGATTGTGTAGTCGCTGGAATACCTGAAATATTCGATCGGCCTGGTGCGGTTCGAAACCAATCCCATTATCGGCTACGGTAATCAGATGAAACAAGCGATCAGTATCACTGGCCGAAATATTCATTTCGCTCATTTCTCGTCCGTACAGGCTTCGGGTCGTAATCGCAATAGTGGGTGCAGGAGACGTTGGGTCTGATTTCGAAAACTTTAGTGCATTACTAAGCAGATTTTGAAAAAGTTGACGCAATTGGGCAGAATCGCCCTGTACAATTGGTAAAGGCTCAACCGTTATGTGTGCACGTTTCTCCGTAATGATCGTTTCAAGATCGGCCAACACATCGTTGACGAGTTGATCCAGTTGTACGGCACTCAATGTTTCGCGTATTGTAGTAACCCGAGAATAAGCCAGTACATCTTTTATTAAGACCTGCATACGTGCCGCTGCCGACTGCATCCGCCGAATCATGTCAGCCCCTCCATCGTCGATAACCGACTCATACTGCGATTGAATAATATCGCCAAAGGCCTGAATTTTCCGCAAGGGCTCCTGCAAATCGTGACTGGCGACGTAGGCAAACTGCTCCAGGTTTTTGTTGGATCGTTGCAGATCCACAACCGAGTTTTCTAATTGTTGATGTAGTTGCTTTTGAACCGATATGTCGGTGAAGGTAATAACCAGCCCATCACCAAGTTTATTCGTCGATACATCAACCCAGAAGTTCAGCCCGTCGTAGTTATAGTGCATTTCGATACGAACCGACTCCCCGGTTTCAACCGTATGCGCACAATGAGCGAACAAGCCTGATTTGACATTTTCGGGAAAAACCGCCAAAAGACGTTGCCCAACCAGGTTATTAACTGGTTTAGCGATCATTCGGCAGGATGCCTCGTTGGCCGACAAGAAGGTAAAGTCAATTAGTTTCCCGGCTTCGTCCCGAACCGACGCCAACGACATAATACCATTCGGCGAGCTATCCAGCACACTATTCAGCAAATTCGTTTGCTGCCGATTGGCTTGCTCGGCCCGTTTGAGGGAAGAAATATCGCGCGTAACACAGAGGATTCCGTCGCCCAATTTAGAACGACTCATCAGAAACCAGGCATTCAGGTGCGAATTAAAGAAATCATATTCGTGTGGCTGATTGGTTTTCATAACACCACACATTACCTGAAAGCTTTTCTCGGTGGATCGCCGGAGTTGCTCATTATCACCTAACAACAGAGTTCCGACTGACGCCTTATAAATACCCTCCACCATTTCCTGCGACTTCTTATTGGCGTAGTCTATCCTGAAGTTCAAAATCTCCTTAGCCTCATTACGCATAGCCCGCATCCAGACAACGGCATCCGGCAACGCATCCAGAAGCTGGGCAAATTCGACATCGGTGGGCTGTTCGAGTAACATTGATCGGTACAGGTTGGGGGCGATACTGGAAGCAAGTTACAATAATCTCACTGTTTTATGTAGCTAAAAATAAGTCATTTGAATCCAAATTTTCCCGACGCTACTCTGCCTGGATCAACCCATAACTGAAGTCATTTTTCTAGAGTAAATACCGCCTGCCTACGGCCCAAATACTTAAATCCAAGACAATCCCCCGTATACATAGATTAGTTTCTAAGGCACTTTTGCTTTTAGTAATGGGCACCTCCAAAACCATAACTTGCCCTATTCGTATGAAAAATTGGCTGACTTTTTTTGCGGCTATGCTGCTACTGGGCTTTTGCTTCAGTTTTACCTTACGCCCATCTGCCGATGGTTGGGTTAGTATCTTCGATGGCAAAACGTTTAACGGCTGGAAAGTTACGGAAGATAGCCCATCAACGTTTACTATTCAGGACGGAGCTATTGTTGTAAATGGACCGCGTGCTCACTTGTTTTATGAAGGCCCCGTAAACAACCACAACTTCAAGAATTTTGAGTGGAAAGCTCAGGTCAAAACCATGCCTGGCTCTAACTCAGGTATGTTTATTCACACGGCCTACCAACCAACAGGCTGGCCATCCAAAGGTTACGAAATCCAGGTCAACCAAACCCACACCGACTGGCGGAAAACGGGCAGCGTTTATGGCATTCAGGATGTAAAAGAAACCTTTGTGAAAGACGACGAGTGGTACACTGAACACATCATCGTGCAGGGTAAAAAAGTGATGATCAAAATCAATGACAAACTCATTAACGATTATACTGAGCCAGACAGCATTAGCACGGGAAAATCCTCTAAAAAGCTAAGTATGGGTACAGTGGCTCTACAGGGACACGACCCAAAAAGTAAGGTGTACTATAAAGATATCATGATTAAAGTATTGCCCGACTAATCATTTATAAGACAAGAAGTAACGTGCTCGGAACAGGATTTAATTGATTCTGCTCCGAGCACGTTGTTTTTTCATCCCTGCTTCACGCTCCGTATCCCAGGTGGTTTAAACTATCCGATCTCTTTTGAGTTCTACTACCACACTAAATCGTTACCGTTATGAGCCATATGACCACCCTGACCGAAGTAATGGAAGAGCTCCGGACAAAAGGCTATACACATGAATTCGGTCCCAAAAAGGACTACCTGGAAGAAAAAAGCACTGAAACGAAATTAAAGAGTGAAGACTTCAATGTCGATAAATTTTATCGGTTTGAGGGTACCTCAGATCCTGGCGATGAAATGACCTTGTATGCTATTACAGCATCTAATGGCATGAAAGGGGTTTTTGTGTCGGCCCAGGGTACGTACTCGAATGAAGTATCGCCCGAGCTAATGGCTAAATTTAACACGACAGACCGCGCCCACATCAATACTGAGGGTTCCGTTCAGCCAATTGGGCATGAGGGAACTAACTCCTAGTCATTTCTTCGATATTTGCAAGAAAACTTCCCGAAAAATTTGACTTTTTTCGGGTTTTTTACTATATTTGCGGCCTTTACAAAAAATGCACCGTTCATTTTCGTGCTGATATCCTATGAAGTTATCCGAATTTAAATTCGATTTACCCGAAAGTCTTATTGCCAAATACCCAGTTGAGCGGGGTGAATCTCGGCTTATGGTTGTAGACCGAAAAGCCAAAACGATCGAACACAAGCAATTTTCGGATATGCTGAGTTACTTCGGAGATGGTGATGTAATGGTGATCAATAACACTAAAGTTTTTCCAGCGCGGCTGTATGGCAACAAGGAAAAAACGGGTGCTAAAATCGAAGTATTTCTTCTGCGCGAGCTAAACCGTGAAATGAAACTCTGGGACGTATTAGTTGACCCAGCCCGTAAAATTCGCGTTGGCAACAAACTATATTTCGGAGACAGTGATCTGGTTGCGGAGGTAATTGATAATACAACATCAAGAGGGCGTACAATCCGGTTCTTGTTCGATGGCAATCATGAGGAATTCATGAAAGCGGTTGACGAACTGGGCGAAACACCAATTCCTCGGGCCATGAACCGGGAAGCCGAAGATGCTGACCGTGAAGATTATCAAACCGTTTTCGCCCAACATGTGGGTGCCGTAGCAGCGCCTACCGCTGGGTTGCACTTTACTAAGGCCATGATGAAGCGAATGGAAATCAAAGGCATTAACTTTGCGCCAATCACCCTTCATGTTGGCTTAGGCACTTTCCGCCAGGTAGATGTTGAAGATCTGACCAAGCACAAAACGGATTCCGAAAACTATAAGATTTCTGAAGAATCGGCCAAGATTGTCAATACGGCGCTTGATGCTGGTAAGCGGGTGTGCGCTATTGGTACTACTTCGCTCAAAGCAATTGAATCATCGGTATCGGCAAATAGCCGTCTGAAGCCCGTTGAAGGCTGGACAGATCGGTTCATTTTCCCGCCGTACGACTTTAAAATTGCTAACTCGCTGTTAACGAGCCTGCACTTGCCCGAGTCAATCCTGATCATGATGACTAGCGCCTTCGGTGGTCACGAACTCATCAAGGAAGCTTATCAGGCGGCCATTAAAGAAAAATATCGCTTCTTCAGCTATGGCGACGCGATGTTGATCATCTAACTCGATCGATAGTTGTCAATCGGTAGTGGTAAGTACTTTGTGATTACTATTTTTGGGGGCCAGTAGGCCCCCTTTTTTATGCGTATTGGCTATTCTGACAGCCCACGACGAATGATTGATAACGCCCAACTTACAACCTATTTTGCCATCATTGTGGCTGGCGGCAGTGGCAGCCGAATGAAATCTGACGTGCCTAAACAATTTTTGCTACTGAAAGGAAAACCCATCCTTCAGCACACCATTGAACGTTTTCTGGAGGTGCTTCCAGCATCACAATTAATTCTGGTCTTGCCAGCCAAAGAACAGACTATTTGGGAGACCCTCTGTCAAGAGCATAATTTCCACCCACCCATTCAAACGGCTAATGGGGGAGCCACTCGTTTCCAGTCGGTTCGTAATGGCTTAAATACCATCGGTGCAAGCGAGGGATTAGTGGCTGTTCATGATGGTGTTCGTCCTTTTGTTTCGCCAGCCATTATTCAGGACAGCTTCGAGACGGCAGCACGAACAGGGTCGGCAGTAACCTGCGTACCGGTTAAAGATTCGGTGCGGGTCGTTGGAGTTAATGGCGTTAGTCAGGCTGTTGATCGGAGTCAATATCGCCTGGTTCAAACCCCGCAAACGTTTCGACTAACTTCGTTCCGCCAGGCGTTTCAGGTTGAGGAACAATCGTTTTTTACCGACTGTGCCAGTGTGATGGAATACGCTGGCTTCCCGATTACGCTTATCGAAGGGTCGTACGAAAATATTAAGATTACAACGCCGGAGGACCTCACCTAAACTATTTTCTGAACCGGGATTTTTATGATTTTATTGATTTACAGGATTTTGTAAACCATATACAATTAACTTTTATTATTAGCCTCTAAACTATAAGGTTTTTATATAGTCAGTAAACGAAATCATAAAAATCCCGGTTCAGAATGCGCCAACGACTCCCTGCTCAACACTACATCGACGGCATCCTAGCCGGAGACCGACTAGTGCTCAGTCAGGCCATTACGCTCGTTGAGAGTCGTCGAATTGATGATCAGGGTATAGCCCAACAGGTGCTGGAGGCTGTTCTTCCCCAAACAGGTAATTCCATTCGGATAGGTATTACGGGCGTGCCAGGTGTGGGGAAAAGCACATTTATCGAGGCTTTTGGTACGTATCTAACCCAACAGGCACATCGGTTAGCGGTGCTTACGGTAGATCCAACCAGCCAGCGTACGGGCGGTAGTTTGCTTGGCGACAAAACCCGAATGGAGATGCTCTCGATGAACCCCAACGCCTACATACGCCCTTCGCCAGCGGGCGATTCGCTAGGTGGGGTAGCGCACCGCACTCGGGAGACAATTCTTCTATGCGAAGCTGCCGGATTCGATACTATTTTGGTGGAGACCGTCGGCGTAGGCCAATCCGAAACTGTCGTACACGGTATGGTGGATTTCTTCCTACTGTTGATGTTGGCAGGGGCTGGCGATGAATTGCAGGGAATGAAACGGGGCATTATGGAGTTAGCTGATGCTTTGGTAATTACGAAAGCTGATGGCGAAAATCGAGCGGCAGCCAGCCGCGCTCGTATTGAGTACCAAAATGCTTTGCATTTGTTTCCTCCCACCGGAACAGGTTGGTTTCCACCTGTACTAATCTGTTCGGCCCTACCAACTCAAAGCACCACCCCAGTTGGCATAACCGACGTTTGGAAAATGATTGAAGAACACCAGCAACTTACGACTCACAACGGAGCGCACATTCGTCGACGGCAGGAACAACAGCTGACCTGGTTCCGATCGATTTTGCGGCAACGGCTCGAAGGTCGATTTTATGACCAGCCGGGTATTCATGAACAGCTTCTATTGCTTGAGAATCAGGTATTATCGGGAACGCTCCTTCCCTTACCTGCGGTAAATCTATTGCTAAGTCAATCTCGTGATAGCATATAACGTATGACCCCTTCAGGGTCACATGTTTATATAGAATCTTGCTATAAACATGTGACCCTGAAGGGGTCATACACTGACTATCTATTAAGTGGATGGGTAATGAATCATTGATAATGAAAAATGGTAAATTATTGATTTTTAGCATACAACCATTGTCCATTATTCATTTTGCATTGTCCATTTACTTAACAATAGGACATTCGCAAACTAGGCATTACCCAATGTCCGTTCGGGCTCGTTTGCACGGGTAGCCGGTACGGTATCATCGGTTGTGCTGGTTGTCCAGTCGGGGTTACTTTCTTCGCTGTTTACGGGTGGTTGTCCCCACGAAGCTCGCTTCGACTCTTCGATATCAGCATTGGTAATGCCTTTCTCCTGATCAGCTTCTGCGGCAATGGCATCTGCCTCTGTCACATCGCCCGGCACATCCGTATCGTTACTAGACGCTACGCGGGAAGGAAGGTCATTATCCAGATTTTTATCATTCAACTGTGCCAACGCAGGGGGAATACCCATTGTGTTGTGCATGGCCTGAGCGGCAAACGACTCAGTGCTTTCTTTGCGGGATTTGCTACTTACGCTCATAACGTTTTTTTGTTAAGTGTTGAGAAAGAAAAGTTAATATGCAGGCTTATTGTTCAGGTCGGTCCCGGTTTCTGCAACGTCGGCTTCACGCTCTTTTTGGGTCTCCTCTTCTGACGTTTTCTTATCGCTATTCTGCTCTTTGGCAGCCCGCTCCGCTTTCGGAACAGGAACCTCATTGGCAGAGGCATAATCGTCGGGACCATGTGTCGTGACATCTACCATCGCGGTATTTGTCTTTGCCTCATCGGCAACAGCGCTATTCAGCCCTTCTTCTGTCAATTCAAGGGTGCTGTTAGCATTATCGCCCATCCGCAATACACCATTTTTACTATCCATGTCAGTACTGGCAATAGCCCGATCATTGCGTCCATCCTGACCACCTCTTACTTGTTTACTATCAAGTCCATTCGCTGAATTTTCCTGATCGTATCGGTTTCGATTATCTTCATGAGCCCTGTCGACATCCGTATCGTCAGAACCAAACGGCCCTTCTGTCCGGCCCGTTAGTTGGGCGTTATCACGATCTATATCTTTTTCGTCTTTCATGTCGTTGAGTCGGCTTATTTTATAGAATAACCTCGTTTCAGCCAAAAAGTTTGTACCTGTGTTAGCCAATTATTTTCTATAACGAATCGAATCAAACAGGTCGAAGGAATACTTTCTGAAATTATGGTCGCAACACCCAACCTACCGGAAAATTAATATACCTACCGAAAAATATACATTAGGCTAGGCCTGCTATGATTTTAATAAGAATAGCGTTTAATTTCTAATAGAATCTGGCACATAAGCCGATTCAATCATTTTATAGCAAGCGCCTTACAGTCGATCAATCCTTGCTGAGCCTGAGTGTTGTTAGCCGGTTGATCGTATCTATAGACAGTAAATTTAATAGTTGGATAAAGCGTAATGCAGAAAGCGGCCCGATCATATCGGCCCGCTTTTTTTATACGGGTATCCAGTCCACAAATCACAAAAAAAGAGGCCATCAACATGATGGCCTCTTTCCGTCACTAATCTCCGCTGACTAACTAGTCAACATCCCAGAAGATCTTGGTTGCAAACACATCGATCGTTCCTTGTGCCGTTACGTTAGCCACGTTCGAGCCACCTTCTGTATTCGGATAGAAGAGACGCGTAGGCCGTTTGTTGTCAGGCACCTGAATACTTTGTGGCGTAACTGGCAAGTTTGTCCGACGATATTCAGCCCAGGCTTCCAGACCATTGAAGTTGGTCAGGGCAATCCATTTCTGGATGGCAATAGCGGCCAGTTTATCCGACGACGAATCGAAGTCATAGTTTTCAATTTTGCTACCTTTAAACGCAGCAGCACCAGCTGTATTGGCACCCAATACGCGGAATGACTGAACAATACCTTCTTCGAAATAAGCCTTAGCCGTATTTGGCAGGGTTACATCCGAATAGCGTTGTTTCGCTTCAGCCAACAGGAATTGGACTTCTGATGCGGTCATGAGGATATATGGCCGGTTGTAGTCGCCTTTTACCAGCAAGCTTGGCCCTACAGAT
Organism: Spirosoma litoris; assembly: GCF_054776755.1. Taxonomy (NCBI): domain Bacteria; kingdom Pseudomonadati; phylum Bacteroidota; class Cytophagia; order Cytophagales; family Cytophagaceae; genus Spirosoma; species Spirosoma litoris. The sequence goes on along the minus strand of NZ_BAAHBI010000020.1, from coordinate 146,903 downwards.
GAGGTATTAGCTGGCAGATAACCCGAGCTAGCCCCAAAAGGTGTACCCGCATAGTTTGCTGCAATTTCAGCTTTCGTACTAACACCTGGCGTACCGGTGCTTTCACCACCAGTAGCATAGGCAATCCGCTTCAGCCGCAGGGTATCACCAGCGGCTTTAAGACCGTCGATCAGGAACTTCGTTGGACGAGGGTAGTTATTCAACGCCCGTTTAGCGCCCGTCGCGTCATAACCCCAACGGTCATAAACTGGGTTCAACTGACCTGCTGCTGGCTGGAAGAACGATGGCCCCCCGATGCTGGCTTCGTAGCCAGTGAGGAAACCTGATCCTTCGGTCACAATCTTGTTGATCTCGGTTTTGATATATGAATCGCGACCCGACACTTTAGATTGACGAATAAGGATTCTCATCTTTAATGAGTTCGCAAACTGAATCCACTTTGTAGTATTACCATTGAAGGCAATGTCCGACGTTGTAAAAGCACTTGTGAATGCATTCGCTTTTAAATCAACGATAGCTTCGTCCAGAGCTGTAATTAACGATTCATAAATCGCTTTCTGATCATCAAACTTGGGCGCTAGCACAGCAGCACCCTTTAGCGCATCCGTATAAGGTATATTACCATACATATCAACAAGTTGCTGATATAGCATGGCCTTCATAACCTTGGATGGCCCCTTCAGGAATTTCTGATTATTAGCATCAGCATTGTTGATTACATACTGATAATCTTCCAGGTTATCATAGTAGGTATCCCAGTAATTAAAATCACCATTGGTGAATTGATAGGCAAACTGGGCAGTATTAATAATATATCCATTCCCTTGTGTCCACTGGCCTGCCCAATAAAATCCTAGTTCATTTGAATTTTGACCAGCATTACCCACTGAATTCCCAGCTATGTTTGTCGCTGTAATATTCAGTGCATTAGTAAACACATAGCTGGGAAGTGTACTAGCCGCCTGGTTTGGGTTCGTATTAATATCCAGAAATGACTTGGTATTGCAACTACTACCACCCAATGCTACTAAAGCAGCGATTATAAGTGTTTTGAATTTCATAGTAAGATCTGTATTGCTTTTTGCTAGAATGTCAGGTTGATGTTTACACCGTATTGGCGAACGGGCGGTGTTTGACCAGTTGTATTGATACCAATACCAACGGAGGTGTTCGTAGTAGGCACCGATGTAGCCTGGCTACCTGGCGTTGGGTTACCCTGATAGCTAAATTCAGGGTCAGTGTAGTAGTTCAACTTATCAACGATAGTCAGCAGGTTCCGCCCGTAAATTGCAATGCTGGCACCTGAGAAAATTTTCGTTTTCGTCATCAGGCTCTGTGGCAACCGGTACGACAGGTTAATATCACGGAGTTTGATAAACCAGGCTGGTGTAACGAAGTTCTCCGAAATCAACCGGTAGTTATCTACCCACAATGAGTATTCAGCCTCACGAACGTTTGTCGTGTTCGCCGACACAGTACCATCAGCGTTCAAGATAGCCGAGTTCGGGAATACGTGTGGAGCACGATCTTCGGTCCATTTACCTGTTCCGGTGAAGGTCATCTGACGGCCCAGATCACTGAACATTACGTTACCACCCCGGTATTCGAAGTTAAACGTAAAGCCGAAGTTGCCATATTCCATTTTAGAACCTAAACCAGCGATATGACGGGGCAGAACACCACCACGAGGCAATAACGAGGTATTACGTAGGGGGTAACCCGTCGTGGCATTCACCAAAACACGACCTGAGTTATCAGGCGCATATTGGTAACCATCCGTTTTCAGGATTGGGAAACGTGAATCTTTAATTACGTTCGTATTAGCATACGAGAAACCACCAATCTGGAATTCGTTGATACCTGGGTAGAGGTCAACAACTTTGTTGTCGTTGTACGAGTAACGAACGCTGGCATCCCAGGAGAATTTACCACCCCGGGCAATCAAGTACTTCAATTCGGCCTCATAACCCCAGTTTTTGGTTTCACCCACGTTGATCAATAGGTTCTGAAAACCAGTCGAGTTAGGAACACGAACCGTAATTACCTGACCTTTTGATGTTTGCGTATAAGCCGATACATCGATGTTGATGCGGTTATTCAGCAACTGGAATTCAGCACCAATCTCCGAAGAATATACCTGCTCAGGTTTCAGGTTTGGATCAGGCAGAGTGTTACCAACTGTTTGACCAACTGTGTTACCGTATGGGAAGCTAGTTCCGTTCGGATAGGTCAGGTCAAGACCATAGAGCGGGATATTATCGTTAGCGTTCTTGTTGTAGTTAGCCCGCAGCTTAAAGTAGTTCAGGAACTCGCTCTTGATCGTTGGGAAAGCGTCGGTAGCAATGAACGAAACGGCTGCACCATAATATGGGTACGACCAGAAGCTAGCATCACGCGTTGGCTTGTAGAACTTAGACGTCTGGTCGAAACGGAACGAACCGTTCAAGATCAGGTAGTTCTTATAGTTCATCGTTAAGTCAGCATAATAGCCTAAACGACGCTCCTGTGTGAGCGTTTGACCACCGGTCAGGATTCCCTGACGGTTTGCTACGTTATATACATCAGGTACAACGATTGAGCTTGATCCCACAGCAATGTTATTGGTGGTACGCTGATACAAGCTGTTACCCAAAATCAATCGGTTCGATAATGGACCGAAATCTTTTGCTAACTGAATCTGGAATTCGTTGTTGATGACATTTTCTGTACCCGAGTAGTCTAACACAGAACCTGGAACGTCGGTAATAGCGCGGTAGATACCCGTACCATCACCATCCCGATAGAATGGAGCCGGGATATACGATTTTGTTTTAGCCCAGTCAGAATAGATGAACTTACCCGTTGTGTTTTTACCTGTCCGTGAGTTATTCATCACACCCACCCGGTTCATCAACGACAACCAGTTGGTCGCTTTGAGCGTCAGGGTCAAGTTACCGTTTAAGTTGGCATCTTTGTAGTTCATCCGGTTATTGTCAGCATTGAAATACGGGTTGTTATAATAGTCATTATAAAAACCGTTCGGGTTCGCCAACGGGTTGTTCCGCCAATCGCGCAGGTCGCTCAGAGGCAAGTTAGCGGGCTGGTTCAGAACATCGTTATAGAAGTCAGATGATGTACGATTGTATACACCCTGCACATAACCGGCGTTGAAGCTAGCGCTTAGTTTGCCATATTCTTTCGAAGCTGAAAGACGAGTACCTGTCCGAATACTTTTGTCATTGGGAACAATACCATTTACCGACTGATTCTCGATCGACATGTAGAACGAGCTGGTTTCGTCGCCCCCTTGGAAGCTAACCTGGTTATTTACCGAAACACCAGTATTAAAGGCTTTCTCACGAGCATTTTTAACCGCAGCGTATGGGATAAGGAGCTGAGCACCGTTTTCAGCAGTCCGTCCCTGAATCCGTATCGATCCATCGAAGGCATCACCATACTGCTGGTTTTCATAGGCACGCCAGTTGTCGGCCATACGAGCCAGGTAATCTGTTTTGTAGCCAGTTGTACCAAAAGCTGTCGCATAGTGCGAACCTGAACCGTACTTATCCTGGATTTTAGGCAGGAAGCTGATTTGCTCGAAGTTGGTACTGTTCGAATAATTTACTTTCAGCTTGCCTTTTGCACCCTTTTTTGTCGTGATGATCAGAGCACCATTGATACCCGACGAACCATACAGCGTAGCTGCCTGACCACCTTTCAGAATCGATACACTCTCAATGTCGTTCGGATTGATCGTCGACAGGATCGTCGAAGTGGTCTGCATACCATCCAATACCACCAGTGCTTCGTTATTACCCGTCAACGAACGGTAACCGCGCAAAACGATTTTCACGGCAGGGTCAACGCTGTTGTTAACGTTGTAAACGGCCAGACCAGTTACTTTACCAGAAAGTGCCTGAGCTAACTGTGGAGACCGACCAACGGTAACATCTTCGGTAGCTACTTTCGAAATAGCGTATCCAATTTCCCGTTGACTTTTGCGGATACCCTGAGCTGTTACTACAATTTCCTGAAGCTGAGATGCATCCGGTTTTAGGGCAAGATTCAGAGAAGTTTGATTCTCAATCTTGACACTTTCTGTAGTGAAACCAATAAAGCTGATCTGTAGTACGGATCCTTTCGACGCATTAATCTGGAAAGTACCGTCTGAGTTGGTCGTGGTTCCCTGGTTCGAGCCTTTAATTAGGATGGAAACACCTGGCAGGGGGGAGCCGTCTTCTGATGAAGTGATCTTTCCAGTGATCGCCCTGTTCTGGGCAAGCAATGGAATAGCGAATAAACACAGTAAGAGCTGTGTTAGTAAAAATTTACGCATAGAACGCTGTTTAAGTTAAGAAGTGATACCTAAGTATAAAAACTAAATCAAATTTATTAAAAAAACATTAATCACAACATTTTTTCGATTACCTAAATCTATCTACAAAAAATTATCTATTAACCCATTATTAGAATATTATTTGGCAGAAATCCTAATTATCGGACTTATATGTTAAAATATACATTAAATTATATTTTATATTTCTTTAATTAAAATTTAATGTAACTATAAAATCAGATTAAAATAATTACACACCACCATTCTTTTCTTTACTTTTTCTTCTCGTAGCTGTTATAACTTTTTAATTACTCATTTTCTGGTGAGTAATCTTTATAAATGAAAAGTCACTCATTAGAATTAAATAGAATAAATTTATAAATACATAATATAAAATTTCGACTACATCAATTCTTTAAAAATTATCTCCTTTTCGTAGTGCATTCTTGATAAATTACCGTAACTCTCACCTAAGTATAATCGCCTAAAAATACAATTCAAATAGCAGGAAATCAGAGCACTAATTCAGTCTGCCTGCTAATTTTTTTTTAATCATAAGAGGCCTATATTACCGGTATATTATAATTTCCTGACACTAAAACAGGATAAATTTTACATTTCTTAACTAATCAATTTCATCGTTTTTCCATCAACATTTATGAGAAAAATTCTAATTGGAAGCTGGTTACTCTCGCTCCTTTTCTGCCTGCCAGTACTGGCACAAGACGCGGCAGTAACAGGTCGTGTGACTTCGTCGGACGACGGATCTGGCCTACCGGGTGTAAGCGTCGTTGTAAAAGGTACCAGTCGAGGAACAACCACCGATGTGAATGGCAATTACCGAATCAATGTTGGGCCCAATACCACCCTGACATTTTCATTCGTTGGGTTCAAATCACAGGATGTTGCAATAGGCAGTCAAAGCACAGTCAATGTCGCACTAGCCCCCGATGCATCGACCCTGAATGAAGTTGTTGTTACCGGATTTGGTATTCAACGCACAGAGCGGGAAATCGGGACATCCATCGCCCGAATTAGCAACGCCCAGATTACGCAGGCCGCGCCTATTAACGTAGCGAATGGCTTAACCGGTAAGGTTTCGGGGCTACAGATCAGCACGACCAACAACGGTGTGGGAGCGGGAGTCAGGCTTACGTTACGAGGCAACCGATCTTTTTTGGGTAATAACCAGGCCTTACTGGTTGTCGACGGTGTTATCTCCGATATCACATTCTTAACTTCAATCAATCCGAATGATATTGAAAACACTACTGTACTAAAAGGACCGAGCGCGGCCGCTCTGTATGGATCTGATGCATCGAACGGTGCGCTTATCATTACCACAAAGCGGGGTGCTCAAAATAACAAACCACAGATTACCTATACCAACAATACGCAGTTCGAAAGCATCTCTTATATGCCTGGCCTGCAAACTCAATTTGGAGCAAACGGTGGCGAAGGCGTCCCTTTTTATGATCGCAACTACGCCCGTACCTATGTACCCTATGAGAATCAGCAGTTTGGTAATGCCTTTGATGGCTCGATTCAACCACTGGGCTATGGCGTTCAGATTCGGGGAACCGATGGAAGTGTTCGGCTCGATACGCTGAAAGTACCTTATTCCGCTCCCTCTAAAGATCCTCGGCGCGCCTTTTTCAACACAGGTGTTACGCAGCAGCACGACATCTCCTACCGCATTGGCGACAATCTAAATTATTTTGGGTTGAGCCTGCAACGGGTAGATCAAAAAGGAGTTGTACCGAATGATAAGTATCAGCGGACGAACATTAGCATGAAGGGTGGGCGATCGGTCGATAAGTTTACGGCCAACGCGGGTGTCCAGTTCTCCTATCAGAATACGAATACAGAAAATGGCGACTTCAACCAGAACCGCCCTGTATACTGGAACGTTCTGAATCAGCAACCTCAGGCTCCACTGAATAGCTATCCGCTCAACGACATCAACTCTCCATACGGCGATGTAAACGGCTACTACAATGCGTATTACCCAAACCCCTACTGGCAAATAACGGGCGACAATTCTCGGAAAATTACGGACCTCTACACCCTGCAGGGGTCAGCCGACATATCGTATAAATTTACCAATTGGCTAAGCGTATTATATCGGGTTGGTGGCCAGGTCTACAACTCTCAACTGAAAGCCCACATTGCCGATGTGACGTTCTCAGATTATGCCACAGGTGATCCCTGGGAAGCGGGTAACATTGCCTCATCGGCGGGTGGCCATACCAACGCCAGTGTGCAGGATGCTACCCAGCTAAAAACTCGCTTCACGGGTGATCTGCTTGTTACCTTAAGCCCCAGCTTCGGAGATTTCACCACCAAATTGGTTCTCGGTCAACAAACCCGGCAAGAATATCTGCGGACGACTTACGATTATGCAGGAGCGCTCGTTGTACCCGGTACGTATAACGTAGCTAACCGACTAGGCAACGCCACTCTGGCCGAGTACAGCAGCCAAAGTCGGTTGCAGGGCTTATTTGGTGATCTTACATTGGGCTACAAAAACGCGTTGTATTTACATGCAACTGGGCGTAATGACTGGACCTCTCTGTTAGCTCCAAGCAATCGGTCGTTCTTTTATCCAAGCGTCGATGCATCGGTTGTGTTAAGCGAGTTAATTCCGGCCCTGAAGAGCACCGCAGCCCTTAGTTATCTTAAAGTACGAGGAGGTTTGTCGAAAGTAGGACAGGTAAACGTGGCTCCGTATCAGTTGCAGAACGTATTCAATCCAGGCACAGGATTTCCCTTTGGGAGCCAGGCTGGTTTTGAACAGAGCAATCAACAAAACGACCCAAACCTGAAACCCGAGTTTACAAACAGCCGGGAAGTGGGCGTGGAGGTAGGTCTGTTTGACCGGTTCAATCTGGAAGCCGTTTACTACAATACCGTTACGACCAATCAGACGGTGCCCATTGGCATATCGCAGGCAACAGGTTATTCTGCCGCCCTTATCAATACGGGTAGTATGCAAAACCGGGGCTTTGAGCTGGACTTGCGGACAATTCGCCCATTAGTCAATGCAGGTGGTTTCACCTGGGATCTTAACGCCAACTTCACGTATCTAGAAAGCAAAGTTACCGATCTGTATCAGGAGCTTAACCGTATCAACATACCTTACGGAACTGACCCTTATCGCCCAACCCTGACTGGTGGAGCCTCGAATGTATTTGCGGCTAAAGGTTATGCGTATCCAGCTTTGTTTGTCAGCGATATTCAGCGGGTACAATCAACCGATCCGAAAGCCCCATATTACGATGCAAGTGGCCAGTATACAGGCCGTCCTGTAGTTGATGCTACGGGCTACCCAATTCTGGACCCAACACTTAAATATATGGGCACAACCCAACCCAAATACCGGTTCGGCCTGACGAATACCTTTAAATTCAAAGGTCTTACGTTATCAGCTGTTGTTGAGTATCGTGGTGGTGCCGTTATCTATAATGCTCTTGGGAACGCCCTCGAATTTACGGGAGCGGGTATCCGATCAACATATGCAGGGCGGCAGAATTTTGTATTCCCCAATTCAGTGCTCGTTACAAACAATGCTGATGGAACAACGGCCAGCATTACACCTAATACAAATGTGACAACCAAAGATGGCAACCTGGTTTTCTGGACCAACTCGGGTTATCATAATGCGGCATCCAGCTATGTAACAAGCGCTGATTTCTGGAAACTTCGGGAGGTTGTGCTGAGCTACAATATTCCGACCCGGATTATCAACTACACCAAGTTTATTAAGTCGCTGAATGTTGCGCTGACAGGGCGGAACCTGATTATGCTACGGCCTAAAACGAACGTGTTCACCGATCCTGAGTTCTCGGGAGGCTCCAATGCCAATGATACCAGCAATGCCGTCGGTACAACAACCGAATACCAGACGCCCCCAACGCGGCTTTATGGATTCCGGCTCAGTTTTGGCTTTTAAACTCAATCAGCAAACAACATGATTCATATAAAACGACTGACAGCCGGTATGCTGGCTGTCCTGCTGGCCGTAGTAGCTGGCTGCAAAAGCGATTACCTCGACGTTAATAACAATCCGAACCAGGTTACGGCTGCTAGTCCTCAGTTAGTACTTCCCGATGCTTTGGCCACAACGGGTTGGTACCTTACAGGCAACGCACCCAGTGGTGCTACGGGTAGTTTCTATTTCCTGAACTTATGGATGGGCTACTGGAACTGGAGCGGCAACTACTCGATTGCGACATCGGATAAAAACTATCAGTTTACGCAGGGCTTCAACAACAGTATTTGGACAAGCGCTTACCTCAACCTGAAAAACTACAATTATGTAGATACGCAGGCAGCTGTGCTCGGCCAACCCCTTCTGCAAGGCATGGCCAAAATCATGAAAGCGCTGCATTTCCATATTCTGGTAGATACGTACGGAAATGTACCTTATACAACTGCCTTACAGGGTACGGCCAACATTCTGCCCAAATATGATAATGCACAGGATATCTACGATGATCTGTTCAAGCAGATTGATGCAGGGATCGCGTTGCTGAATAAAGGCGATGGGACACTCAATCCGGGACCTAACGACATTATGTTTCAGGGCGACATTACGAAGTGGCTTAAATTCGCCAATACTCTGAAACTACGGATGCTCCTTCGTCAATCGGAAAAAACGGATCGGGCTTCGTTTATTCAAACGCAGCTGGCAACGATTAAAGCATCAGGTTCGGGCTTTCTGGGAGCTGGTGAAAACGCCAGCGTAAGCCCCGGCTATACCAACTCGCAAAACATGCAGAATCCATTGTACGGTGCATTTTATGCCATCAATGGCAACCCAACAACGCTGAACAACCAGTATAAGGGGAATCTGTATGGCATTACGTTCTACAAAAACACCAACGACCCACGCCTGGGCGCTTACTACAGACCCGTAGCTGGCACAACAAACACATTTAATGGAACACTTTTCGGTACTATAGATGTGGTAGTAAATAGTCTGGTATCTGATGTTGGGCCAGGTGTTCTGAAAAGTGTTGACCAACGCTCGCCAATCATCCAATCACACGAAAGTCTGTTCATGCAGGCCGAAGCGGCACAACGGGGCTGGATTTCGGGCGACCCGAAAACACTGTATCAGTCGGCCATTACGGAATCATTCATCAATGCAGGCCGGACCGAAGCCGAAGCAACGGCTTATTATTCGCAGGCAGGTATAAATGATGTAAACTGGGATGCCTCGACGAACAAGATTGAAGCGATCATTACACAAAAATGGGCTTCTGAAAATGGTACAGCTCCCTTCGAGGCCTGGTCAGATTATCGCCGTTTGGGTATACCAAGCACTATCCCTATTTCGCAGGACCCAAGTACAACGGTGAAACAAATTCCCGTTAGGTTGCTCTATCCCACTTCGGAATACAGTAACAACGCAGTCAATGTAGGAGCCCAAGGGACTATCAATCAGTTTACGAGCAAAATCTTCTGGGAGAAGTAATGCCTAACCAAAACAAGCAGACAACCATGAACAAGTTATTCAATATTATCGTGGCCGTAAGTTTAGCAGTTGGGCTGACTTCATGCCTTAAAGACGATGAACATTTCGTTGACTTTGCCAGTGCTGGCTATGTGGCGGAGATCCCTTATGTGGCAAACCGAAGCATCCTAAAAACGATAGCGGTACCAGCTACCAGTACGTCGCTCGTGGCTCCCGTCGACATCAATATTGCGTCGCCCAATCCGCCATCGCAGGATGTTCCGATTACAGTAGCCATTGACCAGGCGGCATTGACGGCCTATAACACGGCGAACAAAACATCGTATACGATTCCGCCCGCGGCAGCTTTTCAGTTAACCAATCCGATGGTAACTGTAACAGCAGGTCAACGTATTGCGACGGTAAATGTAAATTTTGTCGGTACACAGGTGCCCGCCACTGGTGGCCCTTATGCAATACCGCTTAGCATCACAACCGTGCCTAGCAACGTCGTCATCAGTGCGAACTACCATACGCAAATTTTGGTCATTTCACTGACGAAGTGACCTACTCCCTTTCCTACAAAAGGAGAGGTTAAAACGAGAAAGCCCCGATGTGCATGCACATCGGGGCTTTCTCGTTTTAACCGTTTATTAGGCAGTTACCTCATTCCGTACACTTTCTGGCTTAGCCTGCCCGGTTAATTCAGCCAAAAGTTCTTTCACATTGACGGTCGCAAAACTACTGGCATGATCGGCCATAGCGTATGGGATTATCAATTCATCGTTGTTAATTAATGCGCCACAGCTATAAACTACATTGGGTACATAGCCCTCCCGTTCGTTTTCGTCGGGACTAAGGATCGGCTCAACTGTGCGACCAATTACCTTACAAGGGTCGTTCAGGTCAAGTAAAAAAGCACCAATCGCATACTTCCGCATGGGACCTACGCCGTGACTGAGGACCAGCCAACCCGCTTCGGTTTCAATGGGCGAACCACAGTTGCCTAACTGTACATACTCCCAGTTGTAGGTTGGTTTCAATAGGATGTCTTTGGTCTGCCAGAAGTACAGATCGTCGGAGTACATCAGGTAAATGTTCTCTCCATCCTGACGCGAAATCATGGCATATTTCCCATTGACTTTACGCGGAAACAAGGCCATGCCTTTGTTAGAAACTTCGGCTCCGTTCAGTGTACTTACACTAAAGTGCGTAAAATCCTTAGTTTCAAGCAATTGCGGAAATGTTACTCGACCATTGTAAGCGGTGTAGGTCGCGTAGTAGGTTATCTGCCCATCATCATCCGTAAACTGAACGAAACGTGCATCTTCAATTCCGTTGGTTTCATTCGGTGAATTAGGAAAAATACAGCGCTCGTCCAAGCTCTGATCATCGTCGAAGTGAACTTCGTAATTTGACTTAGCAAGTGCGAGCAATCCACTCGCAATGGTATCGTATTCGGCATTGTAGCGGAATTGGGCTAAAACCCGTTTAATCTGCGATTCGAGTTCAGATAGACTAAATTCATCGCCCAAACCAGCCATCATCTTTTCCTGAATGCTATTTTCCAGCCGCAATTCGTAAAGTTTGCGCTCAAAAATAGCACGGTTAAATACATGATTAGGAACCATATCGGGCGACGTCACATAACGGGATGGTTTCCGTAATACGATTTTCCCCGTATCGTCTATGTAGCCCATCCGAAATGAGATCGACGAAACGTGCCCCTCTCCTGTTGCACGTAAACTCAGGATAAAACGCTTATATCCTGGTGGCACATTGGTCTGATCTGGATGCCAGATCATAGATGGATTGAACAAGGCAGCCGACTCCAGCGAATATTCCATCGTGAAATACGCGCCAAGTAGCAGCTTACGATCTTCCGTTAATGGCTCATCAGTCAACAACTGCGGCTTAATTTGCTCAAACCGCTGTAATAGAAACCGCTCGAGTTTGTAATGGCGCCCGCCAAATTCCCGAATCACCTCGTCGAGCTTTTGTTCGGCTTCTTCATCGGTCATGCTACCGACACGCGCAATAATTTTCAGGGTACGGGTAGTGCTACCCAGTTCAAATGGACGAAACAAGACTCGGGTAGGATCGGGCCGTAAAACAATACCCGTTCGGGTGGCTTTTATACTCATCAGCGTCAGTAAGAAGGTGGTCAGTCAGACAGTTTATTCTCAAAATGGGTCTGAGTACACATAGTACATGACTTCTGCAGAAAGCCGTGCCACGGTTTAATTAAGTGCAATGAGCAAACGTGGCACAGCTTTCCGCGAAAGTCATGTACTATAATCCAACTGTAAAACGAAATAACTGTTTGACTTCTTATCCATTTAGTAAAGCGGGTATATCAACGCTTACCGGCTTTACCGCAACCTTCTTTTTTTGAACCATATGCAATTCGGCCAACGCAATCAGGTAAGACAATGTCGACTCGGCACCCTGATTTTGGTTAACCCGGTCGATGTGCAGACCATCCCGGCAACCACCCGTTTGCTGATCGTAGAGGGGTAAACCCAGATCATTGAATCCTGAAAACCACTTAAATACCCGGATTGCCGTTCGATGCCACTCAGCGTCTCCCGTTACTTCCAGAGCCGCCAAACAGGCAGAAACGGTACTTTGCGCTTCGAGCGGTTGCTGATCGAAATAAGCCCTTGCCTGACCTTTTGTATAAAATCCATTCGATCCAATGGGCTGAAAATGCCCGTAAGAAGCCGTTTGCAAATTTATTAGCCAGCGAAGTGACGTAAGACCAATTTCGATCAACCGTGCATCGCCCGAACGAAGCAGTGCATGTGCCAGTACAGCATTATCGTACGACAAGGTATTTTCGAACCAAGGCCATTCGTCCGTAGCAGTTTCCGTATATCGGAACACCAGCTTATCGAGTAATTGTCGTTGAATGGTTTTGGCCAGACGGTCGTCGTTGAATTTCTTCTGATACTCATGAACGCCCAGCAACGCGAATGCCCAGGATCGTGGCGATGGCATATTTACAACACTCGGAAGTACTTTTTCGAAAAGGTTCATGGCCCAACTAACCGTGTTCCGGTCTGTAGCCCGACCAATGCAAGTTCCTAGCGCCCAGATAGTCCGGCCAGTGCTATCGTCCGAACCTACCTCTTCGAGCCAGCGTCGGTCGTAACTCATGAAGTTGCGGAATCGGCGGTAATCGTGCGCATAAGCATGATTGATGAATGCGCAGTAATTATCAGCTGTACGCGCCAGTTTGGCATCACTTAGTCCAGCTTCCTGCAGAATTTGCGTCAAAATCAGTGCCCGTGCATTATCATCTGTGCAATATCCTTCTTCATAATAAGGTAAATGATGGCGTGCGTGTTGAACAATTCCCGTCGAATCGGTTAAGCGGAACAGATGATCAAGTCGAAGCGTAGGTAGTTTAAAGGCTGCGCTGGTATGGCCACCCACCGAGTAAGGAACCTGGCTGTTGATGCTACTCATTCGTTCCTGGCGAGCCTGTGTAAATGAGTCAGCATATAATTGGATAATCCGCTCCCAGATCATCTCACGGCCCATCATATACGCCTTTTTTCGCATGGCATGACGCATAGGTTCATCCGTTAAGAGATTGATAATCTGATCGGCAATGGCGTCCGAATCGCCAAAAGGCACCAGTATACCTCTGCCTTCTGCCAGAAGTTCTTCGGCGTGCCAGTAAGGGGTCGATATTACCGCTTTTCCACAGCCAAACGCGTAGGATAACGTTCCTGAGGTAATCTGAGCGGGGTTTAGATAAGGTGTAATATAGATATCGGCAGAACCAAGGTATTCGCGTAGATCTTCTAACTCGACAAACTGATTATAAAATCGAATATGATCCCGAACGCCTAGATCGGCCGCCAGTTTTTTCAGGCTATCGCGATAGGCTTCTCCTTCATATTTGATTAAATGCGGGTGCGTTGCCCCCAACACCATATATACTACATTGGGATGTTGTTTTACAATGCGCGGTAGTGCCCGGATTACGTTTTCGATGCCTTTATTGGGCGACAGCAGACCAAACGTCAAAACGGTTTGTTTGCCTTCCATCCCGAATTTATCCTTGTAAAAATGTGGATCAACAAAGGGCATGTCGGGAATACCATGCGCTATAAGGTCAATTTTATCAGCCGGAACTTCGTAAATATTAATCAGAAAATCCCGTCCCTTTTCACTCATACAAACTACCCGAGACGACAGATCAGCAATGCTTTTCAGGACTACGAGTTGCTCTTCATTCGGATCTTTCAGAATCGTGTGGAACGTGGTTACAACCGGCATAGTCAGATTCCGCAACAGCGTCAGAATATAGCTCCCTGCCGAACCGCCGTAAATCCCATACTCATGCTGCAAGCATACGACATCAACATCTTTCGAATTCAGAAACTCAGCGGCTTTACGATAGGCATCCTGGTCATGCTGGTAAAAATCATACCGAACTTCCGACGGGTAATCGTATCCATCAGGCGTATCGTTTACCGATATAACTAAAGCGTTTGAATCAGGTATAAACGAATTATACGATTGATAGAGATCAGATGTAAATGTGGCAATGCCGCACTGCCGCGGTAAATAATCTCCTACGAAGGCCACATTTTTGGGATTGTGCTCCCAGACATTTAATCGTTGATCGTTCTGATTCGGTGCTCCGCTAAAGTTTGTATGAGTTGTCATGGGAGTTGAGTAGGGCTATAATTAGATGGTGTATTACCTACTACTACAATCGACTTGTACCCTCTTTTGTTTGGCCAGACCGAACATTTTGATGAACTAATGGGCTAAACCACTTTCACGACAAATTATTATCCAACTAAACCTTTATTTTGCCCTATAAATGAATAATTACAGCCGTTTCTGATTTACGTACGTAAATCAGAAACGGCTGTAATTATTACCAATCCTATTGAGTTAATTAGTGTTTTTTCAAGCGGCTTACGGCTCGTTATTCATCTTGCATCACGTTTTCAAGCGTCCTCCAATAGCGTATCGAAGGAAATAAACTGATTGCCGAATCGGTGCTGAATCCGTTGCCGTAATGTATCGGCGTGGAATTCCAGATAAATGTTGTAGGCTTCCAGTGTTTCGAAGTCGAGTTGAATTGAATAGGTTGTGCCCCCGTTCTCAAGTTCAGTCAACAGCCGTAAAACCCGGTGGCTTACAGGCAATTTGGTAGCCAACGCAGCTGGTATAAAAAATAATTTCATCCAGCGAAGCCAGTCGGCAGCCACTTCATCGGCAACGCTATAGGTCGTATTGTAAAGAATCATATGGAGACAAACACCCAATCGACAAGGTAAGTTGACGGTTTGGTTGTTTCTTTGCTCTGAGAAATCAATTTATCCGTTAAACTAACCAAGTTATGTATTCTGGACTAGTACATGCCCACTCAGGGCTTCGCTGGGTAGCTCTTATTTTGTTGATCGTTGCCGTTATCACTGCTATTGGCAAGTGGCAAGGGCCTAGCGGCTATACGGATGGAAACCGTAAACTATATCTGTTCACGTTAATCTCCGTACACACGCAATTGCTGCTGGGTCTGGTTTTGTTATTCATCAGCCCTAAAGTTGATTTCAGCATGATGAGCGAGAAATTGTATCGTTTCTACAGCGTAGAGCATACAACGGGTATGTTGATTGCCATTGCCCTAATCACCGTTGGCTATTCCCGTTCGAAGCGCGCTTCTGATGCAACAACCAAACAACGTCTTATTGGTATTTTCTATGGCATAGGTCTGTTGCTTATTCTGGCTTCTATCCCCTGGCCATTCCGTATTATTGGCGCTAACTGGTTCTGATCAATCCTGAAGCACATGCAAGTCGGCCTCATTGATGAATTACCTGCTCATCAATGAGGCCGACTTTTTTGGAATTGATATAACCCTGAATGGGCGCTTATTTAAATATAATACTTTATTAATGTAGCATAATTATCTTACGGTCAACAAGTTGATAAATTTGGCACAAAAAAATTCGGTTAAATGGGGAAAATTTTCCTCAATCTATAGGTAGTTTGGCCATATTACGATACTTTTATAGGCGTAACCTGGATTTGACCTACTTCTATGATGAGAAAAATGCTCCTGGCAGTAGTTTGTACTGTCTCGTTTGGCATCGTTCAAGCTCAAACCGTACCCACCGTATCTAGTGATATACCCGCCGTAACTGACGTACCCACCGTAACTTCAAGCAAGGCAAGCTTTTACGAGCAGATTCCGCTCGTAAACGATGTCATCAATTACGCCAAAGAGCATCTGTCAATTCGTTACCGATCTGGTGGAACGACCACCCGTGGCTTCGACTGTTCAGGATTTACCCGTTTTTGTTATAACAAGTTTGGTATTGCCCTTCCACACTCTAGTGCCGCGCAAGGTGGAGTGGGCGAAGCAGTCGAAAAAGATGCCGCTCAACCTGGTGATCTGATTCTGTTTAAAGGCCATAGCTCTGGCGGTAGCCGCATTGGCCATGTCGGTCTGATTACCGAAGTAATTGGCGATCAGATCAAATTCATTCACTCGGCCTGGAATGGTGGCGTTCGCTACGACTATTTAAATGCCAGTTACTATCAGCGACGGTTTATGGGTGTTCGGCGCGTTGCGCATCTGCTAGCAGAGAAGTAAAAGTAAAGCGGCCCGAAAGCCGCTTCAAGGAAATGTAATATAACATGAGCGGCTTTCGGGCCGCTTTACTTTTTTAAAGTTGTTCCTGCACCCTGATTCACAGCAGTAGCCAATTCATCGGCATGACAGATAATGACCTTCGCTACACCGCTTTCCAGTGCTTTAAAGGCATTGTCTAACTTCGGAATCATGCCTTTATTGATGACTCCGGCCGCTTTGTGTTCGGCATAAAGGGCTGGCGTCAATTCATTAATAACGCTGTTATCATCAGTTGGGTCTTTCAACACCCCCTTTTTCTCAAAGCAATAAATCAACGTCACGCTATTATGCCGAACCATGTCAACCGCAATGGCCGACGCCATCGTATCGGCATTGGTGTTGAGCAAATCACCAGCGGTGCTGTAGGTGATTGGGGCAAAAACGGGCGTTAAATTCTGACGCAGAAAAAACTGAATCTGACCAGAATCGACTTCCTTAATATCCCCGACCATTCCATAGTCGATGTCTTTTACCGGGCGCTTTTTTGCCAGCACAGTTCCTGCATCGGCCCCTGTAAGTCCGATGGCATTAACATCCAGGGCTTGAAGTTTAGCTACAATCTGTTTATTGACTAGGCCACCATACACCATCGTCACCACATCGAGCATGGGCTGATCGGTAATACGCCGACCTTCAACCATCGTAGTTTCAATGCCAAGTTTATCTGCCACCTGGGTAGCCACTTTGCCTCCGCCATGAATCAGCACTTTAGGGCCAGTCAGGCTAGCAAACGAAGTCAGGAAGCGTTTGAGGGCATCTGGGGCGTCAATAACGTTGCCCCCTATTTTTATTACAGTAAGATTATCCATTGAAAGGGAAAAAAGAAGAGAGGAAGGAGGGGGAAGAAAGGGAGAAAACATGTACGTCTTTTCCCCTTTCTTCCCTCTCCTCCTTTATCTGCCTAAGACTTTAGTAATATTTCTTTCAAGACCGCCTGCGCCGACCATTCCCGGTTAGCTGCCTGCTCAATCACAAGCGACTGAGGACTGTCTAATACTTCATCCGACACTTTCAAATTGCGTCGAACAGGTAGGCAGTGCATGAATTTACCGTTGTTCGTCAAACGCAAATCATCCATCGTAACTGCCCAGGAAGGGTCCTGGGTTAACACCTGTCCGTAATGCGTATAGGATGACCAGTTCTTTCCGTAAATAAAGTCGGCTCCTTCAAAAGCTTCGTCCTGGTTGTGAGTGACCCGAGCCTTGCCAACAAATTCAGGTGCAAGGTCATATCCTTCTGGGTGGGTGATCACAAAATCAACGTCGCGGGCATTCATCCACTCGGAAAATGAGTTGGCAACCGCTTGCGGCAACGGCTTGAAATGAGGCAACCAGGTCAGCACAACCTTTGGACGGGCTGGTATTATCGATGATTTTCGTTTCTCTTCCTCAATAGTAATGCAGTCGGCCAACGATTGTAGTGGGTGACGCGTAGCCGATTCGAGATTCACGATGGGTACTTTCGCGTATTTCGCAAACTGATGCATCACTTGCTCGCGGTAATCCTTGTCCCGATCTTTTAACTCAGCAAAAGCCCGAATACCGATGATGTCACAATAGCGTCCCATAACGGCAGCCGCTTCGCGAACGTGTTCTGCCTTATCGCCATTCATCAACACGCCTTCTTCCATTTCCAGCCCCCAACTGTCCTGGCCCACGTTCATTGTCATAACGTTCATGCCAAGGTTTTGGGCTGCTTTCTGGGTACTCATCCGCGTTCGCAGGCTTGAGTTGAAGAAAATCATGCCAATGGTTTTGTTCTTGCCAAGTTGTTGATCGGCAAACGGATTGGCTTTGGCATCGAGGCCAGACTGAACAAGGGCGTCAATATTCGTGACGTCGGCAAGAGAGAGAAAATTGGTCATTTTTTTAAACGCAAAGGGCGCAAGAATATGAAGAGCTTATAAGTCATTTCCAACGTGACTCCATAAACTTAGCTTTACTGGATGCGCCTTTGCCTAATTTTATCAGTTTCAACTACTGTGTGCATATGATCAATTGGATAACCTTCTTTTAGCAAATTCATGACAATGCGCGCAGGCTCATCAGCGGTGATAGTTGGCAAACGAAAATACACAACACCCGGAGGACGGTATCCTAGTTTAAAAATCAGAGTACCATAATCTCCATCAAACGTAAGAATAATGCGATTTTCACGAATTGCAAGTCCAGTTACATCTATATCGGTTATACTGGGCATCTCATAAGCAATATGTTTAATGTCGTACCCAGCTTCAAGCAATATCCGAAAGGCGGTAATAGGAAAGTTTTCATCTGCCAGAAACTTCATGAAGCTTGGCGTAAATTAGTAGGTGGAAAATACACCAAGTTATCTTTCATTGTAGCCGAGACATAGGCAAAAACAGCTTGTAAGGCCTGTTTGGTCAATCTTGGATAATTATCTAACAAATCCTGCTCATTCCAACCATCAGCCAGACGCTCCAGTAAAAATTCGACCGATAATCTGGTGCCTTTAATAACGGGCTTCCCTAAGAGTACCGACTCATCCGAGTGAATATAGTCTTGCCAATTCATAGCTAAGTTATTTTAACAAAAATAGCCCAATAGTGATTTACGCTAATAGACAGGTCATAACTAATCGGAGTTATGCCTCTGCTTTCTCTGCGTTTAAACACACACGCAGTGCCTCCAAGAACTGATCGGCTTCATCAACACCGATGGCTAGTGAAGGCAGCAATCGGATGATGGTTTTGCCCGCTACGCCTGTAAATTGTTTATGTTCGAACAACAAGGTTTTTCGAAGCGTATCTACCGGAAAATCATACTCGATGCCAATCATCAGACCACGGCCACGCAATTCTTTATAGCCACCAATCTGGCGAATACCATCCATCATGTAATTGCCCATACGCGTGGCATTTTCCATCAGACCTTCTTCTTTCATGATATCTAAAACGGCAATACCAGCCGTACAAGCCAGATGGTTTCCGCCGAAGGTTGTACCGAGCAGGCCGTAACTGGCTTTGAATTTGGGAGAAATCAAAATACCACCAATTGGGAATCCGTTACCCATGCCTTTCGCCATCGAAATAATATCGGCTTCGATACCGCTGAACTGATGCGAGAAGAATTTTCCCGACCGGCCATAACCACACTGCACACCGTCCAGAATCAGCACAGCCCCGGTTTCATCGCAACGCTGACGGAGTGCCTGAAGAAACTCGTCAGTAGCTACCTGAATACCACCTACGCCCTGAATACCTTCAACGATAACCGCGCAGGTATCTGAGGTAATTCCCGCCTTTGCCGCTTCGACATTGTTGTAAGGCAGAAAACTAACGTGTTTATTGTAATTGACAGGAGCTACAATAGCCGGATTATCCGTTACGGCAACGGCACCAGCCGTGCGACCATGAAACGATTTAGTAAACGCCACTACGTTTGTCCGTCCGTTATGAAACGATGCCAGTTTCAGGGCGTTCTCATTGGCCTCCGCCCCTGAGTTACACAAAAACAACGCATAATCAGGATGACCGGAAAGATCGCCTAGTTTATCGGCCAATTCCTGTTGTTGCGGAATCCGGACAGAATTTGAATAGAACGAAATCTTATTTAGTTGATCAGTCAGGGCCTGTACATACCGAGGGTGCGTATGTCCAACCGAGATTACGGCATGACCGCCGTAGAGATCTAAATAACGGGTGCCATTGACATCCCAAAGGTAGCTACCCTGCGCACGAACAGGTTCAATGTCGTACAGCGGATAAACGTTAAACAATTCTGCCATTCTTTCTAATGCGCTAAACCGGGGTAGATACTTTACACTTGCCGGTATTTTCACAAACAAGGTGCAAGTTTACGGATAATCAGTTGAAAATGGGCTTAAAACACAAAAAGGGAGACCACTGGCTCCCTCATTTATAGCGATACGACCGTCGAATCAGCACTGCCCCAGAAATTCCTTAAGAACTTCAACCGATTGGGCAGGTTGTTCAATCATACTCAGGTGTCCAGCATGCTCAATAGTTACCACACGAACAGCATCCGACAAGTCGGCCAATTGAGCCGTTTTTTCATAAGGAATTAATTGGTCCTCTCGGCCAAGCACGATTAAAACGGGAAAATTAGCATCCCGTAAAACATGGGTTCGATCAGGACGACCGGCGATGGCTTTCATTCCGGCAATGAGTGCATCGGCAGGCAAGCTACTAAAGCGCTCAACTAAGGCCTGTGTTTTCTCTGACGGAAAATCAGGAGCCACCATTTTAGGTAATTGCTTCTGAATAAACGGTACTGTGCCCTGTGTTTCCAATCCCTCAATCGCTTGCCGTCGAACTTCCTTACGAGCGTCGTCATCGGCAGTTGCCGTAGAGTGATACAAAATCAGCCCCTGAAC
The DNA here is from genome assembly GCF_054776755.1 of Spirosoma litoris. Taxonomy (NCBI): domain Bacteria; kingdom Pseudomonadati; phylum Bacteroidota; class Cytophagia; order Cytophagales; family Cytophagaceae; genus Spirosoma; species Spirosoma litoris. Next base: position 126,110 of record NZ_BAAHBI010000020.1, on the reverse strand, counting down.
CATATCTGGATATCGTTCGGCAAAAGCCAGAGCGATATAGCCTCCCATAGAGTGCCCTACCAGCACTACTTTCCCGATCTGTGCCGTCTGTAATCGAGCATACAAATCTTCGGCATACCCTTCAATGGAGGTATGCGTTATCAAATGGGAAAATTCGGGTTTCAACACGGAGGCATCTGATGCCAAATCGGCGTAGATGCCATCCCAAATGGAAGCATCTACGCCGTGACCGTGGATGAGGCAACAAACGATTGACTGACTCATTCCTACTAAGTTGATATTCCTGTTTACGCGTTGATAACGCCGATCAGGATCAATACTAAACCAACGATAAAGCCAATAAGGCCAAGAACACCTAACACACTACCGCCACCCAGTAGCAGTAACAGCAAACCGACGATTCCGATGATAAGTCCCAATCGAACATTCGAATTCATGACCTTCGTTTGATCGGGGGCCACGTGATTCTTGATTTTCTTATCCATTTTCTTGAGCATCGTCCGCTCCATGAACGTCATCTTTTTAGCAGACGCTACGTTAGTCGACGTTACCGCTTTATCGCTGGCGGTATTGAGCAGTTCATTCAGTTTGGCCATTCGCTTAGTCAGCTTTTTGCTCGAAGCCAGCTTATTATCGTTGCGCACGTAAGCTTCAACCTGACTGACAGCTTGCTTGGCTTGGGCAAGTTGTTCAGCAGCAGTTGATTCAGAAGTCGTAGAAACAGCTTCTACCGTTTCGGTCGATTTCACTTCATTAGCAGGCGTTACAACGGCAACAGCATTGGGTTGGGGAGATTTAAAATTCTCGCGCGCGCTGGGTTGAAAATAAGCAACAGGACGGCTGCAGGATGCAAGGATAACTGTGCCCATAACAGCGGCAACGAGAGACTGGGTAAGCGTTCTCATAAATGAGGGGTTAAAAGTGAATGAACGATTGAGATAACATCCGAAAAACTACAACTTTTTGCATTTGTTGTATTAATTCGAAAAAATATAGCCTAAAGATGGAAAATTTATAATTGACTCTCTAGCCGACGCTCGAAATGTTTAGTCAGGCCGAAGTTTTCTCCTAAGAAATCAACTATAGCAAGCCAACCAGAAGCAGAACAGCACCTACTACTAACGCAATTACCCCAACAGTGGCACCCGTACCGGTGGTCAATAAAAGTAGCAATAAACCAATAAGAACCAGAACAGCACCCGTAGCCAGCGTTCCCGAATTCATCATTGTCTTTTCAGGATTGTTAGGGGCGAGTTGTTTGCTGATTTTCTTATTCAACTTCTTGACCATCATCCGCTCCATCAAATTCATTTTTTTAGGAGCAGCCGTTTCCGTAGGTGCCAGACTAGCCTTGGTAGAAGCAGAAGCCAACAACGTACGAACGCGGTTCAGGCGTTTCTGAACGGTTTTGTTCTCGGCTAATTTGGTATTCGTACTCACCATTGCGTCAAGCTCGTTCAGCGATGAGTTGGCTTGTGCCAGTTGTTGAGCGTTGGTTGTTTCGACAACAGGAGTTTGATCTGCTGATGTTGAAGGAGTAACGACAGGAGCAGATTCTGAAGTTTTGGCAGCATAGTGCTCCCGTGCAGTAGGCTGAAAATAAGCGACAGGACGGCTGCAAGAAGATACAACGATTAGTCCGAAGAGTGCAGCAAACAGTTGTTTTGAAGATGTTTTCATAATGTGAGAATTAACGTGAACGATTAAGATATCACCATCAACAACTATAACTTTATTCGTTTGTTAGGTTGCAACAAAAAATTAGTTGAATTGCCCGCACAAAAGCAGAAAAATCATAAAATCTTCACGGCTAAAAGGGCCTGATTTTAAAGAAGATTTTATGATTTTGACTGGATTGGCCTTAGATCAGCTCAATTAGTAAGATGACCAATCCGGCCGCAAATGCGATAGCCCCAAGCGCAAAACCGCCCCCGCTCGTCAAGGCTAACAAGAGAATACCAGCTACGATCAATACAATTGATAACGCCACAATACTTTTACTCGCCAACGATTTTTCTGGGTTGCTGGGCGCGAGCTGTTTGCTGATTTTCTTATTCAACTTCTTGACCATCATCCGCTCCATGAAGGTCATTTTCTTATGCGCTACTGTTTCAGTAGAAGCCACATTCGCTTTGGTCGACGATGAAGTGAATAGTGTACGCGCTCGATTCAGGCGTTTTTGGACAGCTTTGTTTGTTGCTAGTTTGCTGTCATTACGCACTAGTACCTCAAGCTGATTAAATGCCGAATCCGTCCTGACCACCTGCGGAGAAACATGGCCTTCCTCAGTCAGAGCTTTAGACCATGAAGTTTGTGGAGACGTTGGTACATGATAGTCGCGATGAGATGCTTGAAAATAAGCGGGCTGTCGGCTACAGGCAGTAATCAGCAAAAGCAGCAGTAGGCTGCCCAAAAGATGTTGGGTAATCGTTTTCATACGAAATAGGTAGTGAATGGAGTAATGAATTCGTGACAATAAACATACTAACCATTCGACTAGGGTCAGGTTTATTAAAAAATTATCTGCCATAAAAAAAGGGCCACATCTCGTTGGATGCGGCCCTTTTTTTATGATTATCTATTTCTGGTTAAGCTACAGAGCGGAGCTGGTATGTACTGACTTTGCCAAATTTTTCACGGGCATATTCCAGACTGATCGTCAACTCTTTAACGCCCGTTTGCGAAGGCAACTCAAACATAGCATCTGTAATGATCGATTCGCAAATGGAGCGTAATCCACGAGCGCCCAAGCCATACAATAACGCCTGATCAACAATGTAGTTCAAGGCTGTAGGGTCCCAATGAAGTGTGATTCCCTCCATCTGGAAAAGCTTATTATACTGCTTCGTAATAGCATTTTTAGGTTCGGTCAAAATCTGCATGAGCGTTGACCGGTCCAGAGGCTCAAGGTGTGTAAGCACGGGCAAACGCCCAATCAGTTCCGGAATCAGACCGAAGGATTTCAAATCCAGTGCCGAAATGTACCGCATCAGATGACCTTTTTCGAGGGTTTCGTTCAGTCTCCGATCGCCCGAGAAACCAATCGGGCGGGTATTGATCCGCTTGGTAATATGCCGTTCAATACCATCGAACGCGCCCCCACAGATGAACAGAATATTTTCGGTGTTTAACGCAATCAGGCGTTGGTCAGGGTGTTTGCGACCGCCCTGCGGGGGAACATTCACGACCGAACCTTCCAGAAGTTTCAGTAACGCCTGTTGAACACCTTCGCCACTAACATCGCGAGTGATACTTGGGTTATCTGATTTTCGGGCAATTTTATCGATCTCGTCAATATAAACAATGCCTCGTTCGGCCGCTTCGACATTGTAATCGGCCGCCTGGAGCAATCGAGTCAAAATGGTCTCAACATCTTCGCCTACGTAACCTGCTTCGGTAATAACCGTAGCATCGGCAATACAGAATGGCACTTCCAGTATTTTAGCGATAGAGCGCGCCAGATACGTTTTGCCCGTACCCGTTTCGCCCACCATAATGATGTTTGATTTCTCAATCGTCACATCATCATCGGTTCTGGGCTGCATCAACCGCTTGTAGTGATTGTAAACGGCAACCGTAATGGATTTTTTAGCGTCATCCTGACCAATCACGTATTGATCGAGGTGACGTTTCATATCGACCGGCTTGATGAGATTAATTTTCACCTCACTTGGTTCACTACGCTTAGGGCGCATTTCTTCCAGCACCACCTGGTGCCCTTGCTCAATGCAGTAGTTACAGATGTGCGCGTCGATGCCCGACAACAGCAACATCACTTCGTTTTTGCGCCGTCCACAGAACGAGCAACTAATTTGTGGCATGAACGTTTGCAGGGTGAATTGGGAGTTAACGGATCTATGCGAGTCGCACGCCACGATCCGAGTTTACTTAAACAGAACGAAAAAAACTTTGTAAGCCTAAATTTCGGCAGAAAAAAAATGACTCAGGCGAACCTGAGCCATTCGTACTTAGCAAAGTTATTAACTGGCGGGCAAACCATCAAACTATTGATTTACGAAGTACGAGTTACGATGTACGATTTGGGCTGACGCATTCCCAAAAATCGTACATCGTAACTCGTACTTCGTAAATCAGTTTACTTGTCCCGGTGCAGAACTTCGTCGATCAGGCCATATTCTTTGGCTTCTTCCGCTCTGAACCATTTGTCGCGATCAGAAGCCTGCTCGATTTCTTCGTAGGTACGACCCGAGTGGCTAGCCAGAATCCGATACAGATCTTTCTCTAATTCAAGCATTTCCTTCATGGTCACCTGCATGTCTTTCGAGGTTCCCTGCGCACCGCCCGATGGCTGGTGAATCATAACCCGAGCGTGTGGTAAGGCCGACCGTTTTCCGGCAGCACCACCCGCCAGCAATACAGCGCCCATCGAAGCGGCCAGGCTCGTACAAACCGTAGCCACATCCGGACGAACGTATTGCATGGTATCGTAAATACCCAAACCAGCGTATACCGAACCACCGGGGCTGTTCAGGTACATCAGGATATCTTTTTTAGGATCAGCTGATTCCAGGAACAGCATCTGGGCAACGATGATGTTAGCGATGTTATCGTCGACGGGCAGACCCATAAAAATAATACGGTCGGCCATCAGTCGCGAAAACACATCGACTTCACGGAAATTCATCGGACGCTCTTCAATAACTGAACGGGTCATGTTTTGAACCGTACTGTTCTGAATCGTATGGTTCACATACCCGTCTACTGTCAGGCCATTGAGGCCCATGTGATGCACCGCGAAATTGCGGAATTCTTTTTCGTTATTCATAATGGGGTTTACTTCGTTAATTTGAAAACCAATATTGATTGGTGTAAGTTCGAGAATCGTTTCGTTACAAAATTGCGTTATCCTCTCGAAAAACCCTGTCAGTTTAGGTTTAGATTTTATCGTTGTTACTTGATATGAGCACCATCACCTCTCGTGGCCCGGCCGAAAAAATACGTTTAGAGCGACTTCAACGCGGTTTATCGCAGGAAAACATGGCCGATCTACTCAATCTTTCCACCACAGCCTATGGGGATATTGAGCGTGGCAAAACCGACCTGACGCTTTCCCGGCTCAACCAGATTGCCAGCGTTCTGGGTGTTTCGCTCTTGACGCTCCTCTCCGACGAACCCCTTGTGGCTCAGGTAGTCGAATCCAAGCCCGATACCCTTGTCAGTCATGAGCTTGAAACACTTCGACTAACCGTTGAAAAGCAAGATGTTGAACTAGACAAACTCCGTCTGGAAGCCGATTACTGGAAACGCAAATACGACGAACGCGTAGCAATGGAGTTACTGCGCTCGATGGGCGTTGAGCAGAAACGCGAGCGGATTGGGTTTTAGTTTACAGACTACTCCTACTCGTTTATTACATTTGCCTTGATAGCCACAAGTGGCTAAATCAACCTCATTTATGGAAAAGCAACACCTCACCTACTTCAAAATCGAAAACTTCAAACGGTTCGACTCCTTCGAGATGAGTAATCTTGGGCAGTTCAACTTGATTGTTGGGGATAATAATGTAGGGAAGACGTCGGTGTTGGAAGCGTTGACGTTTGATGAGGATTCCCATCAAATGGTCTTCAACTTACTAATGGCACTCTCAGAAAGAAAGTTATTTACAAGGGGCTTTGTTATGAGTGACGATGGGTATTTCCCAAGCTTTAAAAAGGCCAATATATGGCAATTTTTATTTAAAAAAGAAAATTTGCCTATCAAAATTACTTTTTCAACTAACATTCAATCAACTCTATCATTCGAGCTACGCTCTGCAAATCATTTATCGATCGACGAAGTCGCTTATATAGAAAATACACAAAATTTACTACTTCGCTCCTTTAAAAATTTCATCAAAATCACTAAAAACAATGATGCTTTTGATTTGGTAGGACCTTATTTAGAAGATGTCGATATTGATTCTGAAATCCGCTACCCTTTCGTCTCCAATGGCGTAGAGTTACCGAATCTTATGAATCGACTTTTTTATGAATATGTAAATGATGATAGGCATGCTAGAAAAGATATGATTGACTTCCTAAGGACCTTTTTCCCGAATTTAGAAGAAATAAAAACTCATAGATTTGGAAACAGTGATGAAGTATTAGGGATAGTTGTTTCAGATAAAGATGGCATATTGCCTATATCTCATCTGGGAGATGGCACGGCAAAAATTATCAAGTTATTTCTGAGAATATTAGATGTAAAATGCCATCGCCTTCTGGTCGATGAGATTGGTTCCGGTATCCATTTCACTCGTTTAAAAGAGTACTGGAAAACGATCATCCAACTCTGTGCTAAATACAAGGTTCAATTTTTCGCCACAACGCACAGCCTTGAATGCCAGCAAGCCTTTGTTGAAGCTTTAGAAGACCCAGAAATGCAGCAGTATCAGAAGGAAGCCCGAAATATTTCACTACTAGAGAATAAGCATGGAGAAGTTGAGAGCGTTACGTTTGACTTTGAGCAGTTTGAGTATGCTTTGAATATTGGCTTTAATACGCGGGGTGGCAAAGCATGAGTAATGTACAGATTTTTGTAGAAGGTGTTACCGACCAAAAGTTTCTTCAGGATATTGTAGAAGAATGGTATGGCATCAAACTTACATTAGGAAATTTGGGAAAACCATCTGGTGATATAATTTCTCTAGATGGTAAAGATGCTTTTGATACACCGAAAAAACTGCACATTGTCGATAAGCTGTTCGAATATTTAGCAAAGACTAATAAACAAGCAATTGTACTATTTGATGCAGATATTTTTCACATCAATCAAGCCAGATTAGCACAACACAGTGAGCACTTAAATTTCAACTATTTTCTATTTCCAGATCATCAACGAAATGGAGAAATAGAAACTTTGCTTGAAGAGATTATTTGTGTAGACAATCAAGTAATTTTTGATTGCTGGAAAGATTTCGAAAATTGCTTAAAGCAACACAATACACCTTCAACCCTTTCAGGAAAGTTTACAACGCCAGCCAATAAGACAAAAATCTACGCTTATGTTGAAACATTAGTTGGCGAAACCGATTCTGAAAAAGAAAAAATAAAAGATCGGAATCGAGATTATCGAAATAAAAGCCACTGGAACCTCGACCCCAATCACCCACCACTCAAACCGTTAAAAGAATTTTTAGACCCCTATTTTAGTACACAATGAACGAACAGAGTAGAGAATTCCTGTACAAGTACCTAAACAATGCTTCGCCCACCGGCTTTGAGTCGTCGGGGCAGCAGATTTGGTTAGATTACCTCAAACCCTATACCGACGAATACATTGTCGATACCTACGGTACTGCTGTTGGTGTCATTGGACCGGGTAAGGAGTATAAAGTGGTTATCGAAGCTCACTCCGATGAGATTTCGTGGTTTGTGAATTACATCTCCGACGACGGCTACATTTTCGTTCGTCGGAATGGCGGTTCCGATGCGCTCATTGCTCCATCTATGCGGGTGAATCTACATACCAAGAAAGGCGTGGTAGAAGGTGTTTTCGGCTGGCCGGCCATTCACGTTCGTGATCTGGCAAAAGATACTGCTCCTAAAGTAACTGACCTATTCATTGATGTAGGGGCCGCTACCAAACAGGAAGTGACGGATATGGGCATTCATGTCGGCACCGTCTGCACGTTTGTTGATGGCTTGACAGAGCTGAATAACCGCTACTTCGTTGGTCGTGCGCTGGACAACCGGATGGGTGGTTTCATGATTGCCGAAGTGGCCCGGTTACTGAAAGAGAACAACGTCACGCTGCCGTTTACGCTCTATATTGTCAATGCCGTACAAGAAGAAATTGGTCTTCGGGGTGCCGAAATGATTGCCCGCCGACTCAAGCCCGATCTGGCGATCTGTACCGACGTAACCCACGACACCCAATCGCCTAAATACGACAAGAAAGAACAAGGTGATCTGAAATGTGGCGATGGCCCTGTACTTTGTTATGGCCCTGCCGTACAGAACAACGTCCTCGATTTCCTGATTGCGGTGGCGGAACAACAGGGGATTGCGTTCCAACGTCAGGCGGTTAGCCGATCAACAGGCACTGATACCGATGCGTTCGCTTATGCTACCGAAGGCATTGCTTCTGCGCTGATTTCGCTCCCGCTGAAATACATGCACACAACCGTCGAAACGGTTCACATGGACGACGTGCAGAATGTTATTAAGCTTATGTACGAAACGCTTCTAGCCCTGAAAGGCAACGAGGATTTCCGGTATATTAAGTAAGGTTTATTAAACACAGAGTGGGCCGTCATGACGGCCCACTCTGTGTTTAATCTTCGCTACCCATTATTCCGCCGGAAACCACCACCCTGGCCTCGCTGGCCACCCCCATTCTGCTGGAATGGGTCTCTTGGGGCTGTGATGCCTGCACTGAATCGACGCAGGTTATACACGAAGCTGATCATGAAATACCGATTCAGGACGCGGCTCCGAACTTCTTCCGTATAAGTGTCTGTCACGTTCCGAACGATGCTCTGGTTCTGGTTCAGCAAGTCGAACGCCTGGAAGCGGATTTCACCCTGATTCTGCTTGAACAACTGACGGGCCAGGGTTGCATTCCAGAGCGTATATGACTGGTTATAGCTGGCCGAACTTCCTCCATAATGGTTATAGTAAACGTTTGTGGAGAAGGTAAATTTGAGCGGCAATTGGTAATACACGTCAAGCGTAACCGATTGATTCAGATACGTCGTATTTTGCTGAGGTTGGAGTGAATACTTCGCCGATTGCCAGTTAATATTCCCCGACAGGTTCAAATCTAGTTTCTCGGTAAAGTTTGAGCTTATCGTAGCTCCCTGACCAATCAGCCAGTTTTTTGCCTGGTTCGACTGATTGTTGATGAAGCTGGAACCTTGGTTATACGTCAGGTTGGTCGACAGGTTTATGTTTGTTTTCTGGGCGCCTAATTTGAGCGGACGACCAATAACAAACGATCCGTTAACAGTATAATACCCGTTAGTATTTACCGGCTTGGTTGTCTGTGCGCCCGATGCATTGAAGATCGTGGAGTTAACGATTTTGTTATCTGTCCGGCTCGCATTCAGGAAGACAAACATGTTACGGAACGTGGCTGCATCGAACTGGTTATAATTCAGCGATACCGTATGGCTGTATTCCGGTTGCAGGTCGAGATTCCCCAACTGGATATTCAACGGGTTGGTGTTGTTAGGCACGGGCTGTAGCTGACTTACCGACGGCGCGTTAAGGCGAGTTCGGTAGCTAACTCGTAGTCGGCGGCTTTTCGCAAAGTTGTACGTCAGTAAGGCATTGGGTAAAAAGTTGGAAAACGTCCGGTTCAGGTTCGTTTCCTGACTCAGGTTATTCGAATTAAGGCTCGATTGCTGCGCGTCCAACCCAAACGCATAGGTATATTTCAATCGCTTTGTTTGCCATGTCAGCCCGCCCCGATTGGTTACGTAATCGTTTATGAAGTTGTTGCTTAAGGGTGTGTTCAGTAAATCATACCGGTTTGTCAGCCCATTAAAATCATTTACCGCCCGGTTCGATGTGTTGTGGTTATCGGACAGATTGTAGTGAAATTCAAGCGTTTGACGCATCGATAACGGTTCGGTATAACTTACATTGATGGTGTTAGTCATCGAATGCGTTTCCTGGTCGTTGCGCTGATTAATGGTCTGCGTAGTAATTCCCGTTAAGGTATCTTTCGTGATCACCCCAGAAGTCAGCGTTGTCGACGTTCCGTTAAACTTGTTGACCGAGTTATTGATGCCGTTATTATCCTGATTATTAAGTGCTACGGTCCAGTTAACCGAAAAGCTCCGACCTTTCTTCTGAAACTTACGAAATAATAACAACTGGTTGTTTCCAGTAAAACCACTACCGGTTGAGTTGTAGTTCGTTATGCTTGAGTTCGCCATAACTCCCTCATTCGTAAGTGTTGTCGCATTGCTCTGGTTACTATAATTCGAATTCATCCACGACAAGCTAGGGATAACCCGAATTGTTGTCATCGTATCGAGACGGTAATCGAGCCGAAGGTTAACCCGGTGATTGGTGTTTGTATTGTCGGAACCACTTGTCTGATCACGAACAAATCCAGCCTGTGACGTTGTTGGCCTTGTTCCAGCGGTACCGCTCGGAATTATGTTTTCCCGGTGGCTTTGTTGACTGGTCAGTGTATTCGTATTGCTGGCGTTATAGCTACTGACCACATCAATCTTTTTACCCCAACCATCGCGGTAGTTGATACCAGCGGCCCACGATGTAGTGATCGCATTACTGCCCACCTGACCTGCGCCATTTCCACTACCGCCACCAGCGCCACCTCGCACTACGTTACTTCCTCCGCCACCACCCTGCCCCTGGCCAGCTCCGCCGAAGTTATTACCCAAGCCTAAATCACTGGCCGTAAAGCCCTGTTGGTTCACATTGTTGGCCATACCCAGCATCGAAATCTGGCGACCATTGTTAAACTGGTTAAAACTGACCCGGCCCGAATAGCGAGCATCATCGCCCGGTTTGGGACCAGCACCTATGGTTTGCTGACCAAACGAGCCTTTACGCTTGTCTTTTTTGGTCGTGATGTTAATTGTTTTCTCCCGATCACCATCGTCTACCCCCGAAAAAGCCGACTGCTCCGATGCCTGATCGAAGAGTTGCACTTTGTCGATGATGTCGGCGGGAAGGTTACGGGTCGCCATTTTAGGGTCGTTGCCGAAAAACGGTTTCCCATCGACCAAGACTTTTGTAATAGCCTGCCCCTGGGCTTTCACGTTCCCATCGCGGTCAACTTCAACGCCGGGTAATTTCTTCAGCAAATCCTCCACCTGCGCATTGGGGCGGGTTTTGAATGAGCCTGCATTAAATTCCAGTGTATCGCCTTTTACGGCAATCGGCGCTTTTTCCCCTTGAACAGATACTTCCATCAGTGTCTGTGATTGGGCAACAATATCAATCGCTCCGACATCGACCGTAGGATCATTCTGCGTAACTGAAACACGCTTCGAGCGTCCCCGATAACCAACATACGTTACCAGTACCCGGTATTGCCCCACGGCAATTTTAGGAAATTCAAATCTCCCGTCGCCATCCGTAATGCCAAAGTTTACCAGCGAGGAATCTTTGGCCAGCAGCAGCGATACCGATGCCTCCATCAGGGGCTTCCGGGTTATAGAATCCACAACCGTACCCCGAATGGTGCCGGGCGATTGGGCAAAGCCTTTGAGGCTAATGAATAATGTACAATGAATAATGAATAACGAAAGTCGGAGTAAGGGCTTCACTGTCAGCAAGTTTTTCATTTTACATTGTACATTATTCATTATACGTTATCCATTAGTTGTTGTTTACTTAATTTCGGGGAGCCGACATATCCATGTTTTGCATCATTCGCTGACGGAAATCGGCCATGCCTTTCCGGCGTATCTGCTCCATTTCGTCCGACGAGATAGCTTTTGCCTCTTTCGGGGGTTCAACAGCCGCTGCTGCAATCGCTTCCATCGATACGCCAGTTGCCTTATACGACTCCGTATCCGATTCAATCAACAACACGACGCCCTGGGGTGGTGTCAGATCGGCAACGGGCGAATAGGTAAATGGCAAATCTGTAGTGTACCAGATCGTGTAAGGCAGCTTCCGATGCGTAGCCGTGGCTTTGTGACAAACATAGCCCGCAATCTTTTTCGTCTTATCGCTGGCCTGCCAATCAGTAGTAGCTGGTAGTGGCTTCTCGGTACGATATATTTGAGTCGTCGAATCTTTTTTCACGACCAGTACATCGATCCGCTGCCGATTGGCTAAGTCCAGATACGTTTGCTGTTCGAATGGGAAATTAGCCCGCATAGCACCACCTCGATTGGGTCGATCGGCACCGCCCGGTCCACCTGCACCATCGCCCCCTTGTCGGCGAAACATCATACCTCCCTGTGGGCGATCACGTTCTTCTTTGGCCATATTGCCCGCAAAAACGAGTTTCTGCGTAAATGAGATAACATCTGGCGCTCCTTCCGGCGCATCGGGAGCGCCAGGGGCACCAGGCCGGACTTCCTGCCCGTTGATGACCATCCGCATTTGCGACCGGTCGATCTGACGCATGCCTTCGTAAGTAATTTTACCAGATACCGAAGCCGTGGTTTGCGCCAACGATGCTGTGGCAACCAGACCGGTAATGAGACAGGTGAAAAAGGCTTGTTTCATGGAGAAATGAGAGATTCTTGGTGTAAACGTTGCACTATTTTTTCAACTCGCGGCCAAAATCTCGTTAAAACCAGCTAAATCGGCGCTGAGTCGGTAATTTTACCTGCCGAATGACTACGTTATGACCCCCAAACGCATTGTTTCTCTTGTACCCTCGCAAACAGAATTGCTATTCGATTTGGGGGTAGGCGATCAGCTAGTTGGTATCACAAAATTTTGCATTCATCCGGCCGATAAAGTTAAAGGCAAGGCAATTGTAGGCGGCACGAAAACACTGAACATTAATAAGATTCTAACGCTACAGCCCGACCTCATTCTGGCGAACAAAGAAGAAAACACACGCGAGCAAATTGAGGCCCTTCAACAACAGTACTTCGTTCACCTAACTGATGTGGCAACGCTGCCTGATGCACTGTCGATGATTCGAGACGTGGGCGCCTTAGTCGGGAAACAATCAGAAGCCGAAACGATAGCTACACGCATCGAAACGTCACTTTGCCCATTGCCTCAAGCACCGCGCCCTTCCGTCGCTTATTTCATCTGGCGAAAACCCTATATGGTTGCGGCCAACGATACGTTTATTCATTCTATGCTGGAAATAGCCGGATTCTACAACGCGTTTGCTAACCAGACTCGTTATCCCGAAATCACCGCTGAAGAACTGCAAGCCATTCAGCCCGATCTGATTTTTCTGTCGTCGGAACCCTATCCATTTACGGAAAGCCATCTTGCCGAATTTACCACGATTTGCCCATTAGCCAGGATACGGATTGTTGATGGTGAGCTATTTTCGTGGTATGGGAGCCGGTTATTGCGGTCGTCGGACTATTTTAGGAACTTGCGTACCGAAATTGCCCAGCGAAGCACATGATCACCGACATCTCACAACTCGACCCAAATGGCACCTACACCTATGCCGATTATCTGAAATGGCAGTTTGATGAAAGCGTCGAGCTGATAAAGGGAAAATTGTATAGAATGTCGCCTGCTCCTCGGCGCGCTCATCAATTAGCAGTTAGCCATTTACTTGTTGATATAAGCCTTTACTTTGGCAATAAAAGCTGTGAAATTTATACTGCGCCTTTCGATGTGCGGCTACCTGTTCGCAATGAGCGAAAGCCGGAACAACTCCATACGGTTGTTCAACCTGATCTCTGCGTGATCTGCGATCCGAATAAGCTCGATGATGCTGGCTGCCTGGGTGCCCCCGATTGGATTATTGAAATTACATCGCCCCGAACCGTAAAAAACGACTTCAATGAAAAATATAATCTTTACGAAGAAGCTGGAGTCAGGGAATACTGGATCGTTCAACCAAAAGACAAAGCGGTCAATGTTTATGTTCTTGAAAATGGCCGATATGCTTTAGTTGACGTTTACGAATCGGGTGAGATTCCTAGTTGTATTTTCCCCGAATTAATCATTTCTCACGACCGTATCTTTCGTTAAATGCTCACCACCAACGATACGCTTTCCGTTGCGTCGATCAATCTGATTCTGTTCGCGGCCCGGCAACGCGGTGCCGATGCCGATGCACTAGCTCACGCCGTGGGGATCAGTTCAGAGCAGTTACGTGATCCCGATAGTCGAGTATTGGTTCGCCAGGTACAGGCACTCTGGCGCGAAGTCATAACCACCACGGGCGATCCAAACATTGCGCTACAACTCGGCGAACTTGTAAATCCGGTTGCCATTGGCGTATTGGCGTATGTGATGATGCACAGCCCTACCCTGGGCAAAGCCTTTGACAAACTTTGTCAGTATCAGGATATTGTCTGCGAAGGTATTCGAACATCGGGGAAGTTGATCGAGTCCGAGACGCTGGGAAAGCAATTCATGCTCTCGCTTCAGATAACCAGTGCGGATATTATTTACCCTCAACACGCGCTCAACTCCGAGTTTTCGATTTATCTGTCAGCCATGCGGGCTTTAACAGGTCATCGCATCGAAGCTCGCGAAATTTGGTTTTCCTACCCTCGGCCCGTTGATACGCGTGAGCACGAACGGGTATTTGCACCCGCTCGTCTGGTATTCGATGCCCCTGAAACAGCGATGTTCCTGGATACCGTTTTGCTCGATCTTCCCGTATTGAACGCCAGCCCAACATTGTCGATCTTATTTGAAAAACACGCGACGGATATTCTCAGTAAGCTTAAAGCACCATCGCTGACCAGCCGGGTTAAATCAGAAATTATTGCCATCATGAAAGGCGAAGAACCCACGTTAGCCAACGTCGCTGACCGGCTGGCGATGGGCGTTCGAACGCTTCAGCTTCATTTGAAAGATGCTGGCACAACCTACCAGCAACTGCTCGACGAAACCCGCAAAGAATTGGCAGTCAGCCACCTTAGTGAGTCAAATCTTAGCACTACCGACATCGCCTACCTGCTTGGCTTTGCCGAACCGAGTGTCTTTTTCCGATCCTTCAAAAAATGGACGGGTCAAACGCCGGGTGCGTATCGATTAGCGCAAGCTTAGTAACGCGGACATCCTGTCCGCATAGCTGAAGTCTGAGATTTTTAGCTATGCGGACAGGATGTCCGCGTTACAGATTCTCCAAACTCGTGTGCTTGAAACTGTCGAAATATTTCAGGCCATAGCCTAACATCCGATCCATGCTGGAGTGTGCGAAAAGAATGATTCCCGTTAGCATCAATAGCTGACTGCTTATAACTAGTCCAAGCAGGCCAATTACGATACCCAATCCTTTGTGATGCACGAAGTTGTACAACACGGCCCCAACAGCCGGATTAATGACATAGCCAATCATGCTCACGTCGGGCACAAGGATAAGCGCCGGAAACCACCACCACGCAAAACTAAGACGAGAGAACAGGTAAATAGCACCCAGAAATTGAATCAATTCTTCGGATTTCAATAAGGTTTTCATTTGATTATCAGATTTTAGTAAATAAGGAAATAGCGAAATCGATACAGCTTAGTTCGTGGCTCCCACGGGTAAAAACGTCTGTTTACGTTCATGTTTGGCAAACCAGGTCAACGTTTCGGTTAACGCCTGTTTCATGGGTGTTGGGCGAAAGTCAGGGAACAAAGCCAGTACCTTTTGATCGTCGAGCAGAATTGTGTTTTCGTAGAGATAAAGCATCTCCTTCACTTCCCGCAACACGGGCATAAATAAGCCCAGCACACTGATTATAAAGCGGCTATAGAGCTGCACCTTCAAGGGCTTTCCGGTTAGCGAGGTAATCTGCTCAAACCACGCCCGTATTGATGGCACTGTCGTTCCCCCATAATTCCAGACTTCATATGGTTTAGCTGCCGACGTAGTTGCAGTCGGTTGCATCTGGCTAGACCAATCTCGTAAAAGTAACCGGACAATAATTTCGGCAGCATCTTTCGTATAAACCGATTGATGCGGAATGTCGGCGTTCACAATCCAGGGCAGCGCTTTCCCTGTGAGAGCATTTTCAAAAATAGGCTTTACCCCTTCGTTGAGCACGTTTGGGCCCCAGAAATCAGGAAGTCTTACGTTCATAACGCGGCATCGGCCAGCCGTAGCAGCTTGTTCCAGCATCGCTTCAATCTCAACCCGAAGCTGACCTTTTCGCGTACAGGGATTGGGCGTACTATCTTCCCGAATCGATTCGGCAGTATTCCCGAAATTATAGACGTTTCCGGGCAAAATAACGGTTGCATGATTCTGGCCGGCAGCGTCTATTATCTTCTGCGTTGCCGTATCCATATTCCCAAACCACTTGTTGTACGGGTAGTTGATTCCATGAAAAATAAAATTCGTATCGGCCGAAATTCGATTGAGTAAAGCGGCATCCTGCACGTCGCCTTCGATAATAGTCAGGGTAGATTGATTCGGAAACAAAGCCTCTGCCTTAGCCCGGTCGCGAACAAGAATTGTTATAGGTATTCGGCGAGTCAGTAGGTTATCGGCAACAGCATAACCGATGCTACCAGTTGCGCCCAGAACGAGGATAGTTGGTGTAGTATTCATGAGATTTGCGTATCTGTTTGTACAGAACAAAGGTCAGGCTCCTACACGATGTGGTCACTGACGAACCACGCAAATCGACTGACCAATTGCGAAAATCTGGGGCATTGCGGGTAGTAATACCTACGTCTTTCCAGAACTTTTGGCTGGTCAGCAACGTAACTGAAAAAAGCTGCGTAATTGATGTAGTATTTACCGTATTGTTTATTCCATCAGGCTTTTAGTCTACTATGAAACACATTTCACTTCTTCTTTTTCTAATGGGCTTATCCGTGTCGGCATTGGCTCAGGAGGTTGTGATTGATACCAATTATTATGCCCCCCCTCCTGTTGTTCGCAAGAAAGTACTGACCGAAGATCCTGATCAAAATCCCTATCGAAATCGCTCTGCTCGCCAACGTCAGTCCGACCATTCAGCTGATTATCAACTCAAGGAAACCCAAACCTGGTATGTGGGTCTCGAAGGTGGTTTTCGTACCGATGGCACTGTGCTTACCAATACGTTCGATGGACTAATCAGCAGTAGCTCTACCACAAAAGCCACCTGGAGTGCTTTAGTGGGCTATACCTACCGAAATGCGTGGGTCATTGAAGCGGGCTACACCTATGCGCCAGTACACCTGAACATTACGATTGCGAACGGATCGAAACCGCTTATTTACAACTATCAGAACAGCGGGTACGGCATTCCTCTACGCATTAAACGACGTATCGGCTCCGCAAGTCGTGCTGCCAATGGCACTGGATTTTGGCTTTCGGCAGGTGCCTGGCTTGTTCCAAATGGCAGCATCAATACCGACAACTTTCGGCTGATTGGCTATAGTTATCGCAGCAGAACCCGCGTCGCCGATACTTTGCGGTTAGACAATACCACTACGCTCAAAAGCATTTCGGGCATTGCCGAATTAGGCATTGATTACTCCGTTCGCTTATCTTCTTCGCTCGAATTCGGCACGTATATCCGAAAATACTGGGGACTTGGTGAAGCCGTCCGTTCGGATATTACCTATACCGTTAATGGCGTTGCTCAACCGCAATCGACGGTCACGGCGAACGGAACAGGCTGGGGCTTCGGTATCGCTCTGCGCTATATTTACGGGCGACAACAGGAAGTCAAGAAGCCCTAAAGCTGGCACTATTTAGTTGATTGATATGGCGTCTTTAGAAATTCTCAAACGCCCGTAGCGACTATTTACGCTAAATATTATTTTACCATTATCAAATTAAACAAAATATAATTCTAAATATCTTTCCCCATAACGGCTATTATCCTAACTGGTTATTTTCTTACTTTAGCCAGAATTCTAACTTTACAGTTCATGCATATCCATCGTATCTTCCCAAAACAGTTTCGCTACCCCTTACTCGGATTTTTTATCTTTCAGTTCGTTTGGTCAGTCGCTCTTGCTCAACCATCCGAAGCCTTGTTAGGGAAGGTTCATCAGTTAGCCTATGCCGATTCGGCTCGGTTAGTAACGATGTACAAAGACCTGCACACCCACCCGGAACTGGGCTTTATGGAAGTCCGCACGGCGGATATTGTCACTGCCGAACTGAAACAGTTAGGCTATCAGGTTTATTCGGGCATTGGCAAAACGGGTGTCGTGGGCATTCTGAAAAACGGCGAAGGGCCGACTGTCATGTTTCGTGGGGATATGGATGCGCTGCCCGTCAAAGAAACAACCGGACTAGCTTACGCGAGTACCGCTACAGTTAAACTTCCCGATGGTAACGAAGTGCCTACTATGCATGCCTGTGGTCATGATGCCCACACAACCTGGTTGTTGGGCGTTGCTAAAGTTATGAAAACACTCCAGCAGGAATGGAAAGGCACCTTAGTACTGGTAGCGCAACCTGCCGAAGAGCCCATTATGGGCGCACGGGCAATGCGCGAAGACAGCGCTTTTGCCAAATACGTACCTGTTCCCGATTATTTACTGGCCATGCATACGGGTCCATTTCCAACCGGTATGATTTTTAACCTGCCGGGTACGCGCATGGCAGGTACCGATCAGCTTGACGTTACGTTTCGGGGCGTAGGCGGTCATGGCTCTTCGCCACAAACGACCAAAGATCCGATCATTATGGCTAGCGAGGCTATCCTGCAATACCAGACCATTATCAGCCGTAGCAACGATCCGCAAACTCCGGCTGTGCTTACGGTAGGGTCGGTTCAGGCAGGGCAGGATAATAACGTCATTCCAGCCTCGGCACTGGTTAAAATCAATTTCAGGTGGCTGAAACCCGAAACACGGAAGCTTTTGTACGATGGTGTAAGTCGGATTGATAGCGGCATTGCCATTAGTAACGGGCTACCGATGGGTCTTTTCCCGATTATGAAGAAAAAGGGCTACTCGTTCCCGGTAGTTAACGATTCGGCGCTGGTGAGCAAGGTAAACACCACGTTGCAGCGAGTTGTCAAAAAAGGGAATCTGATCGCATCGGGTTTCCCTACCGCAATGGGCTCCGAAGATTTTCATCACCTTGTTCTCGACAACAAGAAATCTGTCTACGATTTCATCTTCGTCGGAACGGCTCCGTTAGACATGGTTCTGAAGGCTCGAAAAGAAGGTAAGGCTACGCCTTTTTCTAATCACAACGGCAATTATATGGTCGATCTGGCTGGTATTCCCTGGGGTGTTCAAATCGGTTCTGATGCCTTATTAGGCGTGTTGAAGGTAAAAAGCAGTAATCAGTAAGACGTCTTTCATGCGCTATCAAGTCTACCTACCTTGCGATAGGCTAAAACCTTACGTCAGGCAACTTATCATTTCGGAGTCAAGCGATGAGCAGACGTATAAAGTACTGCCAGATACTTCGCTGGTGATGGGATTTCAATATCGGGGCAAGATCGCAACTGTACATGGCGCTACCACACAACCCTTAGCAACAGCAGGTATAACGGGGATTCAGCATGGGGTTCGGACCTTCAGAAATTCACCAGCTACGGGTTCGGTACTGGTTATCTTTACGGAAACAGGGACAGCTTCGTTTTTTAAGGAGCCTCTCCACGAGTTAGTTGGCGATAGTGTCTCTCTCGACAGTTTTCTGAATCGTTCTACGATCAGTGGCCTTGAAGACCAATTAGCTGAGGCCCTCTCGGATCAGGCCCGGATCCAGCTTGTTGAGTGCTTTTTGCTGTCAAGATTACAAACGCTTAAATCCGATGCGCTGGTGGAACAGGCGATTCAGCACATCTATCAATCAAGAGGTACTATCCGAATGGTAGCTCTGGCCGATAAACTTTGTATTAGCCAGAGCCCGCTCGAAAAGCGTTTTCGGCAGATGGTTGGTACATCTCCCAAAAAGTTTTCGTCCATTGTCCGAATGAAACACGCTATTGCAGCCTTCTCAAAAACCAATAGCCTGACCGGCATTAGTATCGAAGCGGGCTACTTCGACCAGGCTCATTTTATCAACGGCTTCAAGATATTTACGGGCCTAACCCCTACCGAGTTTCTCCAGAATCTACCCAAGCCCTGACAGGAAGAAAAACGATTTTTTACAATTGTAAGGATGCCCCTTCTCCGACCTTTGTCCTGAACAAAACGAAGAGAAAATGTCGACTGAAGAACGCTTAAAACAAGCCTACGCCACGGCCAAAAACTATCCTGACTTAGCACAAAAACTTGTTGAGGCCGGGGTTCATTCCTATACGGTCGAGGTGTCGTCCAGTATCATCTTGTATCGGTTGGCCGATGGCGAAACCTTACTGCACGCAAGTACAACCGCGCTCAGAGTCATTGCCGCCAACTTCGACGAAGCCACTACCATCCAGGCCATTCGCGACAACCAACAAGGCAAAACGGATTATCCCCAATTCATGCGTGACATCGCACAAGCGGGCGTTCGTTTCTATGATGCCATTCTGACGGGCGCCAACAAACGGGTTATTTATGTGGGCATTGGTGGACACTACGACGAGAAAATCCCGATAGCTTAAAAACGAAAGCGCCTTGTTTGGAAATTGACGCAATTCCCAAACAAGGCGCTAATTAGTTCCGGTGGTCTCGCTAGTTGACCAGCTTTTTCACATCCAGCACTTTAATCTTGTTCTGTTCCGCTTTTTTAAGCGTTTCGGGCGAATAGGTTGACAGGCGCACGTTCTCCTGCATGTCGGCCCGTTTCTGAATGTGTTGCTCCAGATAACGATCAAGGTGCTTACCTTCCAAACCGTAGCTAAAGAATAAAGACACACGCTCTCCTTCCTGCTCGCGGAACAGAAAATCGGGCAGCCGATTTTCCAGACCAACGTGGAGGGGCAAATTGTTCAACACCTTCATCCGGCGGGCATTACCACTGTGGAGCGTCCGCATGTTCCAGAGCACAATATCGCCCGCACGGGTGTCGGCAAACACATCGGCACCGTCGGCGGCATCATGGCTACCTGCTTTGAAACGGATACCTCCGCTGTAGGTATCGTGATTTTGCAGGTAAATACCGAATCGAATCAATGGATACGCCCCCTCCCAATCAGCTCCCTGCCCGAACTGATACCGGTCGATGTTATCGCGGTGAAAGCCGCGCGTACCCGTACCAATTTGATAGGTGCTGTCGGAGAAATAAACCGGCGTGTCACCCAGAATTTCAGTCGCAATGGCAACAATTCGTGGATCGTAAATGACCCAACCCAGTTTCTCTTTACTCAGTAAGTCTCCCTTTACAGAGGCAGCCTGTTTTACTTTCGCGACCAGACCGAGTTTCTGTTGTTGATCGCGATACTCATAAGCGGACTGCCGTAATTGGGTTACTTCATCGGGCGTAAAAACGTTACGGACGATGAGATAGCCCTGTTGCTCAAATTGTTCCCGACGTGTCATTGTTTTTATTGTTTCAAGTTTTATTGTTTCGGGTTCAATGTTCAAGGTTTCAAGTTCTAGTTAGACATGAAACCTTGAACATTAAACTTGAAATAATTCATCAATAAACTCAACTCTGGCCACTCGCGCCATATCATCCCAAAAGCTTGGGTACGATTTATCGACCACTCGTGGCTCTTCGATAATAATCTCTTCGCGCATGGCTACAGGGGCAAACGCCATCGCCATCCGGTGATCGTCGTAGGTTTCAATCGTAGCCGGAACCTCATGATTGGTTGGTAGCCGATGAACCTCATAGAGATGGTTAGGCTCCAGTTCCACTAGCTCAGCACCAATTTTCTGTAACTCGGCCTGTAAAGCCGCTATCCGGTCCGTTTCCTTGATCTTCAGACTTTCGACCCCAGTCAGGTGTAGGGTTACTCCTTTCACGGCGGCACATACAGCAACGGTCTGCGCCAGGTCAGGGCAATCGGTAAAATCCCAGGACAGCGATTCGCTGGTTGGGCCTTTAGTCAATCGAACGCCTTCTTCGGTGAAGGTACTCTCCACACCCAGCGACCGCATAATGTCGACAATAGCGCTGTCGCCTTGCAGCGATTTCGCTTTTAGGCCAAGGAGCGTAATTTCGGCCGTTTCATTCTGGGCCAGAGCCGCCACGCTATACCAATAGCTGGCTCCCGACCAATCAGATTCAATAGCGTAGGGTTTAGGGGTGTAAGGTTTAGGGGCAACCGTAATCGTTTTTGCCTCCCAATCCGCCTGAACATCAGCACCAAAATAAGCCATCTGTTCCAGCGTCATTTCGATATAAGGACGCGAGCCAATGGCTCCGGTCAATTCCAGTGTCAGGCCATTCGGCAACAGCGGAGCGATCATCACCAGCGCCGAAATATATTGGCTGCTCACATCACCCCGAATGCTTACGCGGTTATTGCCTGACGTGCTAAATCCATTAATCTGCGTCGGTGGATAGCCTTCTTTATTCAGGTAAGAAATATCAGCGCCAAGTGTTCGCAACGCATCGACCAGAATACCGATGGGTCGCTCGCACATGCGTGGTGTGCCCGTCATTGTTTTTTTCTGACCTGTTACGGTAAAATAGGCCGTCAGGAAACGCATGGTCGTACCAGCATCCAGCACGTCGGCTGTTGAATCTTTCGATTTCAACAACCGAATCATCGTTTGCGTATCGCGGGCGGTCGATAGGTTTTTCAAATCACACTGAAAGCCGGTCAGGGCATCAATGATAAGAGCACGATTGCTTTCACTTTTCGACGAAGCCAGGGGCACAGTAGCCCGGACGATACCCGGATTCGTCAGCGTAGCGGGAGGAGATAAACGAACAGCGTTCAAGAGATAAACTGATTAGACTAGTTGGGATTTACGGTAGTCGGTTTACTGTTTACGGCGGCTGGCGTGTAAGCCATTTTCTGTGCTAGTCACCATCATCCATAAACTGAATACCGTAAACTGTGAACCCAAAACCCATAAAAGAAATAGTTCGCAAAAAAACGAAATAACTACTAGATTCCGGTCATCATTGGCTTGTTAGCCAACATGAAACCGCTTTTTTCGTATGAATCAGTTTAGTAACGCCACCGTTTTTACTGGCGAAGAATGGCTTTCCAATGCATCTGTGCGCATCGACAATGGCCGCATTCAGGAAATTTCAACTGCAGAAACTTTTGTAGACTCCAGCGATCCGACTGTCATTGATCTCAACGGCGACTACCTGCTTCCGGGTTTTGTAGATTTACAACTATATGGTGGTTCCGATCTGTTTCTGAACGACCAGCCTACGCCCGAAACCGTCCGGCACATTTACGATTCTCACGTTCGAAATGGCACCACTACCCTACTGCCCACGATCCATTCAACGTCACTAGCTATTATGCAGCAATCGATGGCGGCTGTGCAGGTAGTACGAAACGAAAACCCATTTGGCGTGCCGGGCATCCATATTGAAGGGCCTTATTTCAACCCAATTAAACGGGGAGCGCACAGCATGGCCTACGTTCGAACACCCGCCGAAGGCGAACTAGAGGCTTTATTCGGTACGAATGCTGATGTTATTCGAATTCTGACGCTGGCTCCCGAAATACTGACGCCCGAACAATTCAATACCATTAAGCGGCTGAAACACGCGAATACACTCCTCTCGCTTGGTCATAGTAATGCAACCTATCAACAGGCGACAGCGGCTTTCAATGACGGCATGCCTCTGGCAACACACCTGTATAATGCGATGCGTAGTTATGAAAGCCGCGAACCCGGTGTAGTTGGAGCCGTTTTCGACCACCCATCTGTTCGGGCTAGTATCATTGCCGATAGTTACCATTGCAGCCCAATCGCCATCCGTATTGCGTATCGACTACTTGGGGAGCGACTCTTCCTGATTTCGGATGCCCTTTTCGCCAACCCACCCAGACCCGCATTTGATCTGGAGCAATTTATTGTTCACTACGAACCCGATGCAAATGGCCCTGGACGTTACGTCAACAACGAAGGCAATCTGGCAGGCTCAGCCATTACCCTCATTGACTGCGTTCGGATTGCGGTTGAGCAAGCAGGTATTCCGTTAACAAACGCCCTCCGAATGTCGTCAACGATTCCGGCGGAAATTATTGGTTTGGGCGACCATATCGGAAAAATCAAGCCGGGTTATGTGGCCAATCTGGTCGTTACAGATAAAGCGCTGACTACAAAAGGCGTATGGATTTCAGGCGAAAAATTGGTTTGATAATTACTCATTGATAAGCTCCTCGTTATTGAGTAATTACCCCAAATAACCTCTGGGTTAATTACTCAATAACAATCATAAATAGCTCGATAGTATCAAAAATATCACAAAAAACAGGAGATCAATTTAATTATATTGTATTTTTCAAATAATACCATACAATATTCTATAAAATACTTTTTTAACATTATTAAATATCTTACTTTCGATTAAGTACAACAAACATCAACTCCCAAGTTTAGCGCGCAAAAATTCATAGGGGAGTTTATTTATTCAGGAAGCAGGCAACTGGTCAATCATTCCTAGTCAGGCTGGTCGCTGCACAATTTCAATATGTGTTTCGATAATCTCACGGGCGTTAAAAATAGCCTGTCGGTTATTGTATTGCCCAGATTTTCAGTATCCACAGTACGCATAATCTAAGCTTATTACTACCATGAAACGTCCTGAAAAAAGCAGTACTTCTTTAGTACACGGGAGTTATTCGCCCGGTATTATGCAATACACATCGCCTACTTGTTCCTCAAAAAATACTTTCAGAGTGCACACGCTGGCGGGGCGGCCTTATGGATATGGCCGTCAGACACATTCTGAAAGTTCCCAACAAGGCACCAGGCATTAATCCGTAATCATCTTACTATAGCCTTATCTGTTTGGATAAGGGTCACTCCGTCTGCCGGGTTTCCAGCAGTCGCTGGCTGTGTATTTTCTCAACTTTCCCAACATAAATCCCCTATCAACATGCAAAGAAAACTACGTAAGTATGACGTCGTCGCTGTCGTCGCCCTGATGATCATGGCGGTTACCTACCCTATGGATGCCTGGGCACAAGCCAGAAAAATAACCGGTAAAGTGTACACCAGCGGGGCCTCCGAAGCCTTACAGGGAGTCAATATACTTGTAAAAGGCAATAGCCGGAAAGGTGCCATTACCGACAATCAGGGTATGTTTTCGCTGGAAGCCCTGCCAACCGATGTTCTGGTGATTAGCTTTATCGGCTTTAAAGCGCAGGAAATAAAAGTGGGTGATCGAACGAATTTTGATATTCCACTCGAAGAAGATGCTACCCAACTCAGCGAACTGGTGGTAACCGGAACCCGAAACGTTGGGCGAACAATCATTGAATCGCCGGTGCCTGTAGATGTCATCTCAATCAAAGACATTATGGGCTCACTTCCGCAAATGGATCTGGCCCAAATGCTGGCCGTTGTAGCCCCCAGCTTTAACTCGGTTCGCTCGCAGGGTGGCGACCTGAACTCACACGTCGATCCGGTGCAGCTACGCAATATGGCGCCTAACCAGATTCTGGTTCTCGTTAACGGTAAACGACGCCATACATCGGCGCTACTTATTACCGAGACGGCGGTAGGTAGCCCATCTACAACCGTCGATTTGATGACGATTCCTGTTTCGGCCATTGATCGGGTGGAAATTCTTCGGGATGGTGCCGCTGCTCAGTACGGTTCAGATGCGGTGGCTGGTGTGGTGAACATTATCCTGAAAAAAGGAACGAACAAATTAACCGCCAGCCTCACGGGTGGTGGTTACGCCAACACAGGTGGGCAGGCCGGAGCGTTGACCAAAAGTGGAAAACCAGACGGTTTCAACTACCAGTTCGACGCGAACTACGGCTTCAAAATTGGCGACAAAGGGTTTTTGAATGTTTCGGGGCAGATTACCCAACGCCGACCCACGCTTCGGCCATTCGTAAACGACTGGGGCTTCTTTGATAATACCTACCTGAACAATCTTCGCACCGACAAGAACGGCAATCCGATCATCACCAACCCCGAATTGATTAGTGCGCAGGTGGCCGGGAATAGTACCTTAATGGCATCGCTAAAAACAGAAGATGGGTTGATGAGCGCTCGTGGGTTGACAAAAGCCGATTTTGCGGTTTACGCTGGTATGCCTGCCATCACACTCGGTAGTATGTTCTATAACGCAGGGTATGAAATCAACCCAACCACTACGTTTTACAGTTTTGGGGGTGCTTCGTACAAATACCTGGAAGGTTTCTCCTGCTACTTCCGTCGGCCCGCCCAAACTGACCGATTTAACTATCTGCTCTATCCCAACGGCTACCGACCTCAGATGACATCCAATACGTCGGATATTTCAAATACGGTGGGGATTAAAAGCAAAGTCGGCGAATTCAACGTTGACTTCAGCAATACGTTTGGCAGCAATACGATGCGCATTGGAATGGTCAATACCATCAACGCGTCGATGGGTTCCAACTCGCCCGTGAACATGAACATTGGTACACACCAGTTCACGCAAAACTCCACCAACCTCGATTTCTCCCGCTATTTCAAAGGTATCATGAACGGGTTAAACATTGCCTTTGGTGCCGAAATGCGAGTTGAGAATTATAAAATCATGAAGGGGCAGGAAGAGAGCTATACCTATGGCGATGCCGGTATATTGACCGTAGCTCAGGCCGGGCTGCTGGTTGGACCGGATGGAAAACCGCTTGAAAATGAAGCCAGTGCACCCATTGTCGATGCCAATGGCAAACCCTTAACCGTTTATGCCGGTCAGCAAGTGACCGTTAAAAACCTATCGGCAAACTGCCAGTGTTTCTCTGGTTTTGGCCCTAAGAATGAGCGCAATGAATTTCGGACAACAATGGCGGCCTATCTGGATGCAGAGCTGGAACTTAGCCGAAATTTTCTGATTGCGGGTGCCTTCCGCCTGGAAAACTATTCTGATTTTGGTGGTGTAACCATCGGCAAACTGGCCGCTCGCTACTCGATCTCGAAAACGCTGTCTATCCGTGGTTCTATTGCCAGCGGCTTTCGGGCTCCTTCTTTACAGGAGTTGAATTATACGCACACAGCTACGGCTTTCGTACCCGATGCGAACGGGATTCCTCAGCCGCTCGACGTGACCACCTATCCAACAAACAGCACGGCGGCTCGCGTGTTAGGCATTAAAGGCTTGAAGCAGGAGCAATCGCGTACGTATGGGTTTGGTCTTACCTACCAGCCCACTCGCGGCTTCGAAGTAACGGTCGATGCCTATCAGATCGACGTAGACAACCGGATTTTCCAAACCAGCTATTTCAACGCGTCGGAAGTTGGCAATAACTATCAGGAAGTAATTGGCGATGGCGAAGCGCAGTTTTTCGTCAATGGAGCCGATGTTCGTTCAAAAGGAATCGAAGTGGTTGGTAACTACACGCTCGACCTGCCTAAATCGAAAAGTTTAACCTTCACGCTGGCGGCCATTTTGAGTAAGAACTCGGTACTGAACCGGAAAGCCCTCAACCTGAACGTAGCGAATCTGACCGAAGATCAGGTTGTTGAAAAATACCTAAGTCGCAGTGTCATTGGTCAGTTTGAGACCGGAACTCCCCGAACCAAACTGATTGCATCGGCTATCTACCGGTTCAACAAATTTGATGTGATGCTGCGGGGCACCTACTTTGGCTCCGTTACCGAGCGTTCTACCTCCTCCGATCAGGACGGCAATTATTATGACCAGACGTTTTCGGGACAGGCTATTTTTGACCTAAGTGTTGGTTACACGGTGAATCGCAATTTGAAACTATCGCTTGGTGGTAGCAACATTTTGGATAAATATCCGCAAATCCTTCGCCCAGAGAACCAGGGCTTTTATCTGTACTCCAACAACCAGCAAGGTTCCAACGGCGCCTATTACTACGGCCGTGTAGCGTTCAACTTCTAATTGTAACTCCAGCTATGAATCGATATTTTAACACAAAAAGCATTTTCCCCGCATTGGGTCTGTTTCTTTCAGCGCTCATTTTCCTGAGTTCCTGCGAACAGAATAAGTACGAACCCAACACAAGTGTTGCGCCGGGTGGCGGTACTGTAACGACCTATAAGTCCTATACATTAACCTCGGCATCGGGAGCAACGGTTTATGGGCGCGTCGTATTTTACAAGTACAGTTCTACCGTTACACTGGTCGAGATGGGGCTTTACAACACCGTTACGGGAACCACTTATGCGTCCTCAATCTATCAGGGAAAGCTGTCCGACAATTCCAGCACAGCCCTCAAACCGCTTGATGCCATTAGTGGAGCAACGGGCGAGTTCTCCAGCAATAAATACTTTACAATTAGCGAAGCGGGCTTCTTTGATAAATTAAGTACCTACAGTGCCAATGTCAAAATCCTATCCGGCACAACGTTGGTTGCCAGTGGGAATATTGGTGCCAATGCAACTCCTGTGGCGCAATCGAATTAAAGAGTGTTAAAAGTGATACTTGTCTGAATAGCCCCGAATCATTTTTCGGGGCTATTTTTATAGATCGTCAATTCATCTTCCCCAACCATTTCTCTGCTGCTCAGTACTCCCTGCACAACGGGCGCTTTTATTGCACTACCGAGCCGCTCTCTCCCCAACATCATTCGACTGCGGAATACGCGCATTTCATCCCATAAACCAGCCTCAATAAACGATTGTAGAAGGGTAGCTCCGCCTTCAACAAGCACTGATTGAATTTTACGCTGATGGAGGTCTTGCAATAAATGATTGAGTGATTGAGTGAATGAGTGAATGAGGTCGAGATGAGTACCGTTTTCACTCTTTCGCTCTTTCGCTCTTTCACTTTGGTGATACACAATGGTGGGCTGTGTTCCGTCAAATAAATGTAGGTCGTTGGGCAGCGACAAGTTTTTATCAATGACAATCCGCACGGGATTTTTTCCCGGCCACAGACGCGTACTCAGGCGGGGGTTATCTAGGCGGGCGGTGTTTGTTCCCACCATAATGCCATCCTCTTCACTTCGCCAGCGGTGTACCAATCTGTTCGCCAGATCGCCGGTTATTTTAACGGGTTGACTGTCGGTCGCGCCAATAAAGCCGTCTGATGTTTCGGCCCATTTCAGGGTAATGTAGGGTCGGTTTTGTTCGAAGAAGGTAAAAAAACGCGCATTCAATTCACGACCTATTTCAGACAAGACACCGGTTTCGACCGCAATGCCAGCCGTCCGAAGTTTCGCAAATCCCTGACCAGCGACTAATGGGTTGGGATCATCATTGCAGCAAACAACGCGACCAACCTGTTTTTCAATCAGTAAATCGGCACAGGGAGGCTGTTTGCCGTAGTGCGAACAGGGTTCCAGCGTTACGTAAGCCGTACTTTGAGGCAATAAGTGCATATCTTCAGGGCGAACAGATGCTATTGCATTTCGTTCTGCATGGGCCTCACCATAGCGCTGATGCCATCCTTCGCCAATAATTCGTGGCTCGACTCCTTCTGAATCATATACAATGACGCAGCCAACCATTGGATTGGGGCTCACTTGCCCTCGACCTAAGGTGGCTAATTCGAGCGCACGACGCATGAATTGGTTCATAATTTGTACTTTGTGGTTTATAGTTTACGGTTCGTGGTTTATGGTGGCTGACGCTTGCATAAAAGCACTGTAAACCACAAACCGTAAACTGAATACCGTAAACTTCCCTATTTTTGGCAAAATTACTCGACAGAACCCAATGGCCACCGCCAAACCTCTATACGACCGCCTAAGCAAAAACATTACAGCCTACCCACCCGAAGAAGCGCGGGAAATGGCGTTTATGTTGCTCGATCATTATTTCGGATTTCGTAAAACGGATGTACTGACCGACAAACCTCTGCCACCGAACCGGACAGAGCCTGACTGGTTCAAGATTCTGGAACGCCTGAACCGCCAGGAACCCATCCAGCACGTTATTGGCACAACCATTTTCTGCGGTTTAGAATTCGAGGTATCGCCGGATGTACTGATTCCCCGACCTGAAACCGAAGACTTGGTGCGACTCATCATGCACGACTTTGCCGACCGAACCGACGACGTTCCTATTGTAGACATCGGTACGGGCAGCGGCTGTATTGCCATCACATTAGCTCGTTTTCTACCACAATCGGTTGTAACAGGCTGGGATGTTTCGGACGAAGCACTTACCCTTGCCCAGCGAAATGCCGACCATCTGAATGCCGATGTCATTTTCGAGATTCAGGATATTCTGAACGTGCCTGCCGATTTCAGTCGCCGGTTCGATTGCGTCGTGAGTAATCCGCCTTATGTAACTCGTTCGGAAGCGGCTGATATGGACCGCAACGTGCTCGACTACGAGCCAGATTTAGCTCTGTTCGTCGAAGACAACGACCCACTGGTTTTCTATAAAGCAGTCGCTGATTTCTGCATTCGTCACCTAACGAAAGACGGAGCCTGTTACGTTGAGATTAATGAACGATTCGGCGAGGCTACCCGGCAAGTCTTTGCCGACCGCGGCTTCACCAAAATTCAGGTCTATAAAGACATCCACGGCAAGGATCGCAGCATTCGGGCTACGTTTTAGCGAGTTATAAAGTTGTAGAGTTACAATGTTGTACAGTTGTAGTCTCAGATGGCATTAGTTAGCGTCAGCCAACTTTGTAACTCTACAACTTTATAACTCTTAAGAATGTCTACAATTAACCGAATCGAAGACTTACAGGCTTGGCAAAAAGCTCGGTTGTTATCAAGCAATATTCACCAGACAACGCGGGATAAACTATTTCAGGATGATCTGGATTTGAAACGACAGATACGCCGGTCAGGCGGTTCGGTCATGGATAATATTGCTGAAGGATTTGGAAGAGGTAATCGCGGTGAATTTATTCAGTTTTTAGGCATTGCACGAGGTTCGCTTACTGAAGTAAAATCTCAACTATATCGCTCTTTGGATAATCAATATGTGGGCAAGCTTATCTTTGATGATTTATACAGCCAAGCCGATGAAGTAGGCCGAATTATTGACAAACTACTTCTCTATTTGAATAATTCGACGAATAAAGGCAGGCGCTACTCAAAAGGTACTGATGGAGATAATGTAGAGCCATAACTCTACAACTAGTTAACCTCTACAACTTTATAACTCCGAAAGGATGCAATCAAACACATCATTCTCTTACCATACAAAAATTCGCGAGGTGTTTAGCGAAATGAGCCAGGTTGTGATTGGGCAGGAACGACTGCTTAATCGGCTGCTCATCGGGCTGTTCACCGGTGGACATATTTTGCTGGAAGGCGTGCCGGGTCTGGCCAAAACCTTGACCATTAACACCCTGGCCAAAGTACTGGAGTTAGATTTTCAGCGTATCCAATTCACGCCCGATCTGTTGCCCGCCGATCTGATTGGAACCATGATTTTCAACCAGAAAACGGCTGAGTTTGAGGTAAAACAGGGACCTATTTTTGCCAACCTGATTTTGGCCGATGAAGTCAACCGCTCCCCCGCCAAGGTGCAGGCAGCCCTGCTCGAAGCCATGCAGGAGAAACAGGTAACCATTGGTGAAGAAACCTTTGTCCTGGATCGGCCCTTTCTGGTGCTAGCGACTCAGAATCCGGTAGAACAGGAAGGAACCTACCCCTTGCCCGAAGCCCAGGTAGACCGATTCATGATGAAAGTCTTTGTCGATTACCTGAACAAAGAGGATGAACTGGAAGTGATGCGCCGAATGTCGAACATGAATTTCGACTATGAAGTGCAGCCCGTTTTGGGTAAGGAAGAACTGGTAGCCATTCGCAACGAAATCAATGGTATTACCATCTCGGAAACACTCGAAAAGTATATTATTGAGCTAGTCTTCGCTACTCGTCGACCGCTGGAGTACAACCTCCGCGACGAATCCCGTTACATTCAGTTCGGCGTGTCGCCCCGCGCTAGTATCAATCTGAATCTGGCGGCCAAAGCACTCGCCTACTTCGACCGGCGCGATTACGTTCTTCCCGAAGACATTAAGGAAGTAGCTCCTGATGTGTTCAATCACCGCATCATGCTCAACTACGAAGCCGAAGCAGATGGCGTTACGACCTTACAGATCATTGACTCCATTTTGCGTAAAGTCGCCATCGGACGATAGGCGAAGTTGGTGAACGAGGACTGTATAGATAGTGTTTTGGTTTAGAAGGATATATACCCATGAAACCAACTCAACTATTTCTGCTAATTGCCATTTTGATCGCTGGAGGACTCTGGTTCTACGGCACTTACCTGGCCAAGCCTCGCCCTCCTCATAAACGTCCTGAAGGTGTCACCTCTCCTGGCAATCGTCGGGTTGAAAAAACGGATGCCGAATGGAAGCAGATACTGCCACGATCAGTCTACAACATTACCCGCAAACAGGGTACTGAATGGCCCGGCAGCAGTGAACTAACCAACGAACATCGGCAGGGTGTATACGATTGTGTTTGTTGTCACAATCCCCTTTTTCGATCCACAACAAAATTCGATTCCCATACGGGATGGCCAAGTTTCTACGCTCCTATCGTTTCAAATGCAGTTTATAACGAACCCGATGGCAATCGAACCGAAGTTCGCTGTTCGGTTTGCGATGCTCATTTAGGTCATGTGTTCAACGATGGCCCCGAGCCTACTGGGCTTCGTTATTGTATGAATGGCGTGGCGCTAACGTTTGAGATGCAGCCATAAATTTACAATTCGCGAATTGCGAATCATCTACATAACACCCTGTAATTCAGACCCCTACCCTAAATCAGAACTGAAAATAAATGAACTGATTCGAGGAGAAGACCCCGAAGAGATAGGTCACAAATGTAATTAGGCCGAAGAGGACAGCGAAACGAACGGTATTACGGGTTGGAATCGTCAGATAAAAATACTCCTTCACCATCAAGAGTGCGATCAGGAAAACACTGAACCACATCTCGACGGAATTCATCGGGCTTTCGATACGATCACTGAACGATAAGGTTGCAATTTGTTTCAGGACCAGAAAAGCATCGCTAAGATTACGGGCCCGAAAGAACACCCAGGTCAACATGATCAGCACAAACGTGATGAGGGTATTCACAACTACCCGCACAGGCGATTTACGGCTTTGTGTATCGTTTACAGGCGACGTGACTAAACTGGCAGGCGTGCTCGAAAAACCCATTTTCGCCAGCAATTTATCGCGCAGAACGGCCAGAATCTGATAAAGCCCATTTAGTCCACCCCAAATCACATACGTCCAGTTTGGGCCATGCCAGAGACCACTTGCCAGAAATACGATCAGCATATTCACATACTGCCGGAATTCGCCCTTGCGATTGCCCCCCAGCGGAATGTAAAGGTAATCGCGAAACCAGGTCGATAGCGAAATATGCCAGCGTCGCCAGAATTCCGAAATGGATTGAGCAATGTAAGGGGTTCGGAAATTTTCCATCAGATCGAAACCCATGACCCGCGCAGCCCCAATAGCCACATCAGAATAACCCGAGAAATCGCAGTAAATCTGAAATGTATAAAAGAATGTGGCAGCTAATAATGTCAAGCCATTATGCTCCGACGGGTTTCCATAGGCATAATCAACCAGCATAGACAGCCGATCGGCAATCACTAACTTTTTAAATAAGCCGAACGCCATCTGCATCAACCCAGCTTTGACGTTCTCAACATCGTACTTGAAATACTCGTGAAATTGCCACAATACATTTTGTGGGCGCTCAATCGGTCCGGCTACCAACTGCGGGTAGAACATGACGTAAAGCGCATAAATACCAAAATGCTTCTCCGCTTTGTGATTTCCCCGATACACCTCGATGGTGTAGCTCATGGCCTGAAACGTGTGGAACGACAGCCCAATGGGCAGAATGCTCATGTTGTCTTTGTAGGACGAAATATCACTTTTACCAAACACGTGTAAGACTTTCACAAA
The DNA here is from genome assembly GCF_054776755.1 of Spirosoma litoris. Classification (NCBI taxonomy): domain Bacteria; kingdom Pseudomonadati; phylum Bacteroidota; class Cytophagia; order Cytophagales; family Cytophagaceae; genus Spirosoma; species Spirosoma litoris. The sequence continues at coordinate 92,762 of NZ_BAAHBI010000020.1, read as the reverse complement.
GACCTGATTCGCCATTCTGGTAACCGTTTCAGCGATATGCGGCATCTGAAACGTATCGAACAAGGCAGCAATATTTTCGGTAAAAAAGCCGAGGTATTTAAAAAACGCCAGGATACCGAGGTTCGAAATCAGGGACAGAATCAGTAGCCATCGTCGTGTTCTTCCACTTGTTTTTTCAATCCAGATACCAGCTATATAATCAATGACAATGGTCAGAAACAGGATCAGGATGTACGCTGGCTGGAAAACCATGTAGAAGTAGCAACTGGCTACTAACAAAAGTATCCATCGCCCCTGCCACTTCAGGCTGAAGTAGCTAAGGGTAACAACAATAAAAAACAGTAAAAACTGTAGTGAATTAAATAGCATTCTCCTGTGGTTTCTGGCCGTTCACCCCAGACAAAGACTGACGTTTCTGCTGGCGAATTACCTCCCGAACAACATAAAGCGGGCGGCCTTTGGCCTGAAAAAATATCCGCAACACATATTCCCCAATTAACCCCAGCGCAATCAGTTGTATACCACTGAACAGAATAATAAAGAACAACAAAGCCGTAAAACCTTGGGGAACATCATGATACACAAATCGTTTGATGAGCGTCTGAATCAAGTACAGACCAGCAATTCCCAACGTGAACATACCCACTCGGGTAATAATCTTGACGGGGTATTCACTGAAATTAAAGATTCCATTGTAGGCCAATCGCTGGAGCATTTTGAACGAGTATTTCGACTCCCCGGCCTGGCGGGCGTCCCGTTCATACTCGAATCCGATTTGCTTAAAGCCTATCCAGCTCCGCATGCCCCGAATAAACCGACTTTCTTCAGGCATCTGATTCAGTACATCGGCTACCCGGCGGCTAATCAGCGAAAAATCACCGCTGTCCAGCGGCATATCCACGTACGAAATCGAGCGCATAAACCTATAAAACGACGCGTAAGCCGTTCGTTTAAACCAGTTTTCTTTCCGCTTTTTCCGAACGGCATACACGACATCGTAGCCTTCCTGATATTTCTGATAGAAATCGGTCAGCAACTCAGGCGGATCTTGCAAATCGCCGTCAATGATAAACAAGGCTTCGGTAGCGTTAGCGCGTGCAATACCCGCCGATAACGCAATCTGGTGACCATAGTTACGGGAGAGAAATATGCACTGATATCGGCCATCGGTCAGGGCAAGCTGCTGCATCTGTATAGCAGTATCATCGCGGCTTCCATCATCAACCAGTACAACTTCAATAGTCAGGGGTGAATTCTCCATTACGGCGTTCAACCGTGTAATCAGGCGCGGCAACGACTCGGTTTCGTTGTACAGTGGAGCGATAATTGAAATCTGAGGATTTGGCAAAATAATAGCTGGTGATTCAGTGACTGAAGTGGCAAAAATAAGATTTTTTGCCATTGAGGGGATAAGGCGTTTTGGTTTCTTAAGGAACGGTTACGACCTGATTACTAAATCGAATCGGGTTTTTCTCATCTGACGGCGACAGAATACCTACGCGATAACGCCCCGGTGCAACCGTCGGATTAATGATTTCACCCTGAATCGTTCTGACAGGTCGGTTCAGGTAATAATTTGTAAATGAATAGGGGATCTCTGATGGAAAGAGATACGTTCGTTCAGACGATTGTATCACAATGGCCGCATTATCAATCGGTTGACCCAGAGAATTATAATCGGTTTCGGCGATATAGCTGTACCCTCCTCCCAACACACGTATGTGTAAACTGGTGTCGGGTTTCAGTTGATTCGGCGAGAGTAGCCGCGATTCGTAAGGTGTATAGTACGTCTCTGGGTATTCATAAATCCCCCGACGAATTGTTTCATTCATCGTTCGCTCGGCTAAGGCAACAAAAGGACTTCCCCAGCTCGGCCCGAGGCCGGTTTTATTATGCTTCTGATTAAACGTATAGGTCAACAACTGGTGCTTTCGGTAGGCAATTTTCGGCAGTTGGACAACATACCAGTTGGCCCAGATGAATAAACTAAGCAGAAGCCCAACGCCCACCCATCGGTTCAGGGTAAACTCAGATTGACGTTCGCTCAGTACATTCAGATAGATAAGACTAACTAGTACGGCTGGGTAAATCATATAATTGCTGATCAACATAACCCCATATCCAAAACGAGGTCGTAGAAAGGCAACGATCACCGCATTAACCATCAAAAATGTATAGCAACCTGTAAAAAAGTAGCGCCGTTTCCAGAGGGCTTTCGTAGCTCGGTTCGAGGATTCATAGGTGCCCATTCGATGCCCCAATCGAGGCTCATTCATGCGCCACAGTAATACTAGCATTGTGAGGATAATGGCAAATCCCGCCAGTGTTGGAAGTATACTCCGCCAGAGAATATCAGCTTTTGAAAAGAAATCAAACAGGCCGCCCGTGAACGTGAAAAAACCCAGGAATACCAGATAAGGATACTTCAGAAAGAAGGATACACTCGTCTCGTTACCTTGTCCATCCGGGAAATCATGAAAGTAAAATACGATCGTTCCTACCCCCACTACAAGCCAGATAAACAACCGAATCCACTGCCGCTGCAAGGCTAATACCACCGCTCCTGCTACCCAGGCAAACAGACCATTACTCATCGAAAGCGATGTCAAAATCTGTACCGCTAATGCAGTTCCAAATCGACTTTGCGTATCGCTAGCCAGCAAATAAATGGCCGTGAACGCCATCATGATCACCACCTGGTGCTGTAGGGCGGTAATTGCCCATAGGCTGGTGAGGTAATACTGAGGCTGGAGCAGCAAAAACGATACGGGAACAAATGCCAAAAGGGGCAGATTAGTTGATCGAAAAACACGATAAAAAAGCCCTAAAAGGCCCAGCAGAAAAGCAAAAGCGGCAAACACCAGCCAACGATAACTGACCTCACCCGTCAGCTTATAAAACGTCAGCGTAATTAACTTGCCAATTAAAATTCGATGTTCATTGTTAGGCCGAATCAACCAATCCAGCTTTTCACTTAGTGTAGGTGCATCGATATAGCCAATAATAAAACTAAGAAATGCATCGATATCATCAATCCAGGGAACATTGGCCACGTACGTTAATAAGAGCGCCCAAAAGCATAAGATGGGTATTGTTACCAGCACAGACGCCAGCACACGTGACTGGCTGGATTGAAACGAATAAGAATTGGATATAGAAATTAGCCTCATAAGATTACAGGACTGACTACTTAGATTTCTCCGTCAGTATAATCGCTTTTTTATGAAAATAATCAGCCCAGCAACGGTTCCAGAGGTGCTTCGGGTCATGCTGAATGTCTTCCAGAAATAAAGAAACAGGGTAAGTACTCAATGGCATCAGTAAACTGATATCTGTATCTGAGTGAGCTAACTGGACATATCGCTGTTCCATTTCGCGATCATATTGAGCTGCCCGTCCGCTCAGCCAGTCGCCATACACAACAGGGATCACAGGCCCAACAGCTGAAGAGGCAAGTGCCCATACCAATAAAACATACGTCAGAGAACGGAAATTTACCTGCCAATGATCGAGTTGTAACCGAGGCCGTAAAAACCTGACCAAAAGGGTTATAGTGTAGATCCAGCTTAGCCAAAAAGTAAGATTCACCACATTGATCAACCGGGGAATTGGTGCAATACCAACGCCATAAAAGTGTAATGAGATCAATGCCAGAACGGTGGCAAATCCCTGTAGAGCACCCAATGCAGGATGTACTCGCAAATAGGAAGGCAACTCACTCAATCGGCCCGTTCCAATTGGTTCTGTCAATTTCCAGGCAATGGGAACATACAACAAGGATAGAGGAAGCCAGGGGGTTCGAACAATTTGCTGAATGATATAAGGCCCCATATAGCGCAATGATGAAATTAACGTTAGGGGAATATTACTGCTATTCGGATTAGCCCCTAGTCGAATGGCGTTACCAGGTGCCTTCATCAGAAAATAACAGGACAGACCCGCTACGACCATCAAAACCACCGTTGGCAGTGCCACTCTCCGGCGTTGAAGCAGATCCACAAAGGCAATCATGGCTAATACGGATAGCATCAGTACCATGGTCATTTCGCTCGATCCAATAATAGCCGACACAAGTAAACTTTCGATCAGCAAATAACCCACTTGCAGGCCAAATCCACGCCGTTGATGAGCCAGTAGCGTAGCCAGCAACAACAAAAATAAGGCGCTGGAAAGGCCGTAACTAGCCAAACCGGTGTACCAGTATAAATATTCGGGAATGCTGGCCAGCGTTACCATAAAACCAACAAAGAGCCCTGACGCCAAAGCGGCTTTAATACCTATCTCGAATTTTCGGTAAAGCCATTGGCTGACTAAGGCATAAAAGCTAGCCAGTAGAATGCCCAGAAAAATGATTGGGTACACTTTAACCCCGCCAAACCAACCAATTACGAGTGGATTGGTATGTACAATGAAATTATGGAAGAATCGCCCAGTCCAACCATCATAATACATTTGCTGTGCTTTCCAGAAACCAAATTGCATGGCTGTATTGGCAAAGCAATAATCGTCGGTTGGCGACGGGTGATTGAACGTCGCCAGGGCAATTAAGGGTATGATTAACACACCGGCAAAAACAAGTAATGCACCGGCAATAACACGCGTTAAAGGCATTGATTCACGCATAATAGCGGACTAAGTTGAGGTGGGTAAGGTAGCTTGTGTTTTGGTAAATCGACTATTCAGAAATGGATAGGCTAAAACAGCTGCCAGAATCACAAGAGTCCCTCCGTAAAAGCCCAGGGTCATTCGTTCCGTATCGCCAAAAATCAATACGGCTAATAAAATACCGTAAACGGGCTCCAGATTTACCGTTAAAACAGCCATATAGGGCGAGAATTTCCGCAACAACCCTACGCCCACCGTGTAGGCATAAACGGTACAAACCATCGACAGCACCAGCAGCCAAAGCCATTGCAGAAGTGAATCAGGTACGTATTGTATGACGTGATTAGCATCCATTGGGTCACTTGACCGAACAAGTAGCCAGAGTACAAATGCGCCCACCGATGCACCTATCATCTCGTAAAAAGAGATAACCAGCGCGTCGTAACGCTGCGTAAATCGGCTGTTAATAATTGTAAACAAAGACGATAGCATAGCCGAAAACACAGCCACCGCTAACCCTACGACTTTATCGAACTCAAACCGAAAAATCAGATAAAGACCAGCCATAACTACAGCACCCAGCACGACCTCAATGGTACGCACGCGCCGACGTAGCACGAGTGGTTCCAGTACGCTAGCCCAAAGTGAACTGGTGGCCATACCCGCTAAACAAACCGAAACATTGGCCAGACGAGCCGCCAGAAAAAATAGAACCCAATGTAGCCCAATCAGCCCTCCTGTCGCCACTAATCGCCAACGGTCGGCCGGAGATACCAGAAGACTCTGCCGGCGCCATAGAAGCACAACGCCCATACCGACCACGGCAAGTAGCGTCCGAAATAAAACCACCCCCGACGAATCGAGGGGCGCTAATAATTTGCCCAGAATGGCTGTAAACCCCCAAATCAGGACAATGAAATGGAGTTGCAGATAATCTGTGAAGGAAGGCTTATAATTCATTCATCACCTCGGTATTGTATTGTACAATAATACCCCGATGAGTGCAAAAATAGCGTTTGGAAGCCAGACTGCTACTATAGGATTGAGGTTGCCAGATTCAGCAATGCCTTTGGCCAGCATAAAAAACAACAGGTAGATAAAGGCTAAAATAAACCCTAAGGCCACTTGCCACCCTACCCCACGGCGACTCTTACGGGCCGACATAATGACGCCAATCACCGTCAGAATGATGATGGCAAACGGACGAGTATCGCGACTGTACTTTTCAATCAGATAAATTTCGATACCATCTGATCCACGGCTTTGCAGCAACTCAATTCGCTTATTGAGTTCAGGCCGGGTCAGGGTTTCGTAAAGGTTAAAATTCGACCCAAAATCGTCTGGTTTCAGATTCAGCGTGGTATCGATACGCGCACCGGGCGTAAGGGTCTCACGCAAACCGTTTATATCCCGGATTTTATAATCCACGATGGTCCACTTTTTCTTTTTCTCATCCCATTCAATATGGTCGGCCGTTAGTTTCTGTTTGAGTTGATTACCCTCTACGCGCTCCAGGGTGAATTTATAACCGGTATTAACCACATTATTGTAGCTCTCCAGATAGGCGTAGGTATTGGGGGCAATTTTCAGATGGACATTCCGATTCGAGTAGGTAAACGAATCGTTGATATACTTGATTTCGAATGCAATCCGGGTTTTGTTAGCTGCCGGAATCACGTAGTTAACCATAAAATAAGTCGCTACAGCTAGCACCGATGCACCTAGTACATAGGGTAGTAACAAGCGCATGAAACTAACACCCGTACTCAGAATTGCAATAATCTCAGTTCGGGCAGCCAGACGGGAAGTCAGGAAAACCGTAGCAATAAACACCATCAATGGGCTGATGTAATTGGCCCAGTACGGAATGAAATTGAGGTAATAATCCCAGAGAATTTCGTTGGTAGGGGCATGTGTCTTATGAAAATTGTCCACCTTTTCGGTGTAGTCAATCATAACAACCACCAACACAATGACCATCACCACGAAGATGTAGGTCTGCAGAAAACGTTTGAGTATATAAGCGTCTAAAAGTTTCATAAATCGTTTAACGGTTTACGGTATATGGCTTAGGGTAGCCGGTGGCTGACACGAAAGCAATATTTATGCGTCAGCCACCGACTACCATAAACCGTAAACCATATACTAATTCACCAATAAATTCTTCGCGACTTCATGGCTGACGAATACAGTACGACCCGTTACGATCTGAACCAGTACCGATTTGTCGAAGGCGTTGATTTCCTCAATTGTTATCGTACAGCCAAGCGTTAAATTTGAGTGATCGAGGTGTTGCAGAAATTCAGGGGAATGTTCTAACACAGCCATCAGGCAGACTTCCTCTCCTATTGCCACCTCCGATAATTGTCGATAACCCATTTCAGGCATTTGACCCGCTGGAGTTGGAATTGGATCGCCATGCGGATCAAACTGTGGACAGCCTAAATACGTATCTAAACGGGCCACTAACTCTTCTGACCGAATGTGCTCTAATTCTTCCGCAATTTCATGGACTTCATCCCAGCCAAAACCGAGCTTCTGGACCAGAAAAACTTCCCAAAGCCGATGCCGCCGAATCACTTGCAGGGCCAGCCGTTCGCCCTCTTCCGTCAAGCGAACGCCCTGGTATTTCTTATAGTGAATTAACTGTTTATCAGCTAGTTTACGAAGCATATCGGTTACTGAAGCGGCCTTTGTCGATGTCATTTCTGCCAATGCATTCGTGCTGACTTCCCCCTGCCGACGATTGGCAAGTGAATAGATCATCTTCAGGTAATTTTCTTCAGTGAATGATTGCATAGACCACGACTCCTTGTACAGAAAGGCAAACTAAATCAAAACAGTTTACCCACAAAGGTAGTTTTTATGTTAAACTTTCTAAAAATTTAGACTGGTCTAAATTTTTATTTCAATAATACTTATATTTGATGCATTGTAAGTTTGCTCAACTGTTCTGATGATTACCAATTGCTTACATGGAAGCAACTAATACACAAACGAAAAACTGGCGACAGGAGTCTAACGAAAACTCATTAGGCGATGTTCATAGCTCTGTTCACGTACCCAAGGGCGCAGGTTTTTTTAAAACATTGCGAGCCTATGCAGGGCCTGGGCTGATGGTAGCTGTAGGCTATATGGACCCCGGTAACTGGGCTACTGATATTGCAGGAGGAGCCCGTTATGGGTATCGGCTGTTGTCGGTCGTTCTGATTTCCAACCTGTTCGCAATTTTACTTCAACACCTGGCACTCAAATTAGGTATTGCTACGGGTCGCGATTTGGCACAAGCCTGTCGCGATCATTTTAGTCGTCCGGTGGGTTTCGGTTTATGGCTGTTGGCCGAAATCGCCATTGCCGCCTGCGATCTGGCTGAGGTTATCGGTTCAGCAATTGCCCTAAATCTACTATTTGGGCTTCCACTTACGATTGGTGTTCTGATTACCTCGTTAGACGTATTGCTGCTGCTTTACTTGCAGAATAAGGGGTTTCAAGTGCTCGAACGGATTGTTGCCAGCCTGATTTTCCTGATTGTTGGTTGCTTCGGCTATGAGTTGCTGGTTTCGCAACCTAACGTTGGCGATGTTTTTGCCGGGCTGATACCGCATACCGATGTGATTACCAATCCGGGGATGCTTTACATTGCCATCGGGATTCTGGGGGCTACCGTCATGCCGCACAACCTCTATCTGCATTCCAGCATTGTACAAACCCGCGATTTCGGGCGTAATGATGCGGGACGACAATTGGCCATTAAATTCGCGACAATCGATTCGACAGTTTCTCTGTTTCTGGCTTTCTTTATCAACGCGGCCATCCTGGTTTTATCGGCTGCAGCGTTTCACTTCTCGGGCAACCAGCACGTTGCCGACATTACCGATGCCCATCGGCTCCTTGACCCAATTTTAGGCGTTAAACTAGCGGGTATTCTGTTTGCCGTAGCCTTGTTGGCCTCGGGCCAAAACTCAACGTTGACGGGTACACTGGCTGGTCAGATTGTGATGGAAGGCTTTCTGAATTTGCGAGTAAAACCTTGGATACGTCGGTTAATTACCCGCTTAGTGGCGATTGTTCCTGCGTTTGTCGTCACAATTCTTTATGGTGAACATGGCACCAGCGAATTACTCGTACTGAGTCAGGTCGTGCTGTCTCTCCAACTCAGCTTCGCCGTTGTGCCTCTGGTACAATTCACCAGCGATAAAGAGAAAATGGGACGTTTCGTTAATCCAGGTTGGCTAAAAACGTTGTCCTGGGCCGTTGCTGCCCTGATTATGGGCCTGAATGGGTATCTGCTTTGGGACACACTAGCGTAATAAACAATTGAATGTCAGCGCGACTCATACACGTCGAACTCAGGGAATCTACGCCTGAGAACATAGTGAGCCGTTGTCAATCCTGGAAATTCAGTTGAAGTCTCGCCAGAACGTGTAATCAAAAAGCGTATCCCCTGTTGGCTGATTTGCTTATCGAAAGCTGAATAATCTAATTTTTTACGAGGATACATAACGGCTGCAATCATGTCTTGCTGAGGAATGATGCAGTTTCGATAAAGCAACCCATTGAGGTAACAGTAGTTATAATTCGTCACAAACACAGCGTCCGTAGACTTTAGCTTAAGCGAATCCCTCAGGTAATCAGCAATCTGTTTTTGTTGCCGATAAGGTGTTTCAGAAAGAGCCCCTGAACGCATGAGCAAAGGCCAGTTGAAATTCGTCATGTTGGGGACAACCGCCCAGAAAATGGCAGAAAATGCCAGCAAGGGCCACCCCATCCCTCGCTTATTTATCAGGAAACTTTGCTCATTTAGCCAAACTGCTACAACTAAACCTGTTAAAGCCACATACTCCGTGAAATAATTTAACGCCGAACCCCATTTTATACTCGTCGACAACGAAAATCCGAACAATACCAGCACGCTCCAGCCCAGCCAGCGATAGTCTGCTTTAGTTTGCCGTATGAGCCAGATACATAGCGGCAAGCCAATGGCAATGTGTACACTAAATGTCCGGAAATAATGATCAACGATGTTGATTTTGAATGACGACCAGTCAACGCCCTGATTCACACCGTTAATAATGTTTGCATACAATAGGATTGGGTCATGTTCGGGCATAAAACCAATCAGGAAAACCAGTCCGGTTAGTCCGATACAACCACCCAGAACAAGCCCTTTCAACCAGTGGCCGTTCACGAACACGTAATAGCCCACCACCGCAAAGGGTAAAACAATTCCCGATTGTTTTGTCGCAATGGCCAACGCGGCTAGTCCAACAGCACCGGCCAACCAGCTAAATTCCGGCTTCTTTTGCTCTGTCTGAATAGCTCGCACAACCGCATATAACGTGGCTATTACCCATAAAATATAAAGGCTATCAGGCCGGGAATAGGCTTGAGGAGGCAATAACACGAACGCCGATATGGCAATCGCCATGCTTGCTTTTGTTGTAAGAGAAAACCGCTTTCCCAACGCAAAAAGTAGTACTGCGTAAAACCCATTAGCCACGAGCGAGACAAGCCGACTTAACCGGTAAATACCCAATGTATCATCAAGCTCTACTCCTGCCAGATAACCAATCGCAGCTACAATCCGATAATAAATAGGGCTATACTGGGTAATGGAATACGGGGCTATTTCTGGATTTGCATAGAGCGGATAACCCGCCATATATCGCTGGATCGAATAGATTGCATTGCTTTCAATTCCACCGATATCGGAACTAACAAAAAAAATCAATCGGTAACGAATCAGCGTCGTTACCAGCAGGCAGCCTATCAGTAAAACCAGCGAGGGGAGCAGTAGGCTCGTCTCCTTTACTGGATAAAGTTTACCATATTTCTCCTGGGTATTCCGATACAGTAAAGGTTTTACATCCGTTTTTTCTACACTTACCATTTTCTGAGGTTGGACTTTGATGTTTGGTACTGTATAGATTGAGCAGCAAAAAGGTCAGTCAGAACAGGTAAAAAAATTATTGATCAAATTTCTGACTTACCTTTTCTACACCTTCCCTATTCATCAATGATTGGCTGTTCGTTAGATGCTGAGCTATCGGGTTTTATCTTCGTACATTCAACCACCTTATGGCAACCCGACCACTACCCATTTACGCAACAGACCAGAATTTTTACGATGCCTTGAGTCGGCGCGATGAGCGGGCATATCAATATTTATATGCTGAATCGTTCCCTTCTTTCCGCTATTGGGTGCAGAACAACAATGGTACCGAAATGGACGCTGAAGACGCTTTCCAGAAAGGGCTGCTCAACTTTTTACTCAACATCGAGACAGGAAAATATCAGCTTCAGGCTGGCACCCGTATCACTACGGTCGTCTTTGATTATTGCAAATGTGTCTGGCTTACCGAGCTAAAATCGGCCCGATTTCGTAACCGAGCCAGTTTGCCGGATACAATCGATGTAATTGACACCACCGATGTGGTAAAGGACTTAGAACGAATGGAAGTTGTGAAGGTGGTTCGACAGTCGTTAGAGCAACTCAAAGACGAATGCCGAAAACTTATTGAATGGTTTTATGTCGAAGAAGTTTCACTGCGGGAAATTGCTGAACGACTCAATATGAAAGAGTCTTCGGTTAAATCGAAACGGTATGATTGCGCCGAAAAGCTGAAAGGGTTTTATCAGAAAGTGGCTAATAAGAACGGATTATGAACCTATCTGAAGAGCAATACGAAGTTATTGAAGCCTACCTCAACAATGAGTTATCGGCAGCAGATCGCACTGTGTTTGAGAACGATATACAGGCCGATGCCGAACTTAGAACAGAGGTTGCCCGTCAGCGCGACATCCGGTTGGGTTTGCGGGCTATTGGCATTGAGCAAGCGTTGGAACGGGCAAAATTGCAGTACAAAGCAACCATAGCCACTGAAGAAACAATTGCAGAGAAACCGATTGTTCGACCGTTGATCAATTGGCGTTATTGGGCTGCAGCTGCTTCGGTCGTAGTAGTGCTCAGTATTGGCTATTATACCTACCAGCAAACCAGCGACCGGCAGTCTGATATCGCCTACGCCGAAACATCTACGCCCGACGAGTTAGTCAAAGACTTTCCATCCGGTGCCGTTTCACCCGATGTTCAGGCTCAATTACTGGATGCGCTGGCGAAGTACAAATCGGGGAAGTACGACCAGGTTATTGCTCAGCTGAAAACTTTACCTACTGATAAGCAGACGATTCACTACAAAAACTATTTCCTGGGATTAAGCTACTTGGCCAATAAACAGCCAACAGAAGCGATCCCTCTATTAAACAAAGCCTTAACAGCCCCCTCGCTCAAAATCCGACAAAAAGCCGAATGGTTTCTGGCGCTGGCTTACGTGAAGAACGACCAAAAAGAAAAGGCCCTACCTATACTGAAAACCATCAGTATCGACAAGGCCAATCCGTTTCAATCGCTGGCAAAACAGGTGTTACAAAAAATTGAGTAACCCTGGTTTACTGGTTAAATAATGTCTGCACTTCAGCAGCAGTTATCGCACGTTTATAAATTCGGATATCGTCCATAGCTCCACTGAAATACTGAGGAAGCGCTTGAGATTGTGCGCCAAATTTCAAATCTCCACCAGGACATGTATCTATACTACTACCAGGTAAAGAATCTGTTTGACCTAGAAGTATGGTATCAAAATACATTCGAATAGACTTACCGGAATAGGTAAAGACTACATGGTGCCATTTGCTCAAATCAGGCGAACTTGAAAAAGTAACTGTTTGCCACCCAGCAGCCGGTTTGCAGTTACTACCTTGCTTAATATCTACGTTAATAGCTATACCAGAGCCGCTTTCACTAGGCTTGATAAGAGAACTATACATTTCATTGGTTCCATCACTGAACTTGGATTTATTGTAAATCAACATCCTGTCATTCACAACATTAGGCTTAATCCAAATACTAATCGAGAGATCATTCGGATTTAAGCTATTGTTTTCGGGCATATAGAAATAATCGCCTGAGCCATTTAGCGAAATCGCAGCATTTGCTTTGCCTTTCCGATCAGACACGAATGTTGGATTCCCGACCAGTTTGACATCATTATTGTTCGCACTGGCATCCAGTAATGACCGATCGGTAAAGGATACGGAGGCTATTAAATCCTGCGAAACGGTATCGACCTGCGTAGTCAAGGTCATGACATCACTGTAAATAACATCGCCCGAAGCCGTTATAGCATAGGAACGGTAGTAATACGTTTTGTTGGGCGTCAGATCGGTAAGCGTCACGACTACATTAGCGCCTGTAGTCGGACTGGTAACTTTTACGGTCGATGAGTTCTTATCAGGCGTACTACTGCTCGATGAGTAGCAGATACCATACTCAACAGCCGCTGGACTTCCTGGATTCGTTACTACAAAATTCACGGATGCTGTTGTGGTTCCCACAGAAGCCGTACCATTAACAGCAACAACTGGGTTTTGTCCAGTTCGGAAGGTTTGCACATCACTATAACCAGGCGTTGAAACTGCCGAATTAATGGCATAACTACGCACGTAATAAGTCGTATTCGGTAAGAGAGGTGTCAGCGTAAACGAAGTCGGGCTATTAATTGGCAGAGCAGTCGGCATATCGATTACGGTTACATTCTCTTTACCAATTTCGGGTGTGGGATTGGTGGCCGAATAACAGATTCCATAGCGAGTAATGGTTGCATTACCCGTAGAGGTTAGGGTCATACGTACCGCTGCTGACGTTGTGGTAACGTCGGTAACAGGTTGTAAGGTTACAGTAGGAGACAATGCATTGCTCACCGAAATTACCTGTTGAAGTACAGTCTCGTTGCCACACGAATTTGTTAGCGTAGCTTTAACGGTGTACGTACCTGAGGCTGGATAAGTATTGCTAACCGTTAACCCAGTAGTAGCCGTAGTACTGTTATTACCAAAATCCCAGTTTACTTTATCGATAGTCCCACTGCTACCGCTGATTGAAAAATCGACTTTCAGTTGCTGTATTTGAGTGGAAAGAGTACCCGCAGGTTTTATACACTCCCGTTGCGATTTACGTGAGGGAATATCCCAGTTACCACAACTCAACAAGAGCATTCCACTGCCAATAACTAAAAAACACGCACTTATATAAACCAATAAACGATTCATTATCAATAGGAAATTAAAGATTCGATGGATAGACAGAATCAAAATGTGTAGCTAACAGCAAGGCCCCATGACTGTGAAGAGGGTTTCCATTGTATAGCACTTGTACGTGGTTTGGGCTTGTGAATCAGCAGGTACAATTCAGCAATGGTGGCTACAGCTGCAACGCCCAGGCAAGCTTTAAACAGTCCATTTTTTTTCTGGGCAGCCTCGGCAGCATTATAGGCATCCGTATACTGAAGATAGGCACTTCGATCACTGATCACACCACTACCCGAAGGATCGACAGTCTGGCTGATCTGGCTCAGTGTACCCATTTTCGATTGATAATCATTGCGCAAGATGAGTGCATAGACTCCCGCCCCTACTGCGACTAATCCCGTAACTACTTTCAGCCCTACTTGCTTTGAATATTTAGGTGCAGTAATTCCATTAATCGTCTGAATTTGAATTAATAGAGTTTCTTTTTTTATCGGCGAAGCATATTTGCTTGCTTCGGTATAGGCCTGTCGGGCTTCTGTATACTGTTTCTGTTTAAAAAACTGATTCCCCTCTCGCTCGTAGAGATCAGCCAGTTGCACCTTTGTCAACGCATCATCTGGATTTAGATTCAGAAGTTGGCCAAACAAACGGACAGCCTCCTGACTTTTACCTTGCTTTATGGCATCATCGGCCTGTTGGCGAAGTTTCAGCCCTATGGTGCATTCCTGAATTTGCTCTTTCGCATAGGCATCGTTTTCAAAACCAGGAACTTCGAGACAGTTCTGATATTGCCGCCGAGCTTCTAGATACTTTCCTTCCTTAAAAAAATCGTCGCCACGTTTCTTGTAGCGATCATATTCATCATCGACAACAGTTGCCACAGTTGTTCGGCCCAGAGCCTGGAAAGCAGGCAGCCCGACAAAAGACAGCAGCAATACTAACATGAAATGGTGTAGTGGTTTGAACATCATAAATTAGGTGGGTTACTGATTGGTACACTGTTTAATTTTCCGTCTGACTTCATCCGTATCTTTCAGAGCCTGTGCCACCTGATACCAGGCCTTCGCTCCGTCGAATTCGTCTGTAGCAAAAATCTTATTCGCTTTGGCCATGTATTGTGCGTAAGCGGCCTCGGCTTTAGCCGTACTTAATTCCTGTCCTTTTGCCAGGTCCTGTGCTTTACTGAACGAGGAGATAGCTTTTGCTTTATTATTACCAGTCGCGATGGCTTTTACGCCTTCCTCAATCAGATCGTCGTATTTAGTCTGCTGTTCCTGCTTTTCTTTCAGTCGCTTAGCACTGGCATCCTCTTCTGGTTCGGCCGATTTTGGTTTCTCTACTTCCGGCGTTGGCGTCGTATTTTTAGGTTGCTCTGGTGTAGCACTAACGGGCTGTTCCTCACTTGACGCTTGTTTCTGGAGTTCCTTCTGAGCAACATCCCGTAGTTTAGTTACGTCCTGCCGGGTCGGGTCAAGCTGGAGGGCGCTGTTTGTCAATACGAGAGCCAGATTATAGTCTTTGGCTTTATACGCCTGATGAGCTTTGCCAAGAGCGACATCGATACGTTTACGTAGATCAGCTTTCGATTCGTCGGGGATTGATTTTATTGCTTCGGAAGATTTCGGCTTCGCATTAGGAACCACACCTGTGGTCGTTGTACTATCTGATTGTTGCCCAGTATTGGTTGTACTGGTATCATTGCTGTGCAAGCTCAAATACAGCCCAAGCCCAGCAACAACGATAGCGGCCGGAGCAGCGATCTTCCAGGGAAATGTCTGCCCGATGGGATTGCTTGTCGATTGTGGAAGGGTTGGTTTTGATACCGTTTGATCCTTGACTTGGGTTGACGCTCTATCTGTAGACGGCGCAACTACAGCAGCTGGTTTGGGGGCTGGTCTGTCAACTGTCGGGCCAGGGCTGGGAGGAGCTACATAAACATCCGTTTTTTCTTCTTCATAAACATCAGTTAATTCCGACTCAATCGCTACGGGTTTAGGCCGAAGCTGCTCAATACACAGCGCCAGCCCTTGAATGGCCGTTTCATCTGTTGGATTGAGTTTCAGCACTTGCTCGTACTGGCTTTTGGCCTGCTCAAAACGCTGTTGTCGACACAGGGCATTAGCTTCGTTCAGTAACTGGGTGAGTTGCTCTTGCTGGAGAGCACTCGTACATTGATTTAGTCGATTCTGGGCTTCAACATGATGCTCCCGCTTGGCCAGTACTTGCTCAAGCACCGCAATAGCCCGCTGGTAATCAGCGTGTTCAAACAGTATATTGGCCTGATTCAGTAATTGCGGAATCTGGTCCAGCAAATCCAGCAATTCATCTTCCTTACGAACACGCTCATGAATGTCGCGAACCAGGCACCGGCGAATCATGGTCCCATAAGGTTCAGCAATCTGGCTTAAGCGAGCGGGTAATTCGACCGTCATAATTTTCTTTTCTACCTCACGTCGCACCGACTGTTCGCTGCTGTTCCGTGAATCAGCCCGGAACGGTTTCTCGCCCGTCATCATTTCGTAGAGAATGACGCCAAACGCCCATAAATCGAGGTTGAAACTCACCCGACTCCCTTCAATTTGCTCGGGCGCTTTATAGGATGGTGTACCTCGACCGTCGCTCAGATCAAAATCTGAGCTATCGAGTTCGTCATCACTCACTAATTTACTAAGCCCAAAATCAGCAATCTTTGGAATGAATCGCCCAGCATTATCTCTGGATATTAGGATGTTAGCCGGTTTAAAATCGCGGTGAACGATGCGGTGGCGATGCAGATGCTGGAGGCCGAGCAAGATCCCTTTTGTAATCTCATAAATTTGCGTGGGTGTCAGCGTTACACGTCGGAGCAAATCGGCCAGATTGCCATCCGGGTAATATTTCATGATCGCGAAATCGCTGACACTGGTATCCGTTTCCAGGCGATGGCAGGAATCGTAGCGCGCTATATTGGTTTGCCTCGGCACTCGTTGCGCCAGTTCAACTTCGGCCTTCAGCGATTTGGTATCATGGCCCTTAAACTCACTGATCTTTATCGCTACCCACTCCGTTTCGAGCTGATCTTCAACTTTGATAACCCGGCCATACGTACCGACACCTAACAGAGCTCCCTCATCATTCGGGTGGATCGGATAACGCTTTTTAAAGTCCAGAAACGTAGTAAACGTCTGATTCATACGAAAGGGTTAGGTGGGTATAATGTGGATCAATCAAAGATACGCTAAAGGCAGGCTATCCGAAAACCGACCATAAAAAACCGGTGTCTGCTTTCCTTTCGTTCGCTGCCTGACCAGTGGAGCTACGTATTTATGCAGCTCTCGTATAGTTACAATGCCATCGCCGTTGAGATCGCCCTGCCCGGTCAATCCTTTGAGCAAAAAGTAGGTAAACGCTCCTCCTGCCAAACGCCGATCTTCAACCGCATACTGAGTTGATCGACTGGCCAGTAACATAGCTACGTTACTTCCGTCTCGCCCTGTCTTTGCCAGTTCAGAACGATTGGTTTGTTGGCGAGTTATGCCACCAGACAGACAGGCATCGGCAATACACAGTTTTGTCAGGGCTTTAGACGCACGAAAAGCCGCTTTAATGGCGGCATAGGTTAGCAATTTCCGTCGATCGTCCGGACGGGCATCGTATGGAACAAAACTATCGGGAAGGCCATGTCCCGAAAAATACAGGATAACCCGGTCGTTTGTGCCCGCTTGTCGGAAGAGTGTCAGTGCTTGTTCAATGGTAGCTTGTGTTGCCTGCCGATTGGTTAACAATCGAATGTGTGATGCCAATACACGGCCGCCCGACTTGCTCTGCAAAAAATCAACTACCTGACGGGCATCCCGATCGGCAAACCGCAAATCGCCGGTTGAATACGACAGCGCTTGATAATCAGCAATGCCTACGACAACCGCATAGGTTTGCCCCTGTACCATCGGCGGCTGAAAGCCCAACAATATGCCTAAACTAATCAGTAATGGAGTCAACATAGCTTTAGAAGGCATTCACGGATTGAACAGGCTTAGCCTGGGTTACCTGACTAATTCCTATCAAATAGCCTGAGTAATTATCTTTAATATGTCCATCGCACAGGGCCTGTAACGAGCCGATTTTAGCCTGATCGGGCATGTCACTGGCAAGTAGTGTTGCCAGCACATAGTCATCGATTTTTTCCAGTACGCCATCTGTACACATGAAAAAATAATCGCCCGCCCGCACATCCGATAAAACTGTTATCTCGGACATAGGCCGGGTAGCCTGCCCGTCTTTATCAGCAGCACTGGCCACCACCGCCCGACTCAGGCGATTACGCCAGGGGTGTGTCAGTGCCTGAGTGGCCGTGATGATACCAGCCTCTACCATGTCGTTTACCTGCCGATGATCCTGCGTCTGAAACACAATCTTACCTGCCCGAATCTGATACACACGGCTGTCGCCAATGTGGATTACCGTTGCTCCCTGCTCATGAAACTGCAAGAGGGCCAGCGTTGATCCCATACGACTAACCAACGGATGCTGTTTCAGATAATCGTCATAGGCCGAATAAGCCAGATCGAGAGCCGCTTGTATATGAGCCCTATCAAAAATGGGCTCATTCATCGAGGCAGAATAGCCGATCAACGCATCACAAAGCAACTGGCTGGCAATCTCTCCCTTATCGGCCCCGCCCATTCCATCGCACACAATAAAAAGCTGCGTCTGCTCGGTAGCCATCGTCACAGCCGGATATACTGCATCCTGATTGATCGTCCGTTGGCCAATGTGCGAAAAGGCAATGGGCAAAGCTGGCTGAATCTGCATAGTTTACTGAGTTCGGTCAGGGTTGAAATCCAGTTCGATTTTATAGGTATCGAGCATTGCTGAGGGAATTGTGTAGTGCTCTAGCCGAAACCGATCTACACCACCCAACGTGATAATTCCTCCATCGCTAACATCGATCAGTTCGGTTTTCAGCAAAGGGACTCCATTTAGTTGCGTGCCATTCAGACTGGGTTGGCTCAGTTGTGTGGTCGCATCCACAGCGCCATCCTGAAGTTGGTAGCGCAATTGACCCGTCCATTTATCAAATACAATAGTCAGCGTACAATGCCGACGGCTAATGAAGCACCGACCGTTATGAACAAAGCGGGCAACCTGAACCGTACTGGCATCGGATGTACCGATGACGTTACTGCCAAACTGCAATCTGTACGTTGTTTCAGGAGTACCCAGGTACGTCAATTGCCCAAACGAGGGAAGCCCCTGAACAATAGAGTCGTCGTAATGAAACGGCTTTTGCAATACATTAACAGCGCCACAACCCACGTGCGAACACACAATTGACCCACGTTCGGTATCGACGGCACGAACCATAATGCGTCGACCACACTGCTGGCAATTAATAAGCGTTGTTTTAAATCCACTCATATCTCTTACTCGTCCATATCCTGAACATTGCCGTCGTTGATATAGGTATCATCGTCGTATGTATCAGCCGCGTGGGTTTCGTGGTTATCTGTTGGCTCATCCAGATCGGCCGCTTCATGCGATGCTACTAATACAGTGGATGTCGGAGGCTCAGATTCAAGAATTGAATCGACGATTTCTTTCGACATACTTTCTTCTAGCCCCTGATTAAACTGGTCGTTACTCAAGACTATTGGGTGGTCTAAACGAATGGCTGCCGTTAATTCACCATCCAGCGAATCATAGCGATAAATAGTATCTAAGCCATCATCGCCACTGGCGTCGACTATCCGATATGTATTGCTATCCGCTCCATCCAAAACCAGCGTGTCGATCACACCATCATGATCAAAATCGAGACCCATTATTCGCTGGCCGTTCAGGTGGCCTTCGATGATAGTCGGTTCAGAAGCCGGTTCTTGCGTTAGCGTAGTATCATGAGCACGGTTTACCGGTTGCGCATATGGTTTCACAGGCAGATGCTCACCCGTAATCATTTCGGTATATTCCTGCCGCTGCGTCAACGAAAGACCACTCCATTCTTCTTTCTCAAACGTATTGTACCAATGCCCATGCCAGCTAAACACGCCCCCCATCCCCACTTCTTCGCGAGCGGTTTCGAACGCCTGTTCAAACGTCATGCTATCAGTCGTTTTTCCAGCAACATCAATATCGTCAGGAATTTTGGAGGTAGCGTTCACATCTGACGATGTGGGCTCCTCGTCTGGTTTAGGATGCCCGGGTTTGTGAACAACTGCCCAGGCAGCACCACCTAATAACATAGCGGCAGCCGAAATGCCCAGCATTTTCTTTTTATCCATGGTCAAGTTTGATTTGGTGGGGATAGAAGCGGAAGCATCCATCGTATATGAATCGGTTGATAAATCGGTTTGCTCGGAAAGTTGTGACATGGTGGTGATGTGCTAATTGGTTAAGATCAATCAGAACGCTGATTTTTAGGATTAATAAGATCATTTATAATTTTCCAATTACAGCTAAACCATAAAAATCAAACGAATCAGCGTTCTGTTTTGCAGTTAATAGGCCGTCTCTGAAAAAGGTAAGTCAGAAATAGAAAGTTTTTTTTACTGAACCCAAATCGCCTGGCAACGACGGCAGGTTTTCTGTTGGGCAAGATGCTCCCATTCCCGTGTACCAAAGGGGTCACGACAGGCCGGATTTGGGCAACGATACCGCTCCCGATACTCTTTATCAATCACTTCCAGCTTCTCTTCAGTCGATAATAACGCGGAGCATAGTGTAGGAATCAGGACACTTAAGCCCGCTCCCGACAAGACATGCAGCAAAGGCAACGCAGCTCCTCCCGTCGATACAACAGCACTGACACTGACGATGGAGGACAGAATAACGCTCCCCGTTCGAATCATTTTCTCACGGTTCCGGCAATCCTTTCGCAGTTTTGGGTATTGCTCATAGACCTGTTTCAGGTCGGCAAATTCCTTCGTAAAATTCAACGAATCCGGCGCTACTTCGGGAAGTAGCTTAGGTGGTATTTTGACAGATGGAACTGGCGTTTCGAGCTTAGCTGGCTCAGCCTTTAGTAGTGCCAGAAGCGTATCAATATCAAACGTTGTATCAGCCAATCGAAGCGTATCCTGTTTGTCGACAACCTTACGTGCGATCCGCACTTCATTGACAAACGAGCCATTTTTACTGGCTAGGTCTTCGAAGATAAAACAGGTAGGTGTACACTGAATGAGCCGGGCATGTTGTCCACTTACTTTTCCATTCGCGATAACGATCGAATTTGTCGTCGCTCGGCCAATCGTATAAGTAGGCAAATGACTTAAATCGTCGATCAGTTGGTCAAACTGGCCGTCATTCGTGGAGGTAATCATGAAAGGTCTGGTGTGTACGTACTGTAGGGACTGCAATTTATCAAATGAAACAAACCTAACCTAGATGTCTCCAACTATTTCTTTTTCGACAACTTCGCAACTAATTATTATCATTTTAGCATCAAAATATTTGTTTTTCATACTCACCAAGTTGAAACCCGGTGCAGTTCATCTGCCCCCGGTTGAGCGTAGTCTCTGGACTACGCCGAACAAAGCAATCCAAGCTGCTTCATTAAGCAAGCGGCTAAACTTTTTTCAAAAAAATTAAAAAAACTTTCATCTACGCAAAAAGGCTGCGCAGGTGGTATAAACCTTTGTATCGTCAAGTTCATCAAAACGCCGACGATCATGAAATTCAACATCTTTAGTAACACCGCAACCAAAACCGTCAACCATGAGGGAGCTAAAGCCTATACGCTGACGCCAGAAATGGAATTGTACTCCGCCGTAGTTACGACGATGCTGAACGATTCTTATTATGAGCGAGCTGATCAGCGGCTAGAGCGAATTCAGGAGCTTGTCAGTGAGGCCAATCCAGTTTTTGTAGCAAAGCTAGCCGTGTATGTTCGGGAGCAAATGTACCTGCGTTCGGCACCGGTTGTTTTGCTTGGCGAATTGGCAAAAGTCCATAACGGCGACAATTTGGTTGGCAATGCCGTTGCCCGAACTGTACAACGCCCGGATGAAATCACGGAATTATTGGCCTATTACCAACGCACGAACCAGCGTACGGGAGTCAAGAAACTTAACCGCATCTCGAAACAGATGCAGAAAGGATTGGCTACTGCGTTCAATAAATTCGACGAATACCAGTTCGCCAAGTACGAGCGAAATACGGCTGTCAAACTTCGGGATGCCTTGTTTCTGGTTCACCCTAAAGCCAAGACTGAAACCCAACAGGCGGTTTTCGATAAGATTGTCAACGGCACCTTAAGCACACCCTACACCTGGGAAACTGAGTTGAGTGCAGTGGGGCAAATCAGGTTTGCAACCGAAGCCGAGAAAGCAGCCGCGATTCGCGCAAAATGGGAAGAACTGATTTCCAGCGGACGACTTGGCTATATGGCCACCTTACGGAACCTTCGGAATATGCTCGAAGCGGGCATTAGCGGAGTCCATGTCGAACAAGTTTGCGAATTGCTGTCCAATCCGAAAGCCGTTCGAAACGCCAAACAGTTGCCATTTCGCTTCTTGTCGGCTTACCGGGAATTGAAAGCACTACCGCTTGGCCATGTGCCCGTCGTGCTCGAAGCCCTCGAAGATGCCATTTACGCCAGTGTGGCTAACTTACGCGGCTTCGATTCTCAAACTAGCGTAGTGGTTGCCTGCGACGTATCGGGGTCGATGCAAAAACCTATTTCGCCCAACAGCAAGGTACTTTTGTACGATATTGGTCTGTTATTAGGCATGTTGTTACAGGCCAAATGCCGCAACGTGTTAAGTGGGATGTTTGGCGACCGATGGAAAACGATCGCTTTACCAGCTCGAAGCATACTGGCCAATGTCGATGAATTTTACCGTCGCGAAGGCGAAGTGGGTTATTCAACCAACGGTTATCTGGTAATCGACGACCTGATTCAGCAACGCTATAAAGCCGACAAAGTCATGTTGTTTACGGATACCCAATTATGGGACAGTAACACCAGCAACAACCAGTCGGCAAATACCTTATCGGCCAAATGGATGCAGTACAAACGGCTGTTTCCCGACGCTCGGTTGTATGTGTTCGACCTGGCGGGTTACGGAAACGTACCCTTACGTGTAGAAAAAAACGACGTTTTTTTAATTGCCGGTTGGTCGGACAAAGTGTTCGACGTATTACAGGCCCTTGAAGAAGGTCAAACGACGCTAAGCACGATTGAACAGATTACACTTTAATCTCTCCCCTCTCCCGTTTGGGAGAGGGGCTGGGGTGAGGGTATAAACAGGATGTCGTAGGTACGGGTTACTTCGCGCCATGAAGGGGAGGAATCATGTGGTTTCCATCGTGAAACGAGATGGTCCGGTTCGACTCCGGCTAGCAATGCCCCATTTCCCGTTCCGCTTGTTACTCCTGTTTTTATGATTTTGCAGGTGCCGTAGAGTAGGGTTACTTCGCTTCGGACGAGACGGTCGCCGGTTCGAATCCGGCCAATAGAGCAATCTGTTGTAGCTCAGTGGTAGAGCATCTAACGTACCCTTTTCGCCAATCGCCCTGCATCTAATTTAGTAAGTGCCGTAGACTAGAGTTCCTTCGACTGTGATTCGGGTGGTCGCCGGTTCGAATCCGGCCAGTAGGCAGCGCCTATTGTAGCTCAGTGGTTAGAGCGCCAAACGTACTCTTATCGCCTGTCGCCTTACTATCATTATTGAAACCCCTCCAAAGCCACATTCTAAAATGATGTGACTTCGGAGGGGTTTCTTATTCAGAATATCTAATGCTTTGGCAAAATAGATTTTATAGATTCTTTCGATGCTGTAGTTTGTAATCACCAATTCGATAAAATCAAAAGAATCTATAGGCTCACAATTGGGTGAGTGCTAGTACTTTTCCAATTTAGATTCTAGAGATTCTCGGGTTCGCCCGCGCGGTTGATTCTAATTGATGACTTACAAACTGATTATCAGTAGAATAACAACAATAGAATCCGATAAAATCTACAGAATCTACTATGGTAAAGCACTAGCCTAATCGATATAGCCTTGACCTTTGGACAAAAAAGAGATGGTCCGCTAAGATTGCGAACCATCTACTGAACCCACCTAATTAAACAAAACCCGGCCAGTTTTAGAACGGCCACAGTACATACGGTAACTTGGACGCTATGGTTTTCTTTAATTTATACGCTATTTTCAATCTAAAGCCCATTTAGACTGTTTTTAGCAAATAGGGAACTTTCGATTAAAGCGCGATTAACGAATCTAAACATAGGTTATCTTTGCCCGGTTTTTACCCGCTTATACAGCAGAAGGCGCATGCCTAATTTATGGAAGACAAAAAGCATTTAGATACCGTTACGGCTGCTGGTCTGCTGGTGGCAATGGGTATCATCTACGGCGATATTGGCACATCGCCCCTGTACGTTCTGCGTTCAGTTGTTGGTACCACAGAGCCGATTCGGTCCGATACTGTTCGTGGCGCTCTTTCCTGTATATTCTGGACGGTAACTTTACAAACCACCTTCAAATATGTCATCTTGATTCTCAGGGCCGATAACCGGGGGGAAGGTGGCATTTTCGCTTTATACGCCCTGGTGCGCCGGCATGCCAAGTGGCTTACCATCCCGGCTATTATTGGTGGTAGCTCTCTCCTGGCCGACAGTATAATTACCCCTCCTATTTCTGTTTCGTCGGCCGTAGAAGGGTTACGAATTTTGTACCCACATATTCCAACTGTCCCTATTGTTATCGGTATTCTGGCTTTTCTGTTCCTGATACAAACATTTGGGACTAGCGTTGTAGGCACAGCATTTGGTCCAATCATGCTAGTTTGGTTTACAATGCTAGGCGTTCTGGGTCTTATTCACATCGTTGACGATCCGACCATTCTGACATCGCTGAACCCTATGTATGGGGTCAATTTTCTGACAAAAACGCCGGGAGCATTCTGGTTATTGGGAGCCGTTTTCCTATCGACAACGGGAGCAGAAGCCCTTTATTCCGACATGGGCCACTGTGGCCGGGCCAACATTCGTGTTAGCTGGGCTTATGTAAAAGCCTGCCTGATGCTCAATTATTTCGGTCAGGGGGCGTTTGTCGAAAGTCTGGTTGGGCAGAAGTTAGGCGAACAAAATCCATTCTATTCCCTCATGCCCGAATGGTTTCTGATCATCGGGATTTGCGTGGCTACAGCCGCGACGGTTATCGCCAGTCAGGCCATGCTGACAGGTGCTTTTACCCTCATCAGCGAAGCAATTCGGCTCAATTTCTGGCCTAAAGTCCGGCTGCGGTATCCTTCCAATCAAAAAGGTCAGCTTTATGTGCCTAGTATCAACTGGCTGCTTTTCGCTGGTTGTATCGGTGTGGTACTTTACTTTCAGGAATCGTCGCGAATGGAAGCAGCTTACGGGTTAGCCATTACCCTGACGATGATGATGAGTACCATTCTGTTTAGCTATTACATGTATTCGCATAAGTACAATGCCTGGTTCGTTGTTTTCTTCCTGGTATTTTACCTATCAATAGAAAGTTGCTTTCTGGTAGCTAACCTGGCCAAATTTACCCACGGGGGCTGGGTTTCTATCCTGATTGCGGGTGTGATGGCGTTCGTGATGATCGTCTGGTTAAGAGCTTTCCAGATTAAACTTCGTTTGACCGAATACGTCCGAATCGACCAGTATACTCAGGCCATCAAAGAACTCAGTCGCGACATTAGTATTCCGAAATATGCCACGCATATTGTCTTCATGAGCAATGCGGCCCGGCAATCGGAAATTGAGTCAAAAATTATTTACTCGATTTTCCAGAAACGCCCCAAACGCGCGGATATTTATTGGTTTGTGCACGTCGATACGACCGATGATCCGTATACGATGGAGTATAAAGTAAATACCATTGCTCCCGACGACGCCTACAAAGTGACCTTTAAATTAGGCTTCCGGGTTGAACAGCGCATTAACCTCTTCTTCCGTAAGGTGATTGAAGACATGGTAAAAAACAAAGAAGTGGATATCACGAGCCGCTACGAATCCCTTAGTCGTCAGAATGTTATCGGCGATTTCCGATTTGTAGTTTTGGAGAAATTCCTGTCGTTTGAGAACGAGCTTCCCACTACCGAGCGCCTGATCATGAGCATCTATTTCAGCATTAAGAGCTTTACTACCCCTGAAGACCGCTGGTTTGGCTTAGATAGCAGTTCGGTCAAAATCGAAAAAGTACCCCTAGTCATTCGACCAGTCGAAAACATCCAACTAAAACGCATCACATCTTAATTGTGAATGAGCGAATGAGTGATTGAGCGAATATTGCTTGCGTCAGCTATTCACTCATTCAGTCATTCACTCATTCACTCATTCTATCTATGAAACTTCTCATCACCGGCGGGGCCGGATTTGTTGGCTCATCGCTCGCTATTTCTCTCAAACAGAATTATCCTGACTATCAGATTTTTGCACTCGATAATCTGAAACGACGGGGTTCTGAATTAAGTTTGGCTCGGCTAAAAGCGGCAGGTATCGAATTTATTCACGGCGACATCCGGAATAAAGAAGATTTCGATTCTCTACCCGCCGTCGACACGGTAATTGAAGCCTCCGCCGAACCGTCGGTACTGGCTGGCCTGGATGGTACACCCGATTACCTCATCAATACCAACCTGTTTGGTACTGTCAATTGCCTGAACTATGCGCTGAAACACAAGGCCAATTTTATTTTTCTGTCAACCAGTCGCGTTTACCCGATCAAAACCATCGAAACGCTGAATTTCGAAGAAGCCGATACACGTTTTGTTCTGACAGACGATCAGCCTGTTCCGGGTGTATCGTCGAAGGGTATTGCCGAAGACTTTCCACTCACGGGTGCCCGGTCGCTTTATGGCACCACCAAACTCGCGTCTGAATTGTTGATTCAGGAGTATAACGAGTTTTATGGCTTGAAAACGGTGATCAACCGTTGCGGTGTTATTACTGGCCCCTGGCAGATGGGTAAGGTCGATCAGGGTGTCATGGTGCTATGGATTGCCAAACATTATTTCGAGCAGAAACTCTCGTATATTGGCTATGGTGGCACAGGCAAGCAAACTCGCGACATGCTCCACATCGCTGATCTCTATCGTCTGATTGACTGGGAGTTGCATAACCTGGATAAAGTAAACGGTGAAATCCTGAACGCTGGCGGTGGTGTGGAGAGCAGTGCTTCGTTGCAGGAACTGACCCAAATCTGTCAGGAAGTAACGGGCAAAACTATCCCTATCACAGAGGTGCCCGAAAATCGCGCTGCCGACATTCGTCTGTACATTACCGATAATACGAACGTAACGAAGCTAACCGGCTGGAAACCCCAACTCGGCATCCGTGAAATTGTAAGTGATATTCACGACTGGCTCAACGAAAACCGGGCCGCTCTGGAGCCGATTTTGAAGTAGTCTTTTTTAACTCAAGGCGAAGTCAGGTATAAATTTTCGGCGATTGGGGGCCTGAAAAGCGAGTACGATTTCCTGTTTAGCAATCCCCTCTTCGATTAAACGTTCGGCAATTTTCAAGTCTGTGCCATCGTGCTGAATATGCACTTTGGCATCAGGCCGAACGTCGAGGTGAACAAATGGAACGTACTCTCGGCGATTATTTCCCCAGCCTACTGAAAAAAGCAGATAGTGACCACGCTCTTCATCTATGATTAGCTGCGTTTCCGACTGCTCTTCAGATGGAGTCATTCGGGCAATTTCTTCGACTATTCGTCGAACAATAGTTTTGTGATTGGCTAATCGATCCATTGGACTATTGTTTGTTGATCTTCATCAAAAATAAGCAATTGTACCGCAAATCGTTTAAGGATGCCTGCGAAGAATGAATCATCAAAAAAATCAGTATAAATGCTAACTGGGACTGCCAGGTAAAGCTGGCGATCAGGTTCATCATTTTCCAATGCTACTTTGTAGATTAAAAATTGACCAAGGGCATCTTCAAACTCATCCAATGTTGATGCTCCTAAGAAACTCTTAATTTCGACTGCAATCTTCTGTGTCCCGCGTTGAGCCGCTAATAATTTTTCCGCAGCTAGATCAATATATCCTTTTCTCCTTCCCAATACGACTCGAAAAGGATCGTGTGTAATCAGCCATGATTCTTTTTCAAGAGCAGTACGGACAATATCATGATAAGCATCTTTAGCAGGCATAGTTAAGCTGTTTCCAGCAAAATTATTATTTCCCAAATCCAAGTATGTAACTAATTATAGTTTTCTCTACTCGGCATCCGTGAAATTGTAAGTGATATTCACGACTGGCTCAACGAAAACCGAGCCGCTCTGGAGCCGATTTTGAAGTAGTTATCCCTTTTAGCAAGAATTCATCGCCCCTGACTCTAATATGAATTGGGGGCTGTGGGTTATTCTTGCCAGCCATCTGGTTTAAATGGGGTTTTTGTGTTGCTGGGAACACAGAGCGCTTTAGGAGGACGCAATGGCAAGGGAGCAATGCAAAATTTAGCCGTATCTGGCTCTGGAATAGGCGGGCGGCCATTCTGTGCATAGAACAAACCGGGGTATGTGCCAGTCGCGTCTTTGCGATCAATCCAGTAGCGTTTTGCGGAAGTTGCCGCTGCGGTGAAATACCCGACAACCTTTTCTTTGGCATTTGCTACATTACGCACGTTCCCAACGAGGGCCGACGGGGGTGTGTCGGTCAGACCACCCGTGTTTTGCGTCTGTTGCTGGAATAATAAAAAGAATCGATACGCATCGGCGGTTAGGGCTAATTGCCGGATTTCAACCAGACAGCCTTCTTTCTGATAAAAAGGAATCTGGGCAACCTGGCGTCCTGTTATAGCCCCTCCATTACTAAACTTATCATCGAATACATCGATCGCATGACTATATAGGATTTCCCAGCACTCAGTTCGGCAGTTATAGTCGTATACAAAATAGAGATTCTGGCCGCCATAATTGTATTGCGGCATTGTGATTTCGGGTGGAGAAAAGCAATCCTCATAAAGCTGGTTACCACCTACATAGCAGTTTGTACCAACCCCCTTACCCAATATATTGTATTGCGCATATTCCCCCTGAACACAAGACTTGCACCAATCCTGTTTCTCCCATAACTTCCAGTCCCAACGGTAGTAATTATGCTGATCGGCCGGATCTTTAAAATCGATTGATATATCATGAGCAGCGGGGTAAATACCATTCACTTTAGTAGTCAAACTCGTCGGGTTGAATTGGGCTTTTATGGCGTCAATAGGCGGTACTGGCTGCATGATTTGTTGGGTCGACAGGTACTGTGTTCCATCACTCAGGGTAATCCTGAGCTGATAAGCATGGCCGATCTGCCCTCTAAAATCGCTGGGGAGTTGATAGGTGCCAGCCACCGTTTCATGGCAGGAAATAACGGTCGATGAGTCGACCACGACTTCGACTAATGCTTTTGTAATGGGCAGACTACCGAATCGTCCGGTGAGCCGATCGGCTTTAGAGCGATTCAGTAAAATTTCCTGCGGCTCAGCCAAATTATTGATCGTGCCATCCACAACTAGTACATCTACCGTCCCAAATAAGGAAAGGTCCTCAGGATCAACGCAGGCAAGAGGGATCACGATCAGTAAAAACAGGCTTAGCAACGTGGCCAATGCGCGTACCCTTGAAAAGAATGTAGTCATCATGGCATTAGGGCATTAGGTTAATTCAGTCAATCTCGCCAGCCTACTGGCTTAGCCGGCGTTTGGCTTTCCTTTGATTCACAGATGGCGGTGTACGGTCGGGAATTCAGTGAATTTTCAAGTATTTGTATTTCGGGAACGTTGGGTGGAAATCAACCCGTGAGTGGGTCAGCCTTTGAGCGATTAATTTTAATTATCTGAGGTTCCCCCAGATCCGTAACCATGCCATCCACAACCAGAATATCATTCGTACCACGCAGAAGGATATTCTCCGGATCAACGCAAGCCAGTGGTACCATGACTAGAAGAAACCAGCCCAGTAATACGAAAAACGGTTGAAATGATGAACGAGTGTGAATCATAACGGGCGTGTTAACGTGTCTCAATCCTGCCAGCCTACTGGTTTGACCGGCGTTCGCGTCTCACTGGCCACACATACGGCCAGGGGCGGACGATAACGGCCATAATAACTCGGTTCATTAACTGGATCGTGCCCATTAAGTGCCTGAAATAAACCCGGTGTAAAACCGGTCGCATCATTTCGGCTTAACCAGTACCGCACCGCCGACACACTCGACGCGCTGAAGTAACCCACTACGGGCTCATTCTTCTTGCTTATGTTATAAATATTCCCCACCAGTAGAGCGGGCTGAGAACCAGCCACACCGCCTGAGTTTTTGGTCTGCTCATTTAATTGGTTGAAATAGGTATAAGCCCGTTTGGTCAATGAAGTCTGCCGAATCTCGACTAAGCAATGCTCTTTTGAATACAGAGGAACCTGAGCAACCCGCAGTGCTTTAACTGTATTCCCGTTGGTATACTGATCATCGAATACCGTCAGGTCGTTACTATAAATAATCTCCCAGCACTGAGTTCGACAATTGTAGTCGAAGTTTGGATAGGAGAATTGCTCATTAACACAATCTTCGATCAATTTTCCCTGAGCATCCGTAATTTGGTACCTGCCTCCATTGCAACTCCGGCACCATTCCTGATGCTCCCAATCTTTCCACTCCCAACGGTAATAATTGGTTTGATCGGCAGGGTCGGTAAAGTCTACGTAAAAATCATGAGCAGCCGTATACACGTTATTTAGCCGTTGCGTTAAACTCAGGCTACGTTCATTAAACTGGGCGCGAACCTGCGTAATTGGCGCAACGGGTTGCAACACTTCGGTGGTCGATTCATACTTCGTATCATCGCTCAACGTAAAGCGGAGTTGATAGCTATGGCCAACCTGCCCCTTAAAATCGCTGGGTAGCTGATAGCTCCCGGCTTCGGTTTCATGGCAGGAAATAAGGGTCGATGAGTCAACCACTACCGTTACAGTCGCTTTGGTAATGGGCACAGAACCCGGCCGACCTGTAAGCCGATCTGCCTGCGAGCGACTAAGCCGAATAACCTGCTGTTCAGCCAAATCGGTAATCGTCCCATCGACAATGATGACATTGAGTGAGCTGTTTACCGTTGTTTCGATTGGGTCGACGCACGTGAGAAGCCCAAGGCAACTACATATACAAAGCAGTGTAGGTATAGCCAATGGACGCATACCGCTGAGGAATTACTTGAACTCGAAATTATAGGTCAAACTCGGTATGGGTGCGCCAAAAATGCTGAGCCGGTAGGGGTTTGTGGCCTGACCTTCAGTACGATAAAAGATCGAATACACATTTTTACGACCATAAATGTTGTACACAGTGAACGTCCAGTGGCCTTGCCAGCGTCGGTTTTTCATACTCGGATTGTAGATGTTCCAGGCGAAATCCAGCCGATGATAGTCGGGCAGACGATACTGGTTACGTTCGTCGTAGTACGGGTAGGTCCGACCCTGATAGCGAATGAATCCTTCCGGCGCCGTGTAAGGGCGACCTGTACTATAAGCAAAGTTGAACGAAAAGCTGTGGTGTTTCCCCTGATTAATAGTCAGGCTCATATTCAGGCTATGGGGGCGGTCGTAATTGGCCCGGTACCAGTCGCCACCGTTAATCTGCTGCTGAAAATCAACGCCTTGATTCACCTGATTCAGTGTACGGGCAAAGGTGTAATTGACCCAACCTGTCAGTTCCCCTTTTTTCTTGGACAGCATCAATTCCAACCCATACGCTTTGCTTCGCCCCGGTAGTAATTGCGTTTCAGGATAGGGTTGTAGCAGAAAATCGGCCCCCGGTTTATAGTCCAGAATATGCTGCGTACTTCGCCAGTAAGCCTCCGCCGATAGCTCAAAAATGTTATTCTTCGAGTTCTTGAAATATCCTACCGAAAACAACTGGCTTACCTGCGGCTGAATATGCGCATCGGAGGTTTTCCAGCGCGAGGTGGGCAAAGGTGTGGTTGTGTTCGTAATCACCTGCAAATACTGCCGCATCAGGTTATAGCCAACCTTGATGGACGAATTGGGCGTTAGGGCGTAACGCAAACCCAGTCGAGGTTCCAGCCCACCATATTGCTTCGTCACCTGCCCAGCTCCATAGACTGTCGAATCGACAACGGTGGTGGCATCGGCCACCTCACCATTCGCATAGCGACGAACTACGGATGGTCCCACGTTCAGAAAATGGGAATAACGCAATCCTGCCGATACAGCCAGCTTATCCGACAAACTGATCTCATCTTCGGCATGAATCCCAAATTCCAGCGCATTTTCAAGGGGGGTTTTCTGGTAATTAACGGCCAGACTATTGCCCGGAATTAGCTCGCCCGGATTGAGTCGGTAATGAGTACCGCTGATACCAACTTCGATCTTCTGATTTTCTAACTGGTAGTTCAGGTTCGATTTGATCTGTCGTTGCAACAGTGATTGTTTCAGCACCACTTTATTATTGGTACTGTCTTCGGTCGATAGTATCCGGGGAATATACTGCGCCACCAGAGCCGTTGTTTGCAGATTTGTTCGGTCATTGAACGCATGGAACCAACGAACCATGCCGTTGGCCGTTTGTTGGGCGTATTGGGTATTCACCGCATTAACATTGGCCAGACCCCCCAGTAGATTCGTTTGAAATAAATCCTGGCTCAAATACCCCATTGCCGTCACGGTATTCTTGTCGTTGACCCGCCAGAACAGCTTAGCCGTTCCATCACCGAATTTGGCGCGGATATTATCTAAGCGGGAGGAAACTGCACGAAGTAAAAAGTCATTAAACGCCCCCCGCCCCGATACCATCAAGGCCAGTTTTCCTTTAACGATAGGCGTTTCAACCGTCAGACGATTGGCTACGAAGCTCACCCCACCCGTCAGACGAAATTGATTCAGGTCGGGGTTACGTAAGGCAATATCCAGCACCGAAGCCGCTCGTCCGCCGTAACGAGCAGGCACATTCCCTTTGTACAAATCCAGACTCCCCACAGCATCGGGCGGGAAGACCGAGAAGAGGCCAAACATGTGCGTTGGGTTGAAGATCGGCGTATCGTCAAGCAGAATCAGGTTTTGGTCGGTAGTACCACCCCGAATGTTGACGCCGTTGGCGGCTTCACCAACACTTGTAACGCCCGGCAGCATTTGCAGGCTCCGCAGAATATCCACTTCCCCCAAGGCTGCGGGCATCTTTTTGAGCGTAGCGATATTGATCTGACTAACTCCCAATAGGGGCTGACGTACGTTTCGGTCATAGCCTTTGCTGGTAACCACAACTTCCTCTAGCTGGCTGGATACAGAAGGTAGCAGAACGTTGTAGACGGTATTCTGACGCAGATTAATTGTGGTACGAAACGGCACAAAACCGAGACTCCGCACGACCAGAACGTGTTGGCCAATACGCGCTTTGATCGAGAAATTCCCCTGAGCATCGGTATAGGTACCGGTAGCTGTTTTTTCATAATCGAGCACCACGGCAGCCCGCA
Organism: Spirosoma litoris; assembly: GCF_054776755.1. Lineage (NCBI taxonomy): Bacteria > Pseudomonadati > Bacteroidota > Cytophagia > Cytophagales > Cytophagaceae > Spirosoma > Spirosoma litoris. The sequence continues at coordinate 59,644 of NZ_BAAHBI010000020.1, read as the reverse complement.
CAATCGGTTGCTGGCTGGCGGAGTCACGAACGGTACCGGAAAGTGTATAGAGTATCTGGCTATGAGCTACAAACCTTACCAAAACCAGCAAGCAAACTGTCAGTAGTAATCGATTCATGAAAAGAAAGGAAATGCTTTGGTGTGTTTCTTTTAGCGCAGCATACCTATAAGTCCGTTTTTTCTCATAGACGTATTATAGGTCGAAAACGCTGTCGACCTGTTTCGCTTTTCCACAACGTTATGCTTTCGGTAAAAGCAAACCGGTTAACTAACAGGGATTAATGATAAAGGTTAAGGAAACTTTTATATACTTGCATTAGCCAATAACAGCAGAGCCACAGCCCAACTTTTTAGCCATTCACCCGAAAATTTTGGGTGTGAGACTATATTGATCATTTTAACACCAGAATTCCAACTATTTAGCGATTTTTAGGATCAGGAGAGAAAACCAGGTTTACACAATGAAAAAGGCATTTCTACTTCTTTTGACAGCCCTGACAACCAGTTTTTCTTTTGGTCAAAAGACAGAGTCGATACTCGCTCTGAACGCCAATTTATTTTCCTTTCAGGGTTACTCTGCCGAGAAAAGTTCCCAAATAAACTTGTCAACTGATGGCGCTACCGGCTATACGAATAATCCATTTGGGGGGCAAAATGGGGTTTCTTATGGAGCTTCCTATCAGATTCAGCGCGTTTCCCGGCGCAACTTCATTGCTGGTATCAGTGTAGGATACGAGAACCTACGAAGTAAGACGACCTTAAATGCGGTTAATGGCTACAATAAGCAGACTGGTACCTATCAGGATGCAGCATCCGGCCAAACCTATCTATCCAACAATCAACTCAATGCGTTTCCTTATGTGGGCTATCGAATTGGGCTTCAGCAGGTTTCGGTCGATCTAACCGCGGGGTTGGACGTTGGGTATCTGTTGAGTTCAAAGGAAATTGGGAAGGCTACCGACACCAATGGCAAAACATACAGCACCTCCATTGATAGAACAGGTCTGAAAACGGATGTCAGGCCCAGAGCCCAAATCACGGTATTTTACAAACGAGTAGGTGCTTATACCTCCTATGCTTATGGGCTCAGTAACTACAAAAGTGGCTGGGTTGGTGGCCGAAATGATTGCACTTCGACAGTCATACGGTTTGGGGTGATGTACAAAATCAAAGGGAAGTAACACAATTCACTATCCACACTTATGCGTAGAAACTATCATTTCCTTCTTCCAGTCAGTTTACTGGTGCTACTTGGCTGCAATTCCCAAACCACAGATCAGATTATTATAACACCCCTTAATCCACCAGCTACCGGAATGTCGAGTCGATCAATGCCCGATTCGATCGCGACCTACCAACCAGTTTTCGGCACCACAGGTACGCCCCGCCAGTTTCCGTTCGGCCAATTGAATCCAGTGAACACAACGCTTCGTTTAAAGCAAGTGACGCTCAACGGAAAAACCTGGATTACATACCAATATGATGCCCAAAACCGTCTTATCGAACGCACCAATTACTATACAGATGGCGTGCATATTTATTTTCAGCTCACTTACACATATGATAACAATGGGTTAGTGCAGGTTGCCTCTAAGCTAAACAAGGAGGCCCCATTTATAGAAGGCTCTCCTCAACATAACGATCTACTACCTAGCCGAACAATTGGCTACAGCCCCATAGATAAAGGGATAGCCGGGTTGACAAAAACAACAAATACGATTTTTACAGAGTGGTCCCAGCAAGCTGGAATTGCCCAATCTCAATTAGGGTTCAGCCCATCAGGAGCCTATATTTGGTCGGGTACGATTGATAACCAGGGTAAACGTACCGACGGCACCACCTACCGACGAAATGACGCGGGGAATATCCTCTGGGCTCGTTCGATAGCTCCACTCGATTACTGGGCCGTCGATTATTTTACTTACGATACCCACCCAAATCCTTTCCGAACAACGGGCGATTCTGAAATGATGGGTGATTTGCAATCCTTCAACACCACAAACGTGAACAATGTAGTCACGCGAACAACGATCAATCAACCGGGAGCTGGCGATGCGTGGCGCTACGAATACACCTATCGGGCCGACGGCTATCCTACTCAAATGAAGTCGTATCGGGGTACAGAGTTTATTAATACCATTGAGTATACCTATACACAGTAAAGTCATCAAGGGTGTCTGTTTTGAGAAACTGACACCACGTCGATATACGGCTGCAATTCCTGAACAAGAGCGAACCAACTTGCCATTAATCAAATTTTTCCAACTAAATTACCTTTTTTAGTTGGTATGCGCTTTCTCGCTTTTGCTCTAAGTACCTTTCTTTTTATCAATCTGCTCACCAGTTGCGTGGACCCAATTGGGTTGACGCTTACCGGAACAGTTAATACGTTGGTGGTTGATGGAACCATCACGAACCGCGCGGAACCACAAATTATTCGCATTAATCGCTCGAAAGCCGACCCACTGACGGGCCGTTTTGGCAGTGTTCCCATCACAAAAGCAACTGTTGAAGTTCTTGTTGATTCAGTAAACGTTATTCCCTGCCACGAAACCGAAGCCGGGAGCTATCAGCTACCCAGCGATTTTAAAGGCCAGATCGGTCATCGTTATCAACTCCGCTTTACACTCAGCGAAGGCACACACTACCAATCGACGCCACAAATTATGCCCGCAGTTCCTGCCATTGATCGGGTATCGTCGCAATATAATTCGGCAAGTTTGCCCGTCGAACTCGCCTTAACAGGTGGTTATCGAGGTGGTCACGATGTATATATCGACTGGAAAGACCCCGCCAATGAGCAGAACTATTACCGATGGGAGTGGAAATTGTGGGAAAAGCAGTCGTGGTGTCGGAGTTGCCAACAAGGGGTTTATGCGGTCAATGCCATTCTTGACCATGTGTATAAAGACAAAACGTTTTATGTATCGGGCGATGCACTCTACGAAAACTGTTTTGTACCGACCAATTATTTCGAAGCTGGCCAGCCCCCTTTCACAACCGGATTATACGTCTATGATTATCCGTGTCGCACGGAATGCTGGGAAATTCTGTATAGTTCGGCACTCAATGTTTTCGATGATCAGTTCAGTAATGGTGGTCTGATTACCAAACGAAAAATTGCCCAGATCCCCTACTATGACAGTACAGCCTGTCTGGTTGAAATCAGACAGTTATCTCTGACGAAGCCAGCCTATTCGTACTTTAAGCGCTTTCAGGATCAAACTCAAACTACAAATGGACTTACCGATCCTATACCTTCTGCCCCGGTAGGCAACATTCAGAATTTGGGTAACAGTCAGGAGCATGTTGTGGGTTATTTCACTGCCTCCGCGGTGTCGGCGGTTCGGCATTGGATTGACCGAAAAGATGTGATTGGCCTGCCATTTGGCCAAACCGACCCAACTGGTCCCTCTAAACTGCCGGGTTCCGAGCTGTTCTATTCGCTCAATTTGCGGCAACCTACCCCTGAACCCATTTACCCTTATCCCAACATCCGCATCCTCGGTGGTCCTCCCCGCCCCGTAACCGCCCTCTGCGTTCCCAGCGATAGCCGGACACCTTTTAAACCCGATGGCTGGCAGGATTAGTCTGAGGTTTGTAGTTGGCTACCGCAAAACATCAAACTAAGACTTCTTCCAATAGCCCCTGTTTTGTTTCGTAACAAGCCACTAAAGCCTGACCTAGTAACTGATGACCAGTTCTATTTAAATGGCTAGGGTCGTCGGTCAGATAAAACTTTTCGTCGGGGTGGATAATCAAGTGGGTATCCAGAACAGTCATTTCCCATCGTTTGCCTTCGTTCAACAATATAGTACGCCCCTGTTTCCGCAACCATTGACTAACCAGATCACGATGGGGCGTAGGTGTCAACAGAATAACTTTTTCCCGGTGTGGGTGCAATTGCTCCAGTAAGGCGGCTATCTCCTGCTCAACATAAAGCAACTGTTTTACGAAACCAACAGGCTTACTTACACACAACAAAAGGCGTTTAAGCCAATTCTTCATTTGCTTGGTACGGCCGATTGGTGTTCTATCGAGCGGTAAGGGTGGCAGCGCCCTCATAGCACTCAATTCGTTCGTTGTCAATCCATAGCCTGCCTGCTTAGGCACTTTTTTGGTAGGTGTTTTAAACAGTTTCCAAAACGTAGATGGATGCTGAAGGTTGTAATGCGCCGGTTGGATAATCAATAAATCAACGTTCGAGAGGTCCAGGTATGCTAATGTTTCCCGAACAGTAGCCAGTGGCAGAAAGACATAGCCGGTAATTTGAGGAGAGTAACCCGTTTCTTTGAGTCGATCCGAAAATTGATCTACAAAGCTGCGTTCATTCAAGCTTAGTCCATAGCCATAGACCTGACACCCACCAACTACCAGAATATTCATGTTGAGTATACGTTTAATTCTAAAACATGACCTTATTGGCCATATTTGCATTAGACGTATACTTTATGAGATTGTTTCGTTTTAAGTGAATTAAAAATCAATAAAAGATACAAAAAAGGTTATTACCTTGTATTCTCCGCGTTTGAATCTATTATACGGATTTGGTTGACCCGAGGGGAATTGTAATTTTGGCCGCGTAATGATGTCTCAGCCAAAAAAAATTCATAAAGGATTAACTACTACAGGTTTTTTGACATATTCCCGAAAATAATGTTCTTTTTTGCATACAACGAAATATATTCACTCTATAATCAATAACAGTTTATACATAAGCATGGCAACAGCCCTTGACTCCCCTACCCAGCAACGTGTTGATAAATGGCTTACCGGTAATTACGATGCCGCAACTAAAGAATCGATCCAGCATTTGATTGATTCGGGTAATATTACCGAACTCACCGATTCTTTCTACCGCGATCTTGAATTTGGTACAGGCGGTTTGCGTGGCATTTTGGGTGTGGGCTCCAATCGAATGAATCGCTATACGGTTGGTGCCGCAACACAGGGTCTTTCCAATTACATCAATGCCGCTTTTCCGGGCGAAGACATCAGCGTGGCCATTGCCCACGACAGTCGACGGATGAGCCCTGAATTTGCCCGGTTAGTAGCCGATATTTTTTCGGCCAATGGCATTAAAGTGTACCTGTTCAGTAGCCTTCGCCCAACGCCAGAATTGTCGTTTGCCATTCGGCAGCTGGGTTGCCAGAGCGGTATTGTCGTTACGGCCTCGCATAACCCACCCGAATATAACGGCTACAAAGTGTACTGGAACGATGGCGGTCAGGTGGTGGCTCCGCACGATAAGGCCATTATTGCAGAGGTTAACAAGATCACGTCGGTTGATGATATTAAGTTCGAAGGTATTCCTGAGCGCATTCATCTGATCGATGAAGAAATTGATGCGCCTTACGTAGAACGAGTTAAGTCGAATGCTGTGAATCCTGACGTTATTAAACGTCAGGCCAATCTGAACATCGTGTACACGCCCATTCACGGAACGGGCATTACGCTGGTACCGCGTGTGCTGGATGCACTGGGTTTCAATAACGTTCATATTGTTCAGGAACAGGCAACCCCAGACGGTAACTTCCCAACGGTAAAATCGCCCAATCCCGAAGAACGCGCAGCCATGCAACTGGCGCTCGATCTAGCCAATTCGCTGGACGCCGATCTTATCATGGCAACCGACCCCGACGCCGACCGCGTAGGTGCTGGAGCCCGTAATCATCATGGTGAATTTGAGTTGCTGAACGGCAATCAGATGGCCAGTCTGATCATTTATTACCTGCTGAATGCCTGGAAAGATGCCGGTAAACTGACTGGCAAGGAGTTCGTGGCCAAGACCATCGTAACCACCGATCTCATCGATCAGATGTGTAAAAATTACGGTGTAACCTGCTACAACACCCTAACGGGCTTCAAATACATTGCCGAAGTAATTCGTGAACTGGAGGGGAAAGAGAAGTTTATTGGTGGTGGTGAAGAAAGTTACGGTTACCTCATCGGCGACTTTGTACGTGACAAAGATGCTATTGCGTCCTGCGCCATCATTGCCGAATTGACTGCCTACGCTAAAGATCAGGGCAAGAGCCTGTTCGATATGCTGATGGCGATGTACCAGGAAAACGGTTTCTATTATGAATCGCTGGTATCACTGACCAAGAAAGGTAAATCAGGTGCTGAAGAAATTCAGCAGATGATGGCTGACTTCCGCGCCAATCCACCTAAATCGATTGCCGGTTCACCTGTGGTTCGGGTAGATGACTACAAAGCACTGACCCGACTCGATGCAACGACTGGCACAACCTCAGCCATCGAAGCGGGTAAAATGGGTATCGAATCATCGAACGTGCTGCAATTCTTTACGGAAGATGGTACGAAAGTGTCGGCTCGCCCATCCGGTACCGAACCAAAAATTAAATTCTACGTCAGCGTTCGTGAGCCACTCGAAAGCAAAGAAGCATTTGATGATACGTACGCTCAACTTAAAGCGAAAGTGCAACGAGTCATTGATGAGTTACAACTGACCTAGTCGCTGTTTTATCGCACAATAGTTCCTGCCCGCCTGTTTGCACAGGCGGGCTTTTTTATGCTTGTCCTTACCCACTTATCCTCGGTCTGTGTCCGCACTATAGTCGTCAGGCTAAGCAGATGTGGACCCAAATAAAGCAGCTAAATTCATCGCCATTCAAACGGTCCAAGTCCATTTATACATCTAAGTCTCCGCTCAACAAGAATTAAAGATATATTAAAGATTATATCTTCTTTACTAGTATTATTGTAGATAGTGACACGAGTAATTCTACTCTGTTTCTTTACTTAATCAGGTCAACCTGTACTAAAGCTTATTTTATGATCACTCCGTTACCAACCTCTACCCGAAATGGGTATCGACAATGGGTGTTGTTTAGTCTTCTGTTTCTATCGACTCAGTTGATTTATGCCCAAACAACAATTACAGGTACCGTAACCGATGCCACAACCGGCGAAGTACTCGCTGGCACAACCATTCAGGCCAAGGGTACCAACGTTGGTGCAACCAGCAATGCCGCCGGGAAGTATCAGATTAACCTGCCTACAGGAGCTAAAACCCTTGTTTTTTCCTTCATTGGCTATCAGCCAACGGAAATTGCGATAGGTAATCAGAGCGTGGTCAATGCCAAACTGACCGCCACCGACAATGCTCTTAGTGAAGTAGTTGTGGTGGGGTATGGTGTCCAGAACAAGCGGGACATTACAACAGCCATCGGCTCCGTGAAGGCCAAAGACCTGGCAAACCAGCCAGTAGCGAGTTTCGATCAGGCGCTGGCGTCTAAAATCGCCGGGGTACAGGTCTCACAAACATCAGGCGCTCCAGGTGCAGCCTTATCTATTCGGGTACGCGGAACGGGCTCGATCAGTGCCGGGAATGATCCGCTCTACGTGATCGACGGTATTCCCCTTTCGCGTGATACTAAATATGCTACGGGGAGTACAAACTCGCAATTCCCAGATAACCCAATCAACGTGATGAGCACGATCAATACCGATGATATTGAAAGTATCGAAGTACTGAAAGATGCTTCTGCATCAGCCATTTATGGCTCTCGTGGTTCCAACGGGGTTGTATTATTAACCACTAAACGGGGTAAAGAAGGCAAACCAGTTATCAGTTACGATTCGTACATAGGGGTGCAAAACGTCTCGAAAAAGATTGATATGCTCAATGCCTACGAATACGCGCAATTGAGCTATGAAGCCAAAAACAACGCCTATCTCGACCGGAACCCAACCGGCAAACCTACCGATTCGAACGATATTCGGAATAAAGGCGTAGGGGCACCCAGCACACTCATCCAGCCCGAAATCGTACCCTATCTGAGTGGCCAGACCGGGCTGACCAATACTAACTGGCAGGATGCGATTTTCCGTTCTGCCCCAATTCAGAACCACACGCTTTCTATTTCGGGCGGCAAAGAAAATATTAAGTATTATTTATCAGCCAATTACCTAAATCAACGGGGCGTAGTTATTAACTCAGGCTTCAAAAGGTATGGCATGCGGGCCAATGTAGAGGTTAAGAATGGCCGCCTAACAACGGGGATTAACTTTAATCCCACCTACTCGTACCACGATCTGATCAAGGCAGAAGGTCCTTATCTGGGCGAAGGTGTTGTAGGTTTGGCGCTGCAAATGCCACCACTTTTTCCGGTCTACAATGCGGATGGTTCCTACAATTTTGGCGGCAATGCCTGGGGATATGGGGCTACATCTATCCTAAATCCAGTTGCCATTGCCAATCAGGTTAGTGACAAACTGAGCCAGTTACGATTACTGGGTAATGCCTATGCTCAGTACGAAATCATTGATGGCCTATCGTATCGGCTTAGCGTCGGGGCCGATGTCAACAGTTTCCAACGGGATTACTACCGACCATCAACGCTTGAAATACGTGACCGAAAAGGACCTTCAACCCCAACAGGCTTCTCGCGTGCCCAGAATTTCGTAGACTGGCTGGTCGAGAATACGCTGAACTATAATCGTTCTTTTGGGCAACACACGCTTTCGGCACTGGCGGGTTTTTCGTCCCAGAAAGATCGTCGGGTAGCCAACGAACTTACCGCAACTAATTTTCCGAACGACTTAGTTTACACACTCAATGCGGGGCAAGTTACGTCGGGTAGTTCCGATGTTCAGGAATGGTCGTTGCTATCGTATCTGGGTCGGGTTCAGTATGATTACGGCGGAAAATATCTGGTATCTGCAGCAATCCGGGCGGATGGCTCCTCTCGCTTCGGGAAAGATAATCGATGGGGCTATTTCCCCTCTATATCAGCAGGCTGGAATATATCGCAGGAAACGTTTCTGAAATCCGTCAACTGGCTGAGTGACGTTAAGCTACGGGCTAGTTACGGTTTAACGGGTAACTTCCAGATTCCGAACTATGGCTCAGTCAGTTTGCTCAATTACTCGAACTACATTCTGGGTAACGAAACCGTCGTAAGTGGTCTGGCTCCCGGCAACTCGGCCAATGATAAGTTGAAATGGGAAAAAACGGCGATGCTCGATGTGGGTTTCGACGTGAGTTTCCTTCGTAACAAACTGAATTTCACATTCGATTATTACAACGCCAACACATCTGATCTGCTCCTGAACGTACCTGTTCCCCGTGCCTCTGGTTTCAGTACTGAACTACAGAATATTGGTAAAGTGAATAACCAGGGCTTTGAATTTACGCTCGGCACTCGCCAGACTTTTGGCCGGTTACGTTGGGATGCCAGCGCCAACATTGCCACGAACCGCAATGAAGTGAAAGCCCTCGGACCTTCGGGCGATCCGATTATTGTAGCGGGTGGTGTTGCCGGAGCGCAGTTTATCACCCAGATTGGTCACCCGATTGGCGAATATTATACCTACGTTTACGAGGGTGTTTATAAAAATCAGGCTGAATTGGATGCTAATCCAGCCCTTCACGTTTCGACATCGCGGCCCGGCGATTTCAAGTTCAAGGACGCTAATGGCGATGGTAAGTTTGACCTTAGCAGTGACCGTACCGTTACGGGCAGCTATTTCCCAAAATACACCTTTGGCTTCAACACAAGTCTTAACTACCGAGGCTTCGACCTGGGCGTAACCGTACAGGGCGTGCAGGGGCATAAAATTCTGAACCTGATCCGGCGATATATCTACAACATGGAAGGTAACGGCAACCTGTTCAGAGGGGCGCTGGATCGCTGGCAATCAGCCGACAATCCGGGCAATGGCTTAGTAAACCGCGCCAATCGTCTGGCTTCTGGCTCTAACGGTGAAATTTCAACCTGGCATATCGAAGATGGCTCATACGTACGGATTCGTACAATTACACTGGGCTACTCGCTGCCCACTGCCTTACTTACCCGACTGCGCCTGACCCGTGCCCGTTTATACGTGACAACCCAAAATCCGTTTACGTTCACGAAGTATTTGGGCTATAACCCAGAGGTTAACAGCCGGCCAGACAGCGCCTTATCATCTGGCGAAGATTATGGTACATATCCCCTCCCCCGCACTACTTCAGTTGGTCTCAACCTGTCATTCTAATTACAACCATGAAAAAGATAGCCTTATTTCTTACTGCCTTTGTGGGTCTGACAGCCTGCCAGAAAGACTTTCTGGATCTTAAGCCTCAGTCGCAGCCCAACGTAGATAATTTCTACAAAACTGCTACTGACTTTAATAACGCAGTCAATGGTGCCTACGATGCCCTTCAAAGCTCAAACCAGTATGGCAATGATTATAACACCGTCATTGAAGCCCGTAGCGACAACGTACTCGATAACGACCCTTCGTCAAGTTCTGGGTTGCGGTACAACATCGACCGATTCATCGAGCCAACTACGAACACCGTTCTGCGCGACACCTGGGGAAGCCTGTATACCGGCATTAACCGGTGTAATCTGATTCTGGATAAGATCGATGCCATACCGATGGATGCTACGTTAAAATCACGCTACAAAGGTGAAGCACAGTTTATTCGCGCCTTGTCATATTTCAATCTGGTGCGTTTATGGGGCAAAGTGCCTCTGGTTCTGAAGGCTGGCACCACAACAGAGGCTCGTTCGTATATTCGGAATGAAGTGGCGGATATTTACACCGCTATTGAAAAAGACCTGACAGCAGCCGTAGCAGGTTTACCAGCATCTTATACTGGAAACGATATTGGTCGTGCTACATCGGGTGCAGCAGCCGGTTTGCTTGGCAAAGTGTATGTAACCGAAAAGAAATATGATCTGGCCGTTTCGACGCTGAAAGATCTGGCCAATGGCACTACCTATCAGTTGCTTCCCAACGTTGCCGATGTATTTTCGGTAACCAACAAAAACAACGCAGAACTGCTGTTTTCGGTCAAATTCAAAAAAGGCGGCACCATCGGTGAGGGTCATGGCTCCTGGTTTGGCACCAGCATTGGCGACCCTATTGAGCCATCGTTGCGGGCGGCTTACCCCACTGGTGATAAGCGGCTTCCGTTAACGGTTATGGTGCCGGTTCCGACCAGTATCAATGCTGTACCAAGAAAGTTCTATGATGAATTATCCTCTACGAGCGATGTGGGCAATGACTTTCCGGTGTTACGTTATGCCGATGTATTGCTACTCTATGCGGAAGCCCTTAATCAGGTTGGTTATCAGGCCGATGGCGACGCGTTTAAAGCGTTGAATCGGGTGCGAACTCGGGCGGGCGTTGCGACTTACACAAGCGCACAACTTGCCACGAAAGATGCTTTCCAAACCGCTATTATTAATGAACGTCGTCTGGAACTGGCTTTGGAAAGCGACCGATGGTTCGACCTGCTTCGTACAGGAACAGCCGTAGCGGCCATTAAAGTAACGGGCATTACCATGCCTGATTATCGAGTGGTTTACCCAATTCCACAATCGGAAATTGATGTCTATAACAACAAGACTACTTTCCCACAGAATCAGGGGTATTAGGGCTTCACTAAAGTAGATTCTATAGAATCTGTTGATTCTTTGGATTCTATAGTAGAACAGAATCTGGTAGAATCAATAGTATCTACAGAATCCAAAGGATCAACAGTATCAAAAGTCACAGGGGAATGGGCAGGTATAGTTTGCCCATTCCTCTTTTTGTTTCTCCAATAAGTATAATCACGCATTAAGTCAACCTAAGAGAACGAAGTAGACGACCTAAAATCTGTATCTTTGCAGGCTAGTACTAACACAAACCTATGACACTGCATATTGACCACATCGACGAACTTGATACTGTAGCCCACCAGCTACTCGCTGAAGGGCGGCAACGGACGGTATGGTTACTAGACGGAGAGATGGGGGCTGGTAAAACCACGCTTATTAAAGCACTTTGTCGTGCGTTAGGAGTTGTTAGTACGGTACACAGCCCAACGTTCTCAATTGTTAATGAATATACTACCCACGAAGGGCACTCGGTGTATCATTTCGATTGTTACCGACTCAAAAACGAAGCTGAAGCGCTGGATATTGGTATTGAGGAATACTTTGCTTCGGGCGATTATTGCTTTATCGAGTGGCCCGAGCGCATTATGTCTCTTTGGCCTGCCAGGTATTATCAGGTTCAACTATCGGTGGACACAGATGGGCACCGAATGATTGAAGCAGAAATCAGTTGACTAGTTTACGGTTTACGGTTTACAGTTGCTCACTCAGGAACGATGATGCGTTAGCCAACTGTAAACCGTAAACCGTAAACTGAAAACGTATAAAAAGTGACTGGATTTGAGGAATTGGCCAAACAAACGGCCCTGTATCCGAAAGAAGCTCCGCTGGCCGTAAAGACCAATCGGAATGGTCTGCTTATCGGATTACCCAAAGAAGTATCGCTTCAGGAAAACCGCATCGCGCTCACTCCTGAAGCCGTGGCTATTCTGGTTCGAAATGGGCACAATGTGATTGTTGAGACTAACGCAGGCGAGAAAGCCAAGTTTCCCGATCATGAATATAGCGAGGCTGGTGCGCAGATTGCTCAGTCGCCCAAAGAAGTCTACGAAGCCAATCTGATTCTGAAAATTGAGCCACTTGTCGAAGAAGAGTTCGATCATATTCAATCGGGTAGCACGGTCATTTCGGCCTTGAACCTACCATCGCACGACAAGGCTTACTTCGAGAAGATGCTGAGTAAGAATCTGACTGCCTTTGGTTACGAATACATTGAGGATCAGAGCGGTGGCTTACCCGTTATTCGATCGATGAGCGAGATTGCAGGTAGCACCGTTATGCTTATCGCGGGTGAATACCTTAGCAATGCCGATAACGGTCGGGGTATTATTCTGGGTGGCATAACGGGCGTTCCACCAACGAAAGTCGTGATGCTTGGCGCTGGAACCGTAACCGAATATGCGATTCGTATGGCACTCGGGATGGGCGCCGATGTAAAAGTATTCGACAAGCATCTATACAAATTACAGCGACTTAAATATGCTGTTGGTCAGCACGTGTACACGTCCATTATCGACACCGATACGATGGCAGAAGCCATCCAGCGGGCCGATGTTGTGATTGGTGCGATGCGAGCCGAAGATGGCCTCAGTCCGGTGGTGGTCACCGAAGAAATGATCAGTCGGATGAAACCCGAATCGGTAATCATCGACGTATCGATTGATCAGGGGGGTAATTTCGAGACGTCGCGCATGACGACTCACAAACAGCCTACCTACAAGCACATGGGGGTGATCCACTACTGCGTGCCAAATATTGCCGCACGTGTTGCTTACACGGCCAGTATGGCTCTGAGTAACATCTTCTTACCATTCCTGCTCGAAACTGGAACAACGGGCGGTATTGAGCAAATGATGTATGCGAACCGTTGGTTTATGAAAGGTGTTTATACGCATAAGGGAACGCTTACGAATGCCTATATCGCTCGCAAATTCAACTTGCGGTTCAAAGATTTAGACCTTTTATTGGCTGCCCGATTTTGAGTTAAAATCGTTTTCGGCTTACGGTTTTCAGTTGTGCGAAGCGGTTATGCGTTAGCCAACAGTAAACCGTAAACTGAAAACCGAAAACTATTTTTATGATTAACCATAGCAACGAAAATACCCTACTCGACGACGCAAACTCCTACGATGTCAATAAACAGTTGATGGGAACCATTTCGTCGGATTTTGTGAAAGTCTCCGATCAGCTTAAAGAAGCTTCGTATCAGATTCGCAAGCGCGGCTTTTCAGACTATCCAATTTTTGTCGCTTCCCGCCGGGATGTACCTGTGGGGCAGTTGCTTATTGGAGCTACAGAATTAGAGAACCAGTGGAATTACAAAGCCTCTTTTCTGGATGAATTTATCCAGCGCGAACTCATTGGCGAGGACTCAATTGAGCTATGGAAAGAGAACTACAAAAAGCCGGATGAATATTGCTGTTTATTCGTCGTACACGGTGATTTTGCGGGCTTTGTGTATATTCCGTACCCCGAAGATTAAACAAACTTTCTTCAAGCGTTTTTCTAAGCCGAATCTACCTGATTCGGCTTGTCTTTTTTTAAGACATGAATAATACTTTTTGGGGAAATAGTCCCTTCAAATGGAGTGCTCAAACACATCTTTTACAGGTCACTTGAACACTGGCAATACATCTGATAATCTGGCAAAAAAGGGCATCAAAATTGCAAGAAAGCCACTGCCTACCCTGCCATTTGCCAATTATGCTTTTTTTTAATGCATTAGGCAAATCCGCTCAAAAACCGATTGGAAAAGATGAATTATTTTTGTATTTTTACAATCTATATAGACACATAAAATTGGGCTATTTTTCAAGCCTGAAACAATAAATTTCAGACTCGCTCCTATTCTGATATGACCAACGAAATAATTGAAGCAGATGCCCCCGTTGAAGCTGCACCAAGCAACTATGGTGCCGATAACATTCAGGTGTTAGAAGGTCTGGAAGCCGTCCGTAAACGTCCATCCATGTACATTGGCGACGTGGGTACGCGTGGCCTACACCACCTGATCTGGGAAGTCGTTGATAACTCAATCGACGAAGCTCTGGCAGGGTACTGTGACAAAATTACGGTGACAATTAATGCCGATAACTCAATTACAGTACAAGATAACGGACGGGGAATTCCAACGGGTATCAATAGTAAAACAGGCATGTCGGCCCTGCAAATGGCCATGACCATGCTGCATGCTGGTGGTAAATTTGACAAAGACACGTATAAAGTATCGGGTGGTCTTCACGGCGTTGGTGTATCCTGCGTAAACGCCCTTTCGACCGACCTTCGCGTGGAAGTTCATCGGGAAGGTAAAATCTTTGAGCAGGAATACAAAATAGGTATCCCTCTGTATGACGTACGCATCATTGGTGATGCTAACGACACGGGCACTCGAACCCATTTCAAACCCGATGGCAGTATCTTCACCGATACCATTTACAAATATGATACCATTGCAGGCCGTCTGCGTGAGTTAGCGTATTTGAACAAGGGCATCCATATTTTCCTGAACGACCTGCGTGAGCTGGATGAAGCTGGCGAACCTATACGCCATGACGATTTCTTTTCGCAGGGAGGTCTGGTTGAGTTTGTCGAGTATCTCGATCAAACACGTCCAGCTCTTGATGGAATGAAGCCGATTTACATGGAGAACACCAAAGGATCGACACCTGTACAGGTCGCTCTGGTGTATAACTACGAAGCGGGTGAAAACGTACTATCGTATGTAAACAATATCAATACCCATGAGGGCGGTACTCACGTACAGGGCTTCCGCTCAGCTTTAACACGGGTTTTGAAAAACTACGCCGATAAGAATCCTGGTGTATTGCCAAAGAATTCGGGTAAGGTTACGTTCAGTGGTGAAGATTTCCGGAAGGGCCTAACGGCTGTTATTTCGGTAAAAGTCGGCGAACCCCAATTCGAAGGGCAGACCAAAACTAAATTAGGGAATCAGGAAGTCGTCAGTGCAGTGAGTCAGGCAATGGCCGATCTGCTCGAAACCTGGCTGGAAGAAAATCCGAAAACAGCACAAGGCATCGTAAAAAAAGTACTTGTGTCTGCTCAGGCCCGGATTGCGGCCGATCTGGCTTACAAGCGGATCATGACCGAGCGTAAGGACTTCATGGGTGGTATGGGCTTACCCGGCAAACTGGCCGACTGCTCCGATACCGATCCAGAACGTTGTGAGCTTTACCTGGTTGAGGGTGATTCGGCTGGTGGAACGGCCAAACAAGGTCGTAACCGAGCGTTTCAGGCTATTTTACCCTTGCGTGGTAAAATTCTGAACGTAGAGAAAGCGATGGAGCACAAAATCTACGAGAACGAGGAAATCAAAAATATCTGGACGGCGCTTGGCGTTCGCTTAGAAAAGAAAGATGATGAGACAGTGATGAATCTGGAAAAACTCCGTTATCATAAAATCATTATCATGACCGATGCCGACGTAGATGGTAGCCATATCCGGACACTGATTCTCACGTTGTTCTACCGCAACATGAAGGCCCTGATCGACAATGGATACATTTACATTGCTCAGCCTCCTCTTTACCTTGTCAAAAAAGGAAAAGAAGAGCGCTATTGCTGGACGGAAGCCCAGCGAGAAGCAGCCGTAAAAGAATTAGCAGGTGGCGGTAAAGAAGAGAATGTGGGCGTGCAACGTTATAAAGGACTTGGCGAGATGAATGCCGAACAGCTCTGGAGCACAACGATGAATCCCGACTCACGAACGCTGAAAGTTGTAACGGTGGAGTCTGCTGCCGATGCTGACCACGTTTTCTCGACGCTTATGGGTGATGAAGTAGCCCCCCGACGCGACTTTATCGAACGAAATGCGAAATACGCCCGAGTGGATGTTTAACCGAATGATAACATAAAGCGGGCTTTTTAGTCCGCTTTTTTGTTGTAATTCAAAGTTTGAAATGAGTATGCGTTATTCCCTGAATCCAAACCGAACGATATTGGGCAATTTAGTTTCCCGGTTTACCCACCGTCAGGCAACTACTACTGCCCAGGTGACTGATAAAATGGCAAAAGTTAGTGAGAAAGTAAGCAGTGTAATTGATCAAAGCGATTACCTCAGCCGTGATTTAAGCTGGCTTAAATTTAATGAGCGCGTTCTGGATCAGGCTCGTAGCCCACACCGGACGCTCATGGAGCGCCTGAAGTTTCTGGCCATTTCAGCCTCTAATCTCGATGAGTTTTTTATGATTCGTGTTGGTAGTCTGTACAACTATCTGGATTACCATAAGCAACGGGTCGATTATTCAGGGCTTCGCGAAGTTCCTTTTCGTAAAGCTCTGTTTACGGCTGCTCATCAATTTTGCCAGGATCAGCAAACTGTTTTTACAGAACAGTTACTCCCACTTTTTACCGAAAATGGGCTTCAGTTAGTTACCTACGATCACCTAAGTGCTGAAGAAAGAGCGGAAGCAACGGACTATTTCGACAAAGCGATTTACCCGACCCTAACACCTATGTTGTATGATTATACACATACGTTTCCGGTGTTGCTGGCAAAGGTGTTGATTTTCGGTGTGGTTACACAAAGCCCTGATGGAATTGACTTGCACAATCAGCGCTCTGACGATGATGATGACCGTCAACGCTTATCGTTTGTCCAAATTCCAGCTAACCTGCCACGCTTTCTATCATTTGAACGTGAGGACACCATTTTGTTCCTGCCGATTGAAGAAATCGTTCGACATAACATTAAAAAACTATACCGAAACGTAGAAATTACCTCCGTAAACTTATTTCGGATAACGCGTAATGGCGATTTTACTCTCGATGAAAACGATGACGATGAAGTCGATTTTATTGATGAGGTCCGGCAGAAAATCAAGAATAGGCGTTTAGGTCGTGTTACCCGTGTTGAGGTAGAAACGTATGTAAACAGTGCCTCCAGAACGAATTCTCCCTGGATGATCAACCTGCTGAAAAAACGCTGGGAAATTGATGATCTGAACATTTTCGAGTCGACTGGCTTACTCGACTTTTCAGCCTGCTGGCAAATTATTGGTCATCCTGAGTTTAAAGACGACATGCCTCGGCCGCACGTGCCAGTGCCTCCGCTTGGCCTGGTTCGAGAAAAAACGGATGATATTTTCGAGATAATAAAGCAGCGTGACCTACTGTTACACCACCCCTACAACAACTTTGAGCCTGTGCTCCAACTGCTCGAGCAATCGGCAGAAGACCCAGATGTACTGGCTATTAAGATCACGGTTTACAGGCTGGCAAAACGCTCACGTATTACCGAAGCCCTCTTAAAAGCGGCTGAAAATGGTAAACATGTATCCGTCTTGTTTGAAGTAAAAGCGCGTTTCGACGAAGAGAACAACATTCGGGAAGCCCAGCGATTACAGAAGGCCGGGTGTTTTGTCATCTACGGCATCAGCCGTTTCAAAACACACACCAAGCTGTTGCTGGTCGTTCGTAATGAAGGAAGTCGGGTTGGTCGCTATGCACATATGGCCACGGGTAATTACAATGAAGACACGTCGAAACTCTATACCGATATTGGTTTGCTAACGACAAACGAAACGTATACACACGATATTTCGGAGTTCTTTAATGTCATTACGGGCCACTCGTTACCTAACGAATACCAATACCTGATTACAGCTCCCCGCGACATGCGCGATCAGTTAGTCCGGTTAATTCGATTAGAAGCAGAAAATGCTAAACGTGGCTTACCAAGTGGAATTTGTATTAAGGTTAATTCGCTGGAAGATAAGCTGGTCATTGACGAACTGTACAAAGCCTCACAGGCTGGCGTGCCCATTCGTTTAATTGTTCGCAGCATTTGCTGCCTGCGTCCGCACCGGGAAGGTTTGAGCGAGCACATTACTGTACGGTCAATTGTCGGCGACTTTCTAGAACATACACGTATTTATTATTTCCATAACAACGGCGATCCTAAAGTATATAGTGGCAGTGCCGATGTAATGGTCCGTAGTTTTGACCGACGAATTGAGTCGTTGTTTTACTTAGCAGATACCCGCGTTAAGCAACAGGCTATTCTGATTCTGAAATACAACCTGCTCGACAACATAAATGCTTACGAACTAAAAGAAGACGGCGATTTTCAGAAATGCGAGGTACCTGAAGGTGGTGAGTCCTTCAACATCCATCAGCGGTTCTTCGATGTCACGGAAAAAGAAGCCCTGGAAGCGCGGTTGTTCGACCCAGAAGTTAAGTCAACTGAAGTAGCCAAAATCGAGGAAGAATATCAGGAAGGTGCTGAACGCGCCATCGCGGATATTTAGGTCTTTGCTAAGTTCTGCTGACAAATCCACGGAAGGACTGTTTTGAGAAAATGGACGACTGGATGGCAAATGGATGTCGACTTGGCTGGCTAATTGACCTCACCAATCAAACGACATACGTTTATCGACCAGGCCAGAAATCACAGGAAGTTATTGGCCTCAGTCAATTGTCGGGCGAAGATGTTTTGCCTGGTTTTGTACTTGATCTGACGGCGCTCATCTAAGCAGAAGATGGCTAATGAAAACTGGCTGATTTGACGAATATTATTCGTCAAATCAGCCAGTTTTCATTTTGTTACGCTTCGAGTGGATTCGTTAGTGTTCTACTTTTTGTATCTTAGCCCACCTAACTGTAATTTCATCATCACTGAATGGATCGTTTTACCGGCCTGATTGGCATCGTCTTAATTTTGGGCATCGCCTATGCCCTCTCTGATAACCGAAAAGCTATTAATTATCGTACTGTTGGTGTAGGATTAGCCCTTCAATTTGGATTGGCCTTGTTTGTTTTAAAAACCGACATCGGTCAACTCCTTTTTCAAAAGCTTGGCTATTATGTTGACCGGCTTCTGCAAAAAGCTAGTATTGGTGCTGAATTCGTTTTTTCCTCACTCGTCAAAACGGATGTATTAGTTAAAGTATTTGGCCCTGGTAATGACTTCATTTTCTTCTTCAAGATTATTCCAACAATTATTTTCGTAGCGGTTCTCGTCAATATTTTCTACCATTTGGGCATTATGCAACGCATTGTAGCGGTTATGGCTCGTGCTATGAAATGGCTCATGGGGGTAAGTGGTGCCGAAGCACTCTCTAACGTAGCTAGTACATTTGTTGGTCAGGTTGAAGCGCAAATCATGATTAAGCCCTACCTGAATGGTATGACAAACTCCGAACTGCTTGCCAGCATGACGGGTTCGTTTGCTTGCATAGCCGGTGGTGTGTTAGCGGTTTATATTTCGCTGGGTGTACCAGCTCCCTATCTGTTAGCCGCCAGTATTATGGCCGCTCCTGGCGCATTGGTCATCAGCAAGATTGTCATGCCCGAAACGCAGATTTCAGAAACTCGTGGAACGGTGAAGGTTGAAATCAAGAAAATATACGCGAATCTGCTCGATGCCATTGCTGCCGGTGCTAGTGAAGGCTTGAAAGTTGGTTTCAACGTTGTTGCCATGTTGATTGGCTTTATCGCATTAATTGCCCTAATCGACAGCCTATTCTTCCGCTTCGGGTTCTATATTTTGGGCATTGATTACTTAAGTCTGAACTTTCTGTTAGGTAAATTCTTCTCTGTTTTTGCCTGGGCAATGGGCGTTCCAGCGAAGGATATTCAGGCCGCAGGGTCACTGATGGGGACAAAAATGGTCGTCAATGAATTTGTAGCGTACCTGGAACTGATAAAACTTAAGCCTTCGCTTGACCCAAAAACAATTGCCATTGTGAGCTTTGCTTTATGTGGATTTGCCAACTTTAGTTCTATCGCGATTCAGGTTGGTGGTATTGGTGAATTAGCTCCTAAGCGCCGTAGTGACCTTGCCAAACTAGGCTTCAAAGCCTTAATTTGTGGCACGCTGGCCAGTTATATGTCGGCTACGCTAGCCGGCCTACTCCTTTAATTGTACCGAATTACCCATACCTATATGTTTCCGCCCGGCTCTGATTTGTCAGTAGCCGGGCTTTTTTTTGATTCCTATTTTTTCTTTACATTATTCAACTCTACTTTAGATTCCTGACGTTTTACTATTGTGGTGTGAATGACGATTGTAGGCACTAAACCCCATTAAGAATGATTCCGACAAAACTGATTCCACGGACAGCCGAGGCCAGTGAGCCCCCCCTACTCATAAAATCACTACTGGCACAATCGCTCAAATACGAACCGCAGCGGGAGATTGTATATCGGGATTTGTTTCGCATGAACTATGTTGAGTTCAACCAGCGCGTTCGTCAACTAGCTAATGTATTGGCTGAGTTAGACGTTAAAGCTGGTGATACTGTGGCCGTACTTGACTGGGATAGTCATCGGTATCTCGAATGCTTCTTTGGTGTTACAAGTGTTGGGGCTATTCTACACACCGTAAATGTCCGTCTATCGCCTGCCCAGATTCTTTATACAATGAATCATGCCGAAGATAAGATCGTCCTAATTCATGAAGATTTCCTACCGATTTTGGCTGCCATAAAGGATCAACTTACAACGGTGGAGAGGTTCGTTATACTAAGCGACAAAGTGTATGGTTCTCAGATCGGCTTAAGTGACATACCCAGCTATTTTTCCGGTGAATACGAAGCCTTACTAAAAGGGGCACCATCAGATTACGACTTCCCTGATTTCGACGAAAATACCTGGGCAACAACCTTCTATACCACAGGTACAACAGGGAATCCAAAAGGAGTTTATTTTTCCCATCGTCAGCTATTTATGCACACCATGGGACTGCTGGCCTACATTATTGGGTATGAAGCGATGCCGTTCAAGGGAACTACGGATGTATACATGCCTATCACGCCTATGTTCCACGTACACGCGTGGGGATTTCCGTTCCTGGCAACCATGATGTCAGCAAAACAGGTTTATCCCGGTCGTTACGAACCTGAATTACTACTTAAACTTCTTATTAAAGAAGGGGTTACATTGTCGCACTGCGTACCCACTATTCTAAACATGCTAGTAAGTAGTCCCGCAGTTCAGAAGTTCCGGGAAAACCTGAGTCGATGGAAAGTGTTAATTGGTGGTTCAGCACTCACAAAAGGGTTGGCCCAGGCTGCTACTGACTTAGGCATTAGGGTTATGGCTGGTTATGGGATGTCAGAAACAGCCCCCGTTATGGCCGTTGTGTATTTGAATGAACAGGAAAAAGAGCTACCTAAAGAAGAGCAGATTGAGTTAAGCACACGAGCAGGCCGCATTTCGCCTTTCATCGAAATGCGATTAATGGACGATGAGGGCAATTTTGTTCCACACGATGGACATTCACTCGGCGAAATTGTGGCACGCGGCCCCTGGCTCACGCAAGGCTACTATAACGACCCAGAACGTGGAGCCGAACTCTGGAAAGGCGGTTGGCTCCATACCGGCGATGTTGCCAGTATCACCCCCGATTACTGGGTTATGATTGCCGACCGAACTAAAGATGTTATTAAAACTGGAGGTGAATGGGTATCTTCACTGGATATGGAAAACATACTCTCGCAGGTAGAAGGTGTAGCCGAATCGGCGGTAGTTGGCCTTCCAGATGCTCGTTGGGGTGAACGGCCCCATGCACTCATTGTACAGAAACCAGGTTATAACCTCACTGCCGAAGGGATAAAATCTAAATTACAAGCTCAGGTTGACTGTGGTGAACTTCACAAATGGTATGTTCCGGACCATATTTTATTTGTATCGGAAATACCGAAAACAAGCGTCGGTAAAATTGACAAAAAGCGCATCCGAAGCGAAATGAAAGAGCAAATTTTAGCATCATGACCGTAGCCTGGACGGCCACGTCTGGGTAAAATACCTGGTAGACTTAACCCGGACGTGGCCGTCCAGGCTACGATTATGACACGTATAGGTCTTTTATCCGATACACACAGCTATCTGGACCCGCAAATTTTCAAACACTTCGACACTTGTGACGAAATATGGCATGCAGGCGATGTAGGGAATCTCGTTGTCATGGAGCAGTTACGAGCATTCAAACCCTTACGAATTATATCGGGAAATATTGATCGCGAAAGCATCGATTTACCGGTTAATCAACGCTTCGAGCTTGAAGGCTTAAGCATCTGGATGACGCATATTGGTGGCTCACCACCCAACTATAATCCTGCAGTTCGGCCACAATTACAGGCTAATACGCCCGATATTTTTATTTGTGGACATTCGCATATTCTTAAAGTCACGCGCGATCCAATGATGAAGAATATGCTGTTTATTAATCCAGGAGCGGCTGGCAAAACAGGTTTTCATATTATGCGAACTGCCGTACGATTCTCGCTCGATTTGGGGCGAATTTTAGATATGCAGGCCATTGAGTTAGGTAAAAAGTAATGTAACAAAAAAGGGTTTCCTGTTTAGGAAACCCTTTTTTGTTACATTATGAAACTTATATCGGCAGCGACTCAGGCTCTGTTTCAGCAGGCTTGGCTTCCTTACCGATTTCTTCTTTAACTTCCTCAGCTACACCTTTGTTCTTGTAAGCCTGATAAACGGTTTCACGTTCGAATGGGCGTTTCCCGATTAGACGTACCAAATCATTCTGATACAGAATTTCTTTCGAAAGTAATTCCTTAGCAATGATTTCTAAAGCCTCACGGTGATCAGTCAGCAGATCCTTCGTGCGATTGTAAGCGATGTCAACAATCTTACGAACTTCCTCATCAATGTGCTTGGCCGTTTCTTCTGAATATGGCTTATTGAATGCATAGTCCGATTGTTTCGAATCGTAGAAGGATACATTCCCGATCTTATCATTCATGCCATACATCGTCACCATACTGTAGGCCAGTTTAGTGATTCGTTCCAGATCGCTCAGAGCGCCCGTCGATACTTTGCCGAAAATCAAATCTTCAGCAGCCCGACCGCCCAATGCCATGCACATTTCGTCCATGAGCTGCTCCGTGCGATATAGATATTGCTCACGAGGCAAATACTGCGCATAACCAAGGGCAGCTACTCCACGTGGTACAATCGTGACTTTTACGAGCGGATCAGCATGTTCGAGGAACCAGCCTGCTACAGCGTGACCAGCTTCGTGGTAGGCAACAATTTCTTTTTCTTCTGGTGAGATAATCTTGTTTTTCTTTTCCAGACCACCAATCACACGATCCATCGCATCCTGGAAGTCTTTCATATCAACAGCTTCTTTATCGCTACGAGCGGCAATCAGGGCAGCTTCATTACATACGTTAGCGATTTCAGCACCAGCGAAACCAGGTGTTTGAGCAGCCAGTTCTCTCGGATCAACATCCGGCGACAATTTGATTGGCTTCAAATGCACCCGGAAAATAGCTTCCCGACCAATAATGTCTGGCTTATCAATGCTGATCTGACGATCGAAACGACCTGGACGTGATAAAGCAGAGTCCAGTACATCGGGGCGGTTTGTTGCGGCCAGGATAATAATACCCGAATCCGTAGCAAAGCCATCCATTTCGACCAGTAATGAGTTCAGCGTATTTTCACGCTCATCATTAGCGCCGGGCATTGAACCCCGACCCCGTGAACGGCCTACTGCATCGATCTCATCAATAAAGATGATACAAGGTGCTTTCTCTTTCGCTTGTTTGAAGAGGTCACGCACCCGAGCAGCACCTACCCCAACAAACATCTCAACAAAGTCAGAACCTGACAGCGAGAAGAAAGGAACGCCAGCTTCACCAGCAACAGCTTTCGCCAGGAGCGTTTTACCTGTACCTGGAGGGCCAATCAATAAAGCACCTTTCGGAATTTTAGCCCCAAGTTTGGTAAACTTGGTTGGATTCTTCAGGTAATCAACAATTTCCTTGATTTCTTCCTTGGCTTCATCCAGACCAGCTACGTCGTTAAAGGTGATTTTTACCTTATTATCAGCATCAAACAAAGCGGCTTTCGACTTGCCTATATTGAAGATCTGTCCGCCAGGGCCACCTGCGCCAGACATTCGACCCAACAAAAAATACATAGCTAGTATCATCACGATCAGGAATCCCCATGTGCTGATAATACTACCAAAGTCGCTACGTTGTTCGAATTTATAATCAACCTTTTCGTTAGCAGGAACGCCTTGCTGCATGGCATCAAGGTCCTTCTTGAAGGTTTCACCAGAAGCTATCTGAAATTGAAAATGGGGGCCATGTCCACTACCGAAATAAGGTTTTTCGGTAAACATAGACCGGTATTTCGGGCTTTGTGCAGCTTGTTGCGTAAGGGTAACTTCCGCAATCTTATCATTTACGACCACTACTTCGGCTACTTCATGATCTTTAACCATAGCCTCGAACCGCTTTTGCGATGTCTCGCGAGTGGCCGAACTTTTATTAAAGAACGTAATGCCGAGAATGGCGGCAATCAGCAATGCAACAATCCAACCCTGAAAGTTAGGCTTACGAGGCCCTCCACGAGGTACTAACGGATTTCTATTATTATTTTCTGCCATTTCTTCAGGTTATGCAAACAGATTTTCAACAAGTAACACCGTTTTTCAATTGAATGTTTCTTTCTCGAAACGGTTAGGACAGACGGTTAATCAGGCCTATAAGCGGCCCAAATTAACCCATATTTAACTAATCTTAAGTTAGGAAGCCACTGTTAGTTCATTATCTTCAATCAAATGAATTTCAGCATCTCCCCACAGTTGTTCAAGATCGTAGAATGACCGGCGTTCTTTTTTGAACACGTGGGCAACAACGTCCACGTAATCCAGCAAAATCCACTCCCGATTCAATTTACCTTCTTTATGCCAGGGATCTTGTTTACTGGCTTTATAAACTTCTTCTTCAATAGACGTTGAGATGGCGTCAATCTGCGTGTCGGAATTACCCGAACAAATGACAAAATAATCGCAGATGGCGTTTTTAACGTTGCGCAAGTCCATCACTACAATGTCATGCCCTTTTTTTTCCTGCATTCCGCGAACAACAAAATCACGTATTTGCTCAGCGGTAAACTCTTTATTGTTGTTAATTCTCATGCTTTCAGTTTAACATTGTCACGCTAACCAGCGGGTACTTTATCTAAAAGACGTGTTGTCCGAAGCACCATTCATTAGCTCTACTACTAAACTATACAATATTTTGTACAAAATCTATCCCAAAACGCTTTTTCTTGGACAAATAATCCAATATCTGCCAAGCTGTCAGTCTACTAACGACGAAGCGGCTGCTTTGATTGCCCAAACGGACCCCAGCGAGGGCATGCTTGTCATAACCGACAACCAGACTGCTGGACGCGGACAACGTGGTAATCAATGGGAAGCAAAATCTGGGCAGAATCTAACCGTTTCGTTGATTCTTAAGCCATCTTTCTTAGCGGCCACTGAACAATTCTGGCTCAACATCGCTATTTCGCTAGGTATTTACGATGCTCTCCAACCGCTTATTGGCGATTCGCTACGAATTAAATGGCCTAATGATATTTACGTTGGTGATCAGAAATTGGGCGGAATTCTGATTGAAAATATTCTGCACGGCTATAACATCGAATGGTCAATTGTAGGAATGGGGCTAAATGTGAATCAAACAGAGTTTGGTTATTCAACCGCTACGTCGTTACAATTACAGGCTCCACTGCCAAATTCGTATGATCTTCCTGGATTACTTAGCCGGTTATGCGAAACGCTCGAACAGCGCTACTTACAATTGCGTACGGGGCAACGGGATACGTTAAAAATCAATTACCTACAGATACTCTATCGCTATCAGGAGGAACATACATTCGAAGCTGATGGCTACTCGTTCCGAGGAACTATCATTGGTATAGATACCACCGGTCGTCTGGCCATATCAACCGCCGGACAAGTACGATATTTTAACTTTAAAGAAGTGAGTTTTGATATATGATGTATGATGTATGATGTATGATGTATGATAGAAAGATACATCATACATCATACATCATATATCATACATCATATATTATTTAATCGCTTCCTCTACTGGGTTACCAATGCAGCCATTTGGCTCGAGGAGACCGAGAAGAGCTGTAATAGTTGGGGCAATATCATGAATATGGGTTCGACGCAGCGTTTGGCCTGGTTTTACGCCCCAACCGTAAATCAGGAAGGGTACATGGGTATCATAAGCGTAAGTAGTGCCATGTGTTGTACCCTTGTTACGGCCTTCAATCCACCCTGGAGGCTGCATTACATAGAAATCACCGCTCCGATTTGGATGGTACACATTCCGAAACAGATTTTCCTGCAATAATGGCAGAGCCTCTGCTCCCAAGTTGTGTAAATTCACCACGTTGACAACCGCTTTTTGTTTAAGCAAAGTCGCTCGTAGCAATTCGTATACATCCTGCATGGCAATCTTCTTCTCGGTTAACAATGCATGATTCAGATAAATTTGCTGGTTAATGTAGGACAGCATCCATTGCCCTGGTCCATAGGCTTTTTCGAGCGTGGCCTTTACGGTTTCGCCAATTTCTCCATAACTCTTTACACCAGCTGGAATGCGGTACTCCTGTAGAAAACCGGGAGCATCAACCACGCCATGATCGGCCGATAGGAACGTTACCCATTGGCCTGGTCCTACGGTAGCATCTAACTGAGCAAAAATATCAGCTAGTTGACGATCAAGTCGAATGTAGTTATCTTCTGTCTCTACGGCGTGTGTTCCAAAAGCATGGCCAATATAATCGGGCGATGAAAAGCTGAGGCAAAGCATATCCGTTACATCATGCTTGCCCAGTTGTTCACCCTTTATGGCAGCCAACGCAAATTCTTTCGTAATCTGATCGCCATAGGGACTAGTCCGTAATACTTCATATTTGCTACTACCCGTCTGAACAACAAATTCATGAGGGAAAACCGCTTTTGCTTCGCCTGGCATTGTTGCTTCATAAGGCTTATCATCGGCAGAGCTTTCTGTGTATTGGTTCATGGGAAGTGTTGTTTCCCACTTTTGGCTAATAAATTTTTCGGGCAGCTTTTGTGCATTAAATGCCTGTACCCATTGCGGTAACTCCTGCTGATAAAATGTACTGCTTATGAAATTACCATCTTTCGAATCAAACCAATAGGCAGCGTTGGCGGCATGTCCGGCAGGCAAAATAGCTCCCCGATCTTTCAGAGCAATACCAATTACTTTAGCTCGACCATCAGTCGCCAGCTTAAGTTGATCACCAATTGTTGTAACAAGTAGGTTACGGGGCGACATTTTACCTGCTGTCCCTGTATTACCTACTGTAGTTACGGTCGTATCTTCGGCACAGTATAACAAACGACCAATATTTCGCTCATAGAAATCATTACCAACAATGCCATTGAGTGCTGGAGCAGATCCCGTATAAATGGCAGCGTGACCAGGCCCCGTATACGTAGCGGCATAATGATAATGGTTATTTCGGGCATTAAATCCCTGATCCATCAATCGTCGAAAACCGCCCGTGCCAAATTTAGAATAGTATCGGTAGAGGTAATCATAACGCATTTGATCGACTACTATTCCGACAACGAGTTTAGGCTTATCTAATGGCGACCGGGCAATTATCGGCGCTTTTTTAGGTTGCGCTAACGCTGTTACCGTAAGTAAAGACGATAACAAAATGGAAGAAATAAGACGCATAAGGTCGTTTGTTGGGGTTGGGTAACTTTTGGGCAAATGTACAAAACAAATTGTTGGGCGATTTAAAGAGAAAATGAAGCCTTTATAAGCTCTGATTCGAAAAAATCCAGAAAGAGTTGCCAAGTGTATATACTCAGGAGACTTTTTTTCCAACATTCTGGTTTTGATTCTGTTAATAGTTATCCTATTGTTTGACATGATTCAGATTTCCGGATCCGCTACATTCTGGTTAACAGCTCTGCTATTTTTCGTAGCTATTTTCGGGCGGTACGTTCTGTTTTCGCTAACATTCTGGTGGCTGTTCAAGGTGTCGTGGAAAGAGCAGTTTACGCAAAGGACTGTACAAACTCGCCCTCGAAAACCAGATCAGGATTGGCGTGAGATTGGCTGGTCGGCACTGACATCGATTATCTTCACGGCTATTGCTATGGGGATGATTCTGGCTTACCAAGCGGGTCATACCGCCGTTTACACGCACCTCCACGACTATCCGCTCCTGTGGTATCCAGTCAGTATTCTATTGGTTCTGTTCATCCATGAAACCTATTATTACTGGCTACACCGCTGGATGCACCGACCTAGCGTTTATAAATGGGTTCACAAAACTCACCACGACAGTATTACGACTTCGCCCTGGACTGCCTTCTCGTTTCATCCTATTGAGAGTACGTTACAGGCCATTATCATTCCTGCGCTAACATTTATTATACCGCTTCATATTTCTGCGGTTGGGCTTATCCTCATGATTATGACCTTATCGAGCGCGGTCAATCACCTGAATACAGAAATTTATCCCCGTAATTTCGATAATCATTGGTTTGGGCGCTGGCTTATCGGAGCAACTCACCACAGCTTACACCATACACAATTCCGGTTCAACTACGGCCTCTATTTCACGTTTTGGGATAAATGGATGAAAACCGAGAGCCCCGATTTTCACCGATTATTTGGGGAGAAAACGAAAAAAAGTAATAGGAGCGAGGAGTGAGAAGCGAGGAGTTGCTGACGCTAGTATTTGTGTTGAGTCAGCAACTCCTCGCTTCTCACTCCTCGCTCCTATTACTAAGCATACTATTTACTTCGGTCTATGGTGTACTGTACGAGTTGGTACAACGACTGGCGGTAGTTTGAATCGGGGAAGGCGTCCAATAGTGCTTTTGCTTCAGCCACGTATTGGTTCATGGCCTGCGTTGCGTATTCAATCCCGCCGGAATTCTTAACGAAGGTGATCACTTCATCCACCTTTTTTGGTTTCTCGCTTTCGTTCTTGATAATATTGATAATTCGACGCTTTTCCAGAAAACCAGCTTTATTTAACGCATAAATAAGCGGCAAGGTCATCTTTTTCTCTTTGATGTCGATGCCCAATGGCTTTCCAACTTCGGCAGTACCGTAGTCAAATAAATCATCTTTAATCTGGAAAGCAATCCCGACTTTCTCACCGAAAACGCGAGCCTTTTCCACCATGTCTTTATCGACACCCACCGACTGTGCCCCTACGGCACAACAGGCGGCAATGAGCGAAGCCGTTTTCTGACGAATAATCTCGTAGTAAACGGCTTCGGTAATATCTAAACGACGCGCTTTTTCAATCTGAAGCAGCTCACCTTCGCTGAGTTCGCGAACGGCCATTGTAACGATACGAAGCAAATCGTGCTCATTATTATCAACGGCCAAAAACAAACCACGCGTCAACAGATAATCGCCAACCAGTACAGCTACTTTATTTTTCCAAAGCGCATTGATGGAAAAAAAGCCGCGTCGATAATTCGATTCATCGACTACGTCGTCGTGAACGAGCGAGGCCGTATGGCACAATTCAATGAGTGAGGCACCCCGGTAGGTTGATTCGTTAATCTGTCCGCAAACACCGGCCATCAGAAACACAAACATCGGGCGAAGTTGCTTGCCTTTCCGCTTCACAATGTACTTCGTAATCTGGTCGAGCAGCATGACGTCACTCTTCATCAATCCCCTGAACTTCTGTTCGAATAATTCCATTTCGACAGCAATCGGGGCCTGTATATCAGCGACGGTAAGAGACATTATATGGGGTATTCAGTCGTTAGTCGTTAGTTAATAGTTGTCAGTTATTACCTGTTACCGACAACTATTGACTAACGACTATTAACTATTCGTTAACAATTATAGTAAGGAAAGCGCAGACGCCGAAAAAGCCGTTGAGAAAACCTAAGCACCTTTTCATAACTATCCGAGCATCAATTCGTTTTGTTTATTACTTGAAAACACTCAACTTACCGGCACGGCAAGTCAGGTATGCCATTTACTATCGTTTTGCATGATTAACAACCCTACTCCAACTGTTCCGAAGGTAGCCGCTACTCAGCCCAGAACCAATTCAACCACTCACGCACTCGTATTAGGAGGAGGATCGCTAAAAGGGGCGTTTCAGGTTGGAGCCGTTATGGCGCTTTTTGAGTCAGGTTTTGTACCTAATAAACTATATGGAATTTCGGTTGGGAGCCTCAATGCTACGTTTATTGCGAATGAAGCAGCCCGTCAGCAAGCCGAAACAGGCCAGGTTGACTGGACAAAAGTAGGCAAATATTTAATTGAATTCTGGATTCGGAATATCACGAAGCCTAGCGATGTGGCTGTTATACGATCTCGGTTCCGCATGGGCTATAATACGCTAATGAGTCGATTCGATGGTTTGTTAGATAATTCGCCGATTCAAAACCTTATCCGAAGTCTTGTTGATGTTGAAGCCATCAAAACGGGTCCTGTTACGCTGAAAGTTGGTGCGGTCGACATTATCGAGGGCGATATGTATTATGCCGACGCTCACGACCCTCATTTTCTGGACTATGTGTATGCGAGCAGTTCGCTACCGTTCTTAATGCCTGCCGTACAAATCGGGGGCGACCATCGGCGGGCGTTCTTAGATGGTGGCCTGCGAGAAGTAGCCCCGTTGCGGGTCGCTATTGAAGATGGCGCCAACGACATAGCCTGCATAGCTTGCCATGCCAAGAAGATTTACAACGAGAAATTCAACTACCGAAACCTGTTGAACTTGATGGACCGGGTGAAAGATATCACGGTTAATCAATTGGTCAATAATGATATTGCGTGGGCCGAACGCTTTGCCGAACGTGAAAAACTCCATGATCGTAACCTCAACCTAACCATTATCCGACCAACCGAACCTCTATCTTTGAATCTCATGAAATTCACCTCGGAAGATATTGGAAAGATGATTGTTCAAGGGTATCAGGCCGGAACCGATATGTTGAAGCAGAAGCGGTTGAACGGCTCTAAGACGATTTTACCTTGACACTTCTGTGTGATTCGCTTCATTTGGGTATTTACCCAACAAATATGCTATTCATTTAGCTAATAGCATATCAATCAGGTCTTTGTAAATCGGGAATTAAATTCATGATTTGCAAAGACCTGATTGATAAATAACGTGAATAATGGCTCAGCTTCCATTTAATTCTTTGATTATCAACGTTTTTTGTCATCCCGACGCAGGAGGGATCTACGGTAGCTAGAATGTGCTGCTGTTAGCGAAGATCCCTCCTGCGTCGGGATGACAAAACCACCTTTTAGCATTCTGATTGTCAGTGATTTATATATTATACCAACCCATTATTCACGTTAAATACCAAGAAACAATTTTATCGTTTACTGAGAGCGATAAGGACCATGAATGGCTTTCACGATAAACGACTCATTGGTGTCATCCAGGACAACGATTCGGTACGATTTACCACTGGGATCAACCCGAATTACAATGTGGCCAGACTCACTTTTTAGTTGTTGTCGTAACTCGCCAATGGCGATTTTGGCTTCTTCCAGTAAGTTAGTCGCGAATACATCACGTTCGCCAGCGTAACTCTGTTTCGATAGCATACGCTCAAGCACGTCACGTCCTGGGTGTGAAGAAGCCCAGGCTGGAAGAATCAATACGCGTGGTCGCAAACTAGCTAGTAGCGTTCCATTTTCAGAATCAGGATACCCATGATGATCAATCAATTGAACATCCACAGGTCCGGCGACATTGGCAATAGGCGTTTCCACATCGTGCCAGGCAGGTGACCCAAACTGAAGCACGCCCTGAATATCTCCCCCCGAAAAATAGTCAAAGTCTCCATAACGAATTTGATAGGCAATGCTGCACATATTTTCGTTGGGGTAATCTTTCGGTTGCAAGGTGCCCAAACTCGGAAAATCAGACCAGGTCTCATTCTTGACACCCGTCCAGATTTCTCCATTAACAGCCACATTCCGAATTTCTACCGGATATTTTTTACTCAACTTAGGCTGCTCAACGAAGGTAATCTGGTCGTTTCGACCTGCCTGAAATCGCTCAACTTTTAAGCCTTTATGCTGGATTTGCCAATCCAGAAACCGACGATAATTAACAACCATCGAATCGCTGGTAAACGGAGTTGGGTAGTTGTAACTGGGCCATCCCCGGTCTAGTAATTTTCGGATGGGAATGTGCTCAGCAACCTCGGTAATACCTGTCAATACATAGCCGCCCGCTCCCCGCTTTGTCACGTTTAGCGGGGAACCCATATGATCATCATGAAAATGCGTAATGATGGCGTAATCGATGGCAGGTTGAGCGTTAAAGCGTAACATAGCACGAGCATAGCGGGCAATCCATTCGCCAGCCTGTCGCTCATTTGTAGGCTTTACAGGTATGTTTCGTGGCTTGCCTGTCCGCCAGTTGATCGGATTAATAGCTCCTGCATCTACCAATAAACTAGTGCCATCCGGAAAGACAATAAGCGTGGAGTTCCCTTGCCCCGTATTGATCTGGTGAATATCCAGTTGCCCCATCTGCCAAACAGGCAATGGTTTGCCCACTTGTTGCGCTTGTGCAGCAATCGCCGACAACAGTATTATTCCCAGAAGCAGCAGTCGAATGAATGGCATATAGCAGTAAAGAGATTAAAATAGCCCAGCTACTTCCTGTGGCCGGTCAGTGGTCAGTATATCTCCTCCTTGCTTGACTACATCCCGATAGCCAGCGCCTGCTTCTACCATTGGCTTTTCGTCTAACTGCCCAGGCCCATAAGTGCCAACGGAGGCCAGAATACCAAGTTTATGCAAACGCTCGTAGTACGTTATGGGCTGAAGCTTTTGTGGGGTAAGTGCAATTAAGTGGCCCGAAGCCAATGGATGATTTTCTAGTTTATCCAGATCGGCCATACTATTTACCCCAACCGCCAGCCACAGAGTTGGGTATTTTTCCCGAACTCGTTGCGCTTCTGCGAATGAGTAACAAATAACAAAAACTGAATGAACGGCCTTATGCTTCTCTACTTCTTTCAGAACACGCAAAGGGTCTGTGCCCGGCTTCACATCCAGAGCAAGCATATAGCGGTTTTTGTTCCAGTTCAGTATATCCGTAAACGTTGGCATCGACTGATTAGTCAACTCTCCTGCCAGCGTTTTGAGTTTAATTTTACTTAGCTCCGTCAATGTCTTTTCAGACACCGGCCCTTTGGCATCCGACTCCCGATCTAGCGTAGCATCATGCAATAACACAAAGCCACTGTCGCGCGTCATCCGCACATCCATCTCAATAATAGCATCAGGAAGCACTTTTGCCGTTTTATCGAATGTGGTGATCGAATTTTCAGTATCCGACGAACCAGGGCCTCCTCGATGGGCTAAAATGAGCGGGTGTTTTCGAGCTGGAGAATACTTAAAAAAGGCATCGACGGTTTTAGTATCATGAAACCGATTGAGCACTTGGGCTATTCCCTGTTTTGTTGTGAGGAGAATTAGTAAGAGAAAAATAGTTGTTTTCATAACTCTGGTTTATTAGAAATAAAAATCCCCCGTCACAATTCCTGTGCGGGGGATTTTATCATGCTACTGCGAAGAAATTAGAACGAGTAACGAACACCAAGCTGAGCCTGCCAAACGTTGTCGATCGTGATGCTTTTCACCCACGAATCTTTCAGCAGAATTGTCTGACCATTCAAATTCTGCGTAGCCAGACGGTAAGTTGGTACACCGGCTGCGCTAACGCTAGCAATGGCCAATGGGTTAGCTGTTGTTGACACCCAACCTACACCCCATTTGTTGTTCAGTAGGTTACCAACGTTCAGGATATCAGCACGGAACTGGATGCTGTGTTTGGTATCTTTAGCACCAACTTTAATGAAGAACTCCTGAATTACGGTGAAGTCGAAACGGGTCAACCAAGGTGCATAAGCACCGTTACGCTCAGCATATTGACCACGACGTGTTTTCAGGTAATCGTTATTGTTGATATAAGAATCGAAAGCAGCCTGTTGTTGCTCAGGAGAGTACGTAACAGTGTTTGCACCTGTACCTACTGTAAGCGCTGCGAATGTCAATTCAGACGCTGTTTTTGGAACGTAGATCAGGTCGTTTGTCTGACCGTCACCATTCAGGTCACTACCATAGATGTACGATCCTTTGTAACCACTCGTCGACGAGCCACCGAGCGTAAACGTTGTAGAACCACCGAATTTACCACCATAGTTAAGGCGATAATTAATATAACCGATGATCCGGTGACGCAGGTCATTATCTCCATACGACAACGTTAAATAATTCTGGCCACCAACAGTTGGGGTATTACCAACTACGGTGCTACCAACCGACATTAAATCACGTGACAGACCATAGGTATAAGCCAACATACCACCGAAACCTCGGCTTGTTGGTTTCTCGAGTTTAGCGGTGAACGTGTACGAACTACCTTCGTTGGTGTTTTTCAACACGAACGCGTTGGTGTTATAAGGGTAGTTGATGTAACGAGCTGTGTTGATTGCAGCTGTACCCGTCACGCCCAAGGCAGGATAACGACCACGGGTATCAGGACCGCTCAGTTGGCTCGTTGGCGCTTTCAAGTTAGCATCGATATAGCGAAGGCTTTGGACCGTCTTGTTATAGATAAACTCCAATGTTCCGATTAAGCCCCAAGGTAAGCGCTGGTCAACGGCAATGTTTGTTTTCCAAACCACTGGATATTTCAAGTTCGGGTCAGTAGCATTAACGGCATATCCCGTTAAGCTCATAACATCCGTGTTAACGGCTGGCAATACACCTGCTGGCAATTTACTAGGATCGGTAGCGAATGGAATATTCGAATTCTGGAGGTTAATTACACCTGTGTTTACACCATTATTACCTAACTGGTTAGACACTAACACTTCAGGAATACGCGATACGAACAGACCGCTACCGCCACGGATTTGGGTCATTTTATCTCCCTTAACATCCCAGTTGAAACCAACGCGAGGAGAAACTAGCAGACGAGCTTTTGGGAAAGCGCCCGTGTTGAGTTTGTAATCGTTGCCATTTTCGTCTTTATACGTCAGGCTAGCTACCCGTGGATTGTTAAAGGCTTCGGCAGTTGAATTATCATAGGCGAAGATATCAGCCCGAACACCAGCCGTCAGTTTGAAGGTTGGGTTGATCTGGAACTCATCCTGCACATACGCACTATAAGTACTTCTGTGCAATGTCTGCAATGGTTCACCACCGCCTGGTACCAGTGAGTAACGGTAGTTATATCGGTTCAACGTAACAGGCGATGTAGTAGCCGTTGGGTTACTAATCGAAGCCAGAGCAGCCGCTTTGAAATCAGCAATCGAGTTATACACATATACACCGTTTGAAGCTGGGAAGAATACGTTGTTAGACGTATATTTCTCGTACGACAAACCGAATGTAAGTGTGTGCTTACCGGCGAAATAGCTGAAGTTATCGGTAATGTTCAGCGTCGAGTAGTTCAGTTTGTTGTTAGGCGTAAACGGATCGAAACCGATAGAGGTATAAGTCGTTCCATCTTTCAGAATATCGATGGTTGGGAATACCGGTGTCAGATACGTCCGGTCTTCAATCTGCTTGTTGTAGGTAGCAACCAGTTTGTTAGCAAACTTACCACCAAATGTAGAGTTCAATTCAGCAGCAATAGACCGGGTGTTATCAGCAATTTGATAGCCTGTATTCTGTGGAGACAGCGCCAGGTTACCCGCATAACCAGACGAAGCATAACCGGTCCGGTTACCATTACCAGCCGTGTTGCTACTGTTACTGTTGCTAATTGCCTGATCTGAGTTAGAATCGTGGTGAGAATAACGTACCGACAGTTTATTGTTGTCGTTGATGTTCCAGTCCAAACGAATCAAACCCTTCGTACTTTTTACCTGGTTGTTGAAGTTATCAAGAGCTCCCAGATCACGATTGAAGTTCGTTTTCATAAAGGTGCTCAGATCCTGTAAGTCACTATACAATACGCGCGATACGTTACCGGATGTTCCAGTGCCCCGATCAGCTACCCAATCAAGAGCGGGTACGCTGCTCTTAAATTGCTCAACGTTAACGAAGAAGAACAGTTTGTTTTTAATGATTGGACCACCTAACCGGAAACCGGAGGTTTTCTTATCGATCGTTACTGGAGCCAAATCACGACCGTCAGCTTTTTTACCAGCTAAGCTGCTGTTCTGGAACAGATAATAAACTGATCCAGAGAAATCATTCGTTCCAGAACGAGTAACGGCGTTGATACCAGCACCAGAGAAGCCTGTCTGACGAACGTCGTAAGGAGCTACGTTCAACTGAATTTCATCTAAAGCGTCCAACGACACAGCGGTTGTACCGGTACGTCCACCCGCAATAGCCGAAGAACCTAAGCCGAAACCGTTGTTGAATACGGCACCATCAATGGTGATGTTGTTGAAACGAGGGTCCTGACCACCAAATGACTGTCCATTACCATACGCGTTGTATTTGGTAATATCAGTCATTGTACGACCGATTGTTGGCACCGTGTTGATCGTTTCCCGACCATAGGTTGTAGCAGCTCCTGTACGGTTAGAGCTGATAATACCACTTTGGTTACCCGAAACAACAACTTCGGCTAAAGAAGTACTGTTGTCAACCATTTTGAAGCTTACATCGGCAGAAGTACCCAGGTTGGTGAACACACCGTCTACCACCTGATCTTTGAAGCCAACATAAGTGGCAGTTACTTTGAAAGGTCCACCTACACGCACACCAGGAATCGTATAACGGCCCGATGCGTTCGTAGTTGTACCGTAGCGGCTACCTGATGGCAGGTGGATAGCAACAACCGTAGCACCAGGCAGAACTCCGCCTTTGTCATCGGTTATCTGTCCATCAATGACAGCAGTAGTTACCTGTGCCATGGCTCCGCTCCCACTGAGCACTGCCAATAGCATACTGCCGACCAGCAACAAAGCCACTCGAAATTGCAGTAGTTTTTTAGACATAGAAGTGTTTGTTTTGTTAGTAGGTAATGAGATTTGTATCCATCAGATACTTTCTCAATTTAATGACAAATATGCTATTTTTTTCAAGTCAAAAAAGCAAGGCATCTTAAAAAAGTACCACCATATTAAAATGTATTGACAAAATTCTAAAAATAATCTTATTTTAAAATGATTAGGTTCTATAATGTTCATTACCATATTGTTAAGGGGAAAAATTCTTTAGATGGTTTTGTTGACATTGTATACCCATTTGGGTGGTAAATGTGTAATTATGTTTGTTTAAGGTAGCGATCTCAAATTACTCCTCTCTTAGTTTTGTCCTCTTATGCAACCGACCGATAAGTCTGATTTTAAGCTTACACAATACAGTCATGGCGCGGGTTGTGGCTGCAAGATTTCGCCCAAAATCCTGGACCAAATTCTGCACACAAATGCAACGGCTTTCCAGCCTCGTTACGATAATCTATTGGTTGGAAATGACTCGCGGGATGACGCGGCTGTTCTCGACCTCGGCAATGGAGAAGCCATTATCAGCACAACCGATTTCTTCATGCCCATCGTCGATGACGCTTTCGATTTTGGACGAATTGCCTCAGCTAATTCGATTAGCGATGTCTATGCTATGGGGGGCGAACCAATTATGGCCATTGCTATTCTGGGCTGGCCGTTAGATAAACTTCCCCCTGCCGTTGCTGGGCAGGTGCTCGAAGGCGCTCGTGCAATTTGCCTGGAAGCCGGAATCCCACTCGCAGGGGGCCATAGCATCGACTCTCCCGAACCAATTTTCGGATTGGCCGTAACGGGTAAGGTTCGGCTCGATCATCTTAAGCAAAATAATACGGCAACAGCAGGCTGTCGATTGTATTTGACCAAACCACTTGGTGTTGGCATTCTGACAACTGCCCAGAAGAAGGGAATTCTGAAAGCTGAGCACGCCAGTATAGCACCCGTTCAAATGGCGCAGCTTAATAAATTCGGAGCTGTTTTAGGAAAGTTGCCGTATGTGAAGGCGCTGACTGACGTAACAGGTTTTGGCTTACTTGGTCACCTGACCGAAATGGCCGAAGGATCTGGACTAAGTGCAGTCATTAATTTCGATGCAGTGCCCAAACTAGACATGGTGGAAGACTATCTGGCGCAGAAAAGTTTTCCGGGGGGTACGGTTCGTAACTGGGATAGTTATGGGCATAAAATCAGCGAATTAACCGAACTACAGCGCTATATTCTGGCTGATCCACAAACATCAGGGGGCCTCCTCATCGCCATTGATCCTGGTAGTATGGATGAATTTGAACGCGTAGCCCAGGAAAACCGGTTTACTTTGCAACCATTCGGCGAGTTAGTCGAACAACGAGAAAAAGTTGTGTACGTAAATTAATAGGAGAAAAGGGAGGAGGGGAGTAAAGGAACTAAAGGGAATCAGTATATATCCTTTACTCCTCCTCCTCCCTTTTCTCCCCCTCCTCCCTCTCTATGAAATTATTCTTCCGTCAAACTGGCGAAACCGGTCCAGCCATAGTCATTCTACACGGCGTTTTTGGCTCATCAGATAATTGGCTGACTACCAGTAAAACTATTGCCGCATACGGCTACCGTGTCTTTGCTCTCGATCAGCGAAATCACGGGCAATCCCCCAGAAGCAACGATCATGATTACCAGAGTATGGCGGCCGATCTACGTGAATTTCTTATCGACCAAAACCTGGATAATCCAATTCTGGTAGGTCATTCGATGGGCGGAAAAACGGTTATGCAGTATGCCATGCTGTATCCGGGTACGTTTCAAAAACTCGTTGTTGTCGACATTGCCCCTAAGTTTTACCCAGTTCACCACGCTCAACTCATCCAGGGGTTGAAAGCCATTGATCTTGCTAACATCAAAGGACGCAATGAAGCCGATGCAGTTCTACAACAGTATGAACCCTTGATTCCGGTGCGGCAGTTTTTGTTAAAAAACCTGTATCGGAACGAACAGGGAGGGTTTGATTGGCGTATTAACATCCCTGTTATTGAACGCGAATTACATGGTATTGGTGAAGAATTAACCAATCCTAAGATCGTCAACGAGCCAACGCTATTTATGCGTGGTAGCGAATCGCCTTACATCCTGGATGAAGATATTCCGACGATAAAGCGCATTTTCCCAAACGCCCAAATCGAAACCATTCAGGGAGCAGGCCATTGGGTACAGGCTGAGAAACCGGTTGAGTTTGTAGATGTGTTGATGAAATTTATTAACACCTAATTTTGTCAGACAAAAAATGCCTACTCTTTACCTTATTCCTACCCTACTCGCCGACGATACTGCCAGTCAGGTGTTGCCTCCTCCTATACAAGGGATAATTGAAAAAACGGACGCTTATTTTGTTGAGAATATCCGCACAGCCCGACGGTTTATAAGTGGCCTGAAGACAACACGGGTAATCGATGAAACAACCTTTTTCGAACTCGATAAAGACACTCCTCCAGCCGATACCCGACGCCAGATTCAGGAATTGACAGAGCGCAAACGAAACGCTGGCGTTTTGTCAGAAGCGGGTTGCCCTGGTGTAGCAGACCCCGGAGCAGTAGTGGTCGGTATGGCCCATGCATTAGGCTGGAAGGTTGAACCACTCGTAGGTCCGTCCTCTATTTTACTAGCGCTGATGGGTTCTGGCATGAGTGGCCAATCGTTTGTATTTCATGGTTATTTACCTATCGATCGGCAGGATCGCGCCCGGTCGCTACGTCATCTGGAAAA
Organism: Spirosoma litoris; assembly: GCF_054776755.1. NCBI lineage: Bacteria > Pseudomonadati > Bacteroidota > Cytophagia > Cytophagales > Cytophagaceae > Spirosoma > Spirosoma litoris. The sequence continues at coordinate 19,741 of NZ_BAAHBI010000020.1, read as the reverse complement.
AGAAGCACAAACCCGGCAACAAACTCAGATTTTCATGGAAACGCCGTATCGAAACGATGCCCTTTTTGCTGATGTTCTGGCCAATTGTCAGGCCAATACGCGCTTGTGTGTAGCTTGTAACCTAACTGCCCCTGACGCCTTCATCCGTACACTAACGATTCGCGAATGGAAATCACAGGTGCCCGATTTACGAAAAAAACCAACCGTGTTCCTACTTTTGTAAATAAGTAGCCTGGACGGCCACGTCCGGGAAAGAAGCTTTTTATCCTATCCGGACGTGGCCGTCCAGGCTACGTTAATATGATCCAAGCCTTCGAATTCTCTCCATTTCACGAAAATACCTACGTTGTATCCGACGATGCTACGGGTGAGGCTGTGATCATTGATCCCGGTTGTTACGAACAGGTTGAAAAAGAAGCATTAGCCAAGTTCATCACCGACCGTAAGCTCAAAATCAAACACTTACTACTTACGCATGCCCACCTCGACCATGTCTTTGGGGTTGCTTACGTTAAGCGCAAGTTTGGCGTTAAAGCATATTTGCATGAGTTAGATATGGTAATCTACAATGACGTACCAACGCGCTGTGCATTATACGGATTGCGTGGGTACGAACCCTCTGAAATTGATGCTTATCTTAAAGAGGGTGATCAGTTTCGGTTCGGCAATACGGTTCTGGATGTAATCTTTGTACCCGGCCATGCGCCAGGCCATGTTGCCTTTGTAAACCACGCAGACCGTTATGTACTTGGAGGGGATGTGTTGTTTCGGGGTAGTGTTGGCCGAACGGATTTCCCCTATTGTAATCATAGCGACCTGATCAACAGTATCCGAACACAGCTCTTTACCTTACCTGATGATTATGTTGTTTATCCGGGCCACATGGAACCGACCACCATTGGCCAGGAAAAGCGAACAAATCCATACGTAAAAGGAATTATAAATGATAAATGATGAATTAGTTATCATCATTATATGGGTGGCTCCATCATCATTTATCATTCATAATTTATCATTCAATCTTGAAATCACTACTTAAACATTTACCCAATGCGATGACCTGCGGCAACTTGCTGTGTGGCTGCATTGGTCTGGTCATGACCCTGCGCGGTCATCTGGAAACGGCTTCCTGGTTAATTATGCTAGCGGCTGTTCTCGATTTTGGTGATGGATTCGTAGCCCGATTAGTGAAGGTATCCGGTCCATTTGGGAAAGAGCTGGATTCACTGGCCGATGTCGTAACGTTTGGGGTCTTACCCGCTACGATTGTCTTTCAACTTGCCTGGTTTCAGGGATTAGACATAATTTCCTACGGTGCCTTTTTAATCGCTGTTCTGGCTGCTCTACGGTTGGCGAATTTCAACATCGATACACGCCAGTCCGAATCGTTCATCGGCTTACCAGTTCCAGCCAATACAATGTTGATTGCCGCCTTTCCACTTATGGAACGCTATCAACCTCAATTTGATGCGATCTGGAAAAATGATATAGGATTGGGAATGATGATTGCCTTTTCGTTTATGATGGTGTCTGAAGTACCTTTATTCGCACTCAAATTCAAGACCTTTAGCTGGGCAGAAAACCAGATTAAATACAGTTTTCTAATCGCTTCTGTTCTGCTCCTGTTATTTTTGCATTATGCGGCCATCCCGCTGATTATTCTACTTTACATTGTTCTTTCACTTTTTACTAAAGAGCGAAAGAGCGAAAGAGCAAAAGAGTGAACCCTTATCACTCAAAATTCACTCTTTCGTTCTTTCACCCTTTCACTCATTAAATAATGAAATACATCGCTGAAATTAACATCATGACCCGTTCGGAAATTTTGGACCCACAAGGCAAGGCCGTTAAGTTGGGGCTTCATAATCTCCAAATGGATACGATCGACAACGTTCGTATTGGTAAACACATTCGGCTTGAAGTAGATGCCGACACCGAAGAACAGGCTCGTACAACCGTCGATTCAGCCTGCCGTCAGTTACTGGCCAATCTTATTATGGAAGAATATTCATTTGAGCTGCACACAGCTTAAAAGGCATCCATTGTCTTTTTCCGGCACAAATAGTACAATTGGTGAATTCGAGAGAATACGCACCACAAAAAATACTATTTTTGCCAACTATTTTGCAACAGCGAATGAATACAATTTATTCTAGTATCAAGGGATTGGGTTTTTACGTTCCGGATAACATTGTTACCAACAACGACCTGACCCAATATATGGATACGTCGGATGCCTGGATTCAGGAACGGACGGGCATCAAACAACGACGTTATTTCACACCCGGCAAAGATACCAACGCCAGTATGGCAACGGCAGCCTCGAGGATGGCGCTCGATCGCGCTGGTCTGGCGGCTAAAGATGTTGATCTAATCGTTTATGCAACCATCACGCCGGACTATTATTTTCCGGGTTCTGCTTTTCTGATGCAGCGTGAACTGGGGCTCGAAGGCATCGGGGTTATCGATATTCGGAATCAGTGCTCAGGCTTTGTATATGGGCTATCCATTGCCGACCAGTTCATTAAAACGGGAATGTATAAAACCATTCTGGTAGTTGGTTCGGAAATCCAGTCAACATTTCTTGATAAAAGTAATGCAGGTCGGGGTGTCGCTGTTATTTTTGGCGATGGAGCCGGCGCTGCTGTTTTGCAGGCAACTACCGACCCTGATCATCGGGTGTTATCAACCCACCTTCACGCCGATGGTCGCTACGCCGAAGAATTGTATGTACGTGACCCAGGCAGTAGTCGGGAAGGCCGGTGGATTAGTGAAGCCACCTTAACTGACGGCAATTACAACGTAACCATGAATGGCAATGCTGTTTTTAAGCATGCTGTCGTTCGGTTTATGGAAGTAATTAATGAAAGCCTCGAAGTCAATGGCTATAAAGCGGATGATCTGGCTCTACTAGTACCACATCAGGCCAATATCCGGATTTCGGAGTACGTTCGGCAGCAAATGAATTTACCCGAAGAAAAAGTATTCAATAATATTCAGCAGTATGGCAATACGACTGCAGCGTCGATTCCTATTGCCATGACAGAAGCCTTTGAACAAGGACGCATCAAATCTGGCGACTTAATTTGTCTGGCCGCATTTGGTAGTGGTTTTACCTGGGCTTCAGCTCTTATCAAATGGTAAAGTTTGATATATGATGTAGGATATATGATGTATTTCTCCAGCCTACATCATATATCCTACATCATACATCACTTATCTCACATCAATACGTTCCTATCGATAACATAACTAAGGTACAGGCTTCTACGGGCTCAATTCCTTCTGCCTGGAGCTGTTTTTCAAATTCTGGGTTTTCGGCCCCAGGATTAAATATTACCCGACGAGGCTTCAAACTTTTTATATAGTCATATAATTTTGGCTGATTTTGTGGGCCAACATACATCGTGACTGTATCAATATCTTCGAGAGCGGGCTCTCCGATATGAATTGTATTTCCTTCAATCTGGCCTTCCGTCAAGCCAAGCAGTTCTATCTCATGCCCGTGCCGAAGCAAACTGTAAGCGGCCAAATTTGCATAGCGCCCCGATTTCTCAGTAGCTCCAACTACTAACGTTTTCTTTGCGTTCGTATCCATTAGTTTACAGATATATACATTAATCGTACATACCTATGCGTTCTTAACAAATCTGGCCTCTAAGCAGTTTTGAGCATTTCCAGAATCTTCGTAAAAAAATCTGGGACTAACGTTACTTCTCTATAAAATTGGGTCATTATCAATAGTTTATCATAGCCATGCGCTTCTTTACCAATTATATAGGCGATACAATCAATATATTAAAAAACTGACAACTATTTTACTACACAGTTGTTAAGCAATCATCACATGAATTAGCTTATCCAACGCTAAATATAAAAACGTAGGTTATGGATGCGAAAGGGACCCAAAGCTTCTGGAATGAAAAGTGGACACCAATTGTGTTTGAAGGAATTGAGAACCCTCCTCATTATGAGGTTTCAAATTATGGCAGGTTGCGCAGTTTTCAGTCTTCCTCCACAACACCCCCCAATACTTTTTCGGGAAAAACACCCGGCAAACCAATAAAAGGGTCCGTCATTCAGGGGTATCGATCGCTTAATATTCGCTCTGGAGGGAAAACCTTCAACCGATACGTCCATAAACTAGTTGCCGAACAGTTTCTAAAACGTGAAAACGCCGATCAGACGTTTGTGATTCACATTGATCATGATAAGCAGAATAACTATTATCAGAATCTGCGCTGGGTGACGAAAGATGAAATGATTGAGCACAATCGGAATAATCCGAGTCTCAAAAACCGGCAGTTGCCCCGCCAAACCCGCAATTACAAACTCACTGAGAGTAAAGTTAAAATCATTAAAAAGCTGCTGCTTAACGATAAAAACAGGTTGAAGATGATTGCCAAGCAATTTGGTATCACCCACACGCAACTAAATCGTATTCGATCCGGCGAAAACTGGAAGCACGTTACGATTGAGTAGCGGGTAATAATCGTCATAAAATGATCAGGAGTTGTCAGGTATAGCTGATGCAATTCAACCTGACAAATCTTGACAATTTCTAACTAGACCTGACAGTCTCGCACTAAACCTGACGATTCAGTAGTTCACCGATTCGCCAACCATTGGCCCAGGCACGCCAGCTAAGGGAAGTGACACAAAAAATGAGGTACCCACATCTTCCGTGGTTTCAAACCAAATAGTGCCTCCTGCATGTTCAACTCCCCGCTTGGCAATGGCTAAGCCTAGCCCCGAACCGCCCCGTTTGGTACTAAAATTAGGGAGAAAAATTTTACTCTGAATGGCCTCTGGAATGCCCGCTCCATTGTCGTGAATTTCGATCTGAACAGCATCACTATTGGTATACAATTTCAAATCAATAACAGCTTTTCGCTCCGGCGGTACAGATTGAATCGCATTGATCAGCAAATTGGTCAGGATACGGCCAATGAGCTGGCGATCGCCAACTACCATAACCGGGCCTGAAGTAATATCCCGTCGAAGAGTAATTCGTTTATCATCGCCGTATAAATCGGCGGTTTTGTTGAATACGCCTGCCACTTCAAAAATCTCCTTCTTCGGCAAGGGCATTTTGGCAAATTCCGAAAACGACGTAGCAATATCACTCAGGTTATCAATCTGATCCAGCAGTGAATCAAACGTCCGCAGAATAATCCGACGAGCGGGGTCATTGGCTCCAGCTGATGAATCCTTCGCATTAGGAAACGTCCGTTGTAGATGTTGCAACGTAAGTTTCATAGGCGTGAGCGGGTTTTTGATTTCGTGAGCTACCTGCTTAGCCATCTCGCGCCAGGCCGATTGTTTTTCGGTTTGAGCCAGTGCCTGCTTGCTTTCTTCCAGCTTCAAAAGCATACGATTATACTCTTGAATAAGCAATCCAATTTCGTCGTCCGATTGCCAGGGCAACGGATCATTAGGCAGCTCAAGATTCGTTTTCCTGATTTTCTGCGTCAACAACCGAAGCGGCTTTGTCAGCATGTGCGATGCGAAGTAGGATAAGATCAGGAAGAATAAAAATAGAGCGGTAAAAATGCTTAGTGAGGTTGCAATGACCTCAATAATTTTCCGATCAAGTTCTGGCTGCGCATAAAAATAAGGAATGCTCAAAACGCCCAACAAGCGACCATCATATGATTTAATGCCTGCATAGGCCGTTCGATATTGCTTACTACCCAGTGATTCATCGAGTAGTATTTGGTTCTCCTTATCCTCAATAATATGAATGTAAGCCTCCGGATTAATCCGTTTGGATAAATAACCGCTCTCATAAATAAGGGGGCGAGTCGATGTATACAATTGCCCCTTCGTGTCAAACAGATTGATATCAATGTTGGCATCTCGGGCTATTTTGCCTAACTCCTCCTCCATTGATGCTTTACTACGCTTTTTCGTATACAGGTGCTCATCCAGATACGCTAGAAAATTGGTAGCAATATTTCGCGTGTTGCTGATATAGGTATTCTTCTGATTATCAACATAGTTAGAGCTAATGACCCCCAGAATGATAAGAATCACAAAAATCAGGGGCAGAAAGAAGGCCAGATTCAGCAAAATCTGAATCCGGGTTGAGTAATTAATATTGAACTTGGAGAATCGGTAATTTATGGCATAGCCCAAAATGACTAAAATTACCGTTAGCACCAGCAACAGATACAGAAATGAGAAATTAGAAAAGATATTTCGGAAAGGATACTCAGGTGAAGAAACAACAACAATATGCCCATCGCGCCCTCGCTGAGCAATGTGGTGGTATTTATTACTGGAGATGCCAGTGGCAAACAGCGTTGGATTGTCGAGCAGAGACAAATCAAGCTTTCGATCGTAATTATAACTACCTGGCCCACTGTAAAGCAATCGGTGCTTGGTAGGCCCAAACGATGAGTTACCTAAAGCTGGTCCAGAAAAGAAGGCATAGCTATATTCCTGTGTATCTGAATTTTGCGTAAATTTTGTATCGACCAATAATTCAGGATAGACGCTTTTGGGCCGTTCATTACGCAACCGTAAATCCAACACGACATAACCTAATGTATCACTCTGGGAAGAGCCTTGCGAACGAATTGAATTCGTAACCAGATTCGGCTTGGGAATAGCGACAAAGCATACATATTGCTTAACAAACTGATTACCAAGCTCATTAACGAAATATACGCCCGGATATTCGGTTTTATAATTAGTTTGTCGATAACGACTCGTTAGGGTGCTCAGCGAAATAGGGTCCGGGCTAATGTCAAGCGGTCGCCCATTGGCTCGAAAGGAAAATACCTCGATGTCGTATTTATCAAAATACTTATCCAGATGTAAACTCTTCACCCGTTGCTGAATCCGTTCCCGAACCAGCAACGTGTCGGATTGTAAAGAATGAGCAATTTCCGTATCCTTTTGAATTGACTCCTGCGCCTTACTCATCAGAAATTCGCCAAACACATCGTTTTCGGCCAGCAATTGCGTAGCGAATTCCTGTTCATGATTTAGCTGCTTTCTAATTTCCTGGTTATAAACCACATAGGCCGTCATGACAGCGCATATGAAGGCTGCCAGAAACAGATAAATGGAGGTTTTATAGCGAAATGTGTATAACGTCTTCGGCAGCTGACTTATATAGATAAGCAGGAAATAAAGTCCATTCAGCAGGAATACGCTATCTAATGCCCCGCCCAGAACAAGCCAGACTCCGCCACTCAACACGGTGCCTACCACAATCAGCAACAAACCAGCCCCAATATTACTGCCCCGGTTATACCGCAAAAAAAGGCTCCCCAGTAAATGAGTGACCAGAAAGTAAATACAGGAAATGGTAATGAAAACCACCAAACAAACTATTTTCAAAAACGAAAAATGGATGTTGAGGGTAATATCGAGGGTAAACTGAGACTTTTCGTAAATATTATTCAGCTCGACATAACAGAGTGCAAACACCATGTAACTGCCAACCACACAGCCTACTGATAAGACTAATTTTAGCCAGTGAGGCTGGCGTAGCAATAGCATATAGGTTTTCGAGCGGTAGTAATACCTAACCCAATAGAAGGCCAATATGGCAATGACTAATGCATTGAGTAACAGATCGCCCAGAGATGGAACCAGAATAGACGAGGCATAATACTTGGGGTTAAACAGGTCTGTTTCGATGAATAAAAACGGGACACCGAAGTACAACATCACTGCTCTAAGGAGCAATAAATAGGCCGCCAGGGCAACAAATCCCCATTCATAGTGATGCTCTTTCCGGAGTCGGAACATCAGTTGAAAAACATAAAGGCCTAGAAAGACAATGAATAACGTAGCCAGAATAACGGTATTGACTGGCGTCGAATGATTACGATAAGCGTCGACCTTTGGGGGTTCTACCGAGAATAAAAAGGCCGAATTATTATCGTAAATTGCCTGATACGTATTCTGTCGTTTATCGATAATCGACTTAGGGTCAAGGGCAAATATATCCGGGTTATAACCCGATTGCAGATACGCATTACTGCTGTGGTAGTATCGATAAATATTGACTAACGAGAATACATCCAGTACCTCTGCCCCAACGGATACGCGTCGGTGGCTAACAATGTATCGGCCCTGTTCAAAATCGATCAGCTTAGGCGTTGTGGTTACAGTGGCAAGCTGACTATAATCCGGAATAAACCGGTAATCGGACCAATAAACTAATTGTTTGTCCTTGAATACGAAATAAGGATAGTGGGTAGGTACTTTAAATAAATTGGTGAAGGTAGATTTAGGATTCCGCTTCAATAAGTCAGCTACGCTATCCAGATCCGTATCGCTGACCTTCATTTCATCTTTTACCCGCTGTTGAACAGCGCTTACATATTGTTCATCCGTAGCACCAGGGGCATTCTGTTCCAGCAAGAAGAAGCATAAAATAGCCAATCCTCCAGCCAGTACTGCCAGTAGCAGAAAAATATGTTTCTCGATACGCTTCACAAAATGGGTAGTATTGTCTTAGTCAAAAACAATCCCTAAAATCATGCCAAGTTTTTTACTAGTTAGTTAATCGATTAACACTGACTACTTATCATTTACCAATCACGGTTTATCGACTGTGTAGCCACCAGTTTCATAGCCAATCTCAGCCCCCAGCACATAAAGTAAATGCTTCCGATCAATAATGACCTGCACGCCTTCTACGTTATACACTTCGTCGGTGGGGCCAGGCAAATCAAACCCTAGTAACCAGGATGATCCACAGCCTCCTCCGCGCACACCAACGCGCAATCCATATTCGCCGGGAATTTTATTAGCCTGTAATGTGTCCAGAATCTGTTGACGCGCTTCAGGCCGAACAGAAACGGGATTATCGATTGTCAGCATAAACTAGTGCTTTGACAAAATAGATTCTAACTGTTTCTATCGATTCTCGGGGCCGCCCGCGCGGTCGATTCTAGCGTATTGATTAATTAGAAACGATAGAATCAACCGCACGGGCGGCCCCGAGAATCGATAGAATCTAAATTGGACGAGTATTAGAATAAACCCTTTTTTCAAAATTACCCATTTTTACGGAACAAGGTTCCCCTTCTCTATGGATCTATTGAGCGACTTTTTGAAACTGATTGTACCCGCCGGCCTGGTATTATACGGTATGTATCTCACCGTGAAACTCTTACTGGAGCGCGAAGCCGATCGGCACAAATACGATGTACAAGCCCGCTACACCGAAACTGTCATACCGATTCGGTTGCAGGCTTACGAACGAATGACCCTGTTTCTGGAACGTATTAGTCCTAATAATTTATTGTTGCGGTTAGGCGGCAGTTCGATAACCGTGCTGGAGTTTCAGCAACGGCTTCTGCACGAGATTCGGGAAGAGTATAACCACAATCTATCTCAGCAAGTGTACATGAGTCAGGCTATCTGGGATCAAATTCAGGCTGCGATGAACGACGTAATGACCCTTGTGAATCAGGCATCGGGTGACACGCAACCTGACGCACCAGCTCTTGAACTATCGAAGCGAATCTTCGAACGGATTATTCAGCGCGATAAGCAGCCCACTTCTGAGGCCCTCCATGCCTTAAAAGCAGAAATTCAGGCAATGTTTATGTAAAGTTGCAAGGCGCGGGGAGCTCGGAGCAAAGTTAGCTCATATTGGCCCTGCACCAAGCTCCCCGCGCCTTAAAACACCCCCGCCGAAACCATTAGTGCTTTTTGTAAGGCTGCTTGATTGATTGGTAGGGCTATTCCTTCGCTCGCCAGTGTTTGGATGATTTCTTCAGTAGGTAGATTACCTGTCAGGTCGTCAGCTGCCATGGGGCAACCCCCAAAACCTCGTAACGCGCCATCTATTCGCTGTACACCCGCTCGTACAACAGCGCGCACTTTGGCATCGGCATCGCCCGGACGAGCGTGCAAGTGAGCCCCAAATTCGACAGCTGGAAAGGCTTCGATCAGGTGCTTAAAAAGTGCTTCAATTGATTCGGGGGTCGATGAGCCAACAGTATCTGAGGGAGCAATTATTGAAATACCCAGTTGCGCCAGCCGAGCCGTAAACTGACTTACTAATTCAGGGCTATAGGGATCACCATATGGGTTACCAAAACCCATCGACAAATAAACAACCAACTGCTTGCCTGCGTCAAGGCACACCTTCTGTATGTCGGCCACTTCGACAAAAGCCTGCGCTATTGTCTTGTTTGTGTTACGCTGCTGAAAGGTTTCTGAAATTGACAGCGGAAAACCGACGTATTGAATTTGCGGATAGGCAGCAGCCTGTTCGGCACCACGCAGATTGGCAACAATAGCCAGTAGTTTCGTTTTGGTTTTCGACAGAGTCAGTCCGGCTAATACCTCAGCCGTATCGCGTAGTTGCGGAATTGCTTTGGGCGAAACGAAACTACCGAAATCAAGGGTATCGAAGCCAACCTGAAGCAACGTGTTCAGATATTGAATTTTGAGGTCTGTTGGCACAAAATGAGTCAACCCCTGCATGGCATCGCGTGGGCACTCGATCAGTTTCATCGGCGAGCTTGTTGACGCATGATTATGGCCAGCACAACCATCACAATAGCGCAAATGGCCAATCCACCTGCTTCGCGCGCCATTTCGATGTTCATGCTCCGCATCCCTACTTCACTAAACAAAAATCCTTCGAATTTAGGTGGCCACTGATAAACAGCCGCACCAATGTAAATACCACCTAATATGGCAAAAACCCACCATTCTCCAACACTCGCATAGGCCATAAAACAGGCTATGGCAGCGGCCCCATAAACAGGAATCCAGACTTGTGGATCCGGGTCATTGTACTGTACGGCGGCAAATAAAATGAAGAGTATGCCAAAGGTGATTGAAAGAATTTTACGCATAATAGTTATCTAGTGCTTTGACCAAATAGATTCTAGGAATTCTATAGATTCTTTAGATTTGATTTAATCATGCCTGATTATCAGCGGAATAGAATCCCAAGAATCTATAGAAACTAAATGGGACAACTACTAGTCAGTAGTCTGGTTGACTATTGACTAGTGACTTACTTACAATATTCCGCCACAGCCGTAGCTGCATCGGCATAGCCCAATACCTGAGCTTGTTTTAAGTTAAGGCAACCATTTTCGCGGGCATTCTGCAACAACTGTGCAATACCCAACCCATAAAATGCCTTCCCAAATTTAGGGTCCGCTTTAACGGCTTTCAGAAAATCGTCAGTGGCGCCAACAAGTTCTTTTTGCTGAAACCGTAAGTTCCCTCGATTGTATAAAGCGAGTGCATTGGTCGAATCTAACGTTATAGCCTGCGAAAAATCCGTCAGGGCAGGTTGCGTCTGCCCCTGCGTTGCAAATAACTGCCCACGATTCAGGAATAGTTCGGCACTGATGCTTCGGCTGGTATCGGGGGCAAATCGAATGGCATCCGAGTAATCTTTTAAGGCACCGGGCAAATCATTTTGGGCTACTTTCAGTAATCCCCGATTGTAATAAGGCCGGTAAAAATCGGGGGCTAGCTTAATGGCCTGATCGTAATCAAGGGCAGCATTGGCATATTCTTTTAACTCAAAATAAGCAACCCCTCGTGAATTAAATGCTTCAAAGTTGTCGGCATCAGACTCGATTGCCTGATTCAGCACCTGTACTGCTTCCCGAAATTTACCTTCTTTTAAATAAGTCCTCCCCTGTTCAACATAATTATCAGATGAGTTGCAGGAGAGTAAAATAAAAAACGTCGACTGAATAATGTAGGCTAATCGCTTCATTTTGAATGAGCGAATGAGCGAATGAGTGAATGAGTGATAAAAGCACACGGCAATAATTCACTCATTCACTCATTTGCTCATTCACAATTAATTTTAATTTGGACAAAGGTACGTGTGAAATTTGGTCGTTTGACGAACAATTGCTTAACTTTGCGTCGGCAAATCGGTGCTACCAGCTCCTGCTGAATCCCCCAGGTCTTGACCGAAGCAAGGGTAGGTGGTCGTAGCGGTGAGACATTGGTTTGCCATTTTTTATTTCCGCCCAGTGCGGTTATGCTGTTTAGCGGGTTATGCATTTAGCTGTATCAGACCGCTAAATTCTCTAACTAAGATGGACCTGCTTAGCCAACTCACCACTTCCTTTCAGAATTCATTTCATACCGATCCGTTGTTGATTTGCTCACCTGGTCGTGTTAATCTCATTGGCGAACATACCGATTATAACGAAGGTTTTGTTCTTCCAGCTGCCATCGACAAAGCAATTTACCTAGCCGTTGGCCCTCGTTCAGACAATGAGCTTCATTTCGTAGCCCATGATTTGAACAAAACTTACCAAGGTTCTCTCGACAATCTGGTTCCGACAACTACCTGGGCCGATTATTTACTGGGGACAGTTGCCCAATTTCGGCTGTCAGGTCATGAGGTCGGTGGTTTTAACTGCGTTTTTGGCGGTACAATTCCAATGGGTTCGGGGCTTTCGTCATCGGCAGCTCTTGAAAATGGCGTTGGTTTTGCCCTCAACGAATTATTCAACCTGGGGCTTGATCGTATAACCTTACTCAAATTCTCGCAACGCGCCGAAAACGACTTTGTTGGTGCGAAAGTTGGAATTATGGATATGTTTGCGAGTATGATGGGCAAAGCTGATCATGTTATTAAGCTCGACTGTCGGTCACTCGAATACGCCTATGCTCCTTTACAAATGGATGGCATCAGTATTGTCCTCTGCGATTCACGGGTGAAACATTCTCTGGTGACTTCCGAATACAACACACGTCGTTCAGAATGTGAAGCGGGCGTTCGTTTTCTCCAAACGTTTTATCCTGAAATCAAGAGTCTGCGCGATGTAACGATGCCAATGCTGGACCAACATCTTCGTGATGCAGAGCCGTTAATTTATCGACGATGTGCTTACGTAGTACAGGAAAATCGGCGCTTGCTTGATGGCGTAGCCGCACTTGAAGCCAATGATATTGCTACGTTTGGGCAACTGATGTACGGTTCTCATGAAGGGTTAAGCGAATGGTATGAAGTTAGTTGCCCCGAATTAGATATACTGGTGGACATTGCTCGTCAACATCCAGGTGTACTAGGTGCTCGTATGATGGGCGGAGGTTTTGGTGGGTGCACCATTAATCTGGTGCGCGAAGAGGCCGTTGATACATTTACGAGCCTGATTATGAAACAATACAAAGTCCAAACGGGTAAAGATACGTACCTTCACGTCTGCAAAATCCAAAACGGAACGAGTGTAGTTAGCAAGGCAGTAGATCATAATAAGTAAATGGACTAAAAAACAGCTTATAGATTTACTGACCATAGACAATTAATTAACTCTATTTTACCATGAAATTTTTCATTGACACAGCCAATCTGGCTGACATTAAAGAAGCCCAGGAAATGGGTATTCTTGACGGCGTTACTACCAACCCTTCGTTAATGGCCAAAGAAGGTATTACGGGCAAAGACAACGTAATGCGCCATTATAAACAAATCTGCGAAATCGTTCAAAGCGACGTAAGCGCGGAGGTTATCTCAACTACCTACGATGAGATGATTAAAGAAGGCGAAGAATTGGCTGATATCGACGAGAACATCGTGGTAAAGGTGCCAATGAGTGGCGATAGCATCAAAGCCATCAAATATTTCTCGGAAAAAGGTATTCGTACCAACTGTACATTAGTATTCTCGGCTGGTCAGGCTTTGTTGGCTGCTAAAGCTGGTGCTACCTATGTATCGCCGTTCGTAGGTCGTTTGGACGATATTTCGACGGATGGTATGGCTCTGATCGAGCAAATCGTAAATATTTACACGAACTACGGATATACAACTGAAGTATTGGCCGCATCGGTACGTCACCCAATGCACGTTATTCAGTGTGCCGAAATCGGTGCAGATGTTATGACGGCTCCTTTGGGCGTTATTAAAATGTTGCTCAATCATCCTCTGACTGACAGTGGTCTTGCCAAATTCCTGGCCGATCACGCGAAAGCTGAGAAAAAATAAAATTGAATTACAATTTACGGTTTACGATGTGCGATTTGTCGTTATACATCGTAAACCGTAAATCGTAAATCGTAAATCCTTATGTTTTCCACCGAATCTGTCCTTTCACTCAGTCATGCCGATATTTATCAGGACAAAAAACTGGTATTAGGCGATGTATCGTTTCAGATCAATAAGGGTGATTTCGCTTATCTTATAGGGCGAACCGGTAGTGGAAAAACATCTTTATTAAAAACATTGTACGCCGATTTGTGGCTTCAGAATGGCAAAGGACTTGTCGCTGGTTATCCACTCGACTCGCTCAAACCTCGCGACATTCCGCAGCTCCGCCGAAAAATTGGCATCGTTTTTCAGGACTTTCAATTATTTTTTGATCGTACTGTAGAAGACAACCTGAAGTTCGTTCTGAAAGCCACTGGCTGGAACAACAAGGTTGATATGAACAATCGCATTGCTGATGTGCTTATGCAGGTTGGCCTGGGAACAGCCCAGAAAAAAATGCCTCACCAACTCTCAGGCGGTGAACAACAACGCGTTGTGATTGCCCGCGCCATGCTGAATGAGCCTCTTATTCTCATTGCCGATGAACCTACCGGAAACCTTGATCCGGCCGTATCCGACCAGATCATGAAAGTGTTTCAGGCGATCAATAATGCTGGAACCGCCGTGCTCATGGCTACGCACAACTACGACCTTCTCAACAAATACCCCGCTCGCGTATTGCGCTGTCAGGAGGGGCAAGTGGTCGAATTAGGTGGTTAATCCAATCGTAAGCTATAAGTAAGGAGGCTGATTTGGATTCTTTAGACGGGATAAACCCCGGCTTTATGCATCTTCGTCGTCGTCATTTCCTAAGCACGCTTACAGCGCTTACTGGAATTTCTTTGCTCCCAGAAACTAAATTAGTCCAGGCCAAAGTCGCAGTAAAGCCATACCCGATTGCCTGCAACTCCTATAGCTGGCTTACTTTCTACGGACGGCAGGGAAAAACCTGGATGGCTGATCCCGATGCGTCATTGAGCGAACTGACTCAATCAGGCTTAATGGCCTATGAACCAGCAATTAACTCCGCCGAAGAAGTCACCAAACTCATCCCACTGTTAAAAAAATATAAGCTGGCAATGCCTTCTTTATACGTTAACAGCACATTGCATCAAGCAGATGAGGCCCAAAAATCCATTGATACAGTCCTGGCCATTGCTGAGGCTGCCCGCCTAATTGGAACCAGCATTTTTGTAACCAACCCTAGCCCAATTAAGTGGGGCAGTAACGACGATAAATCAGATGCCGAGTTGGTTGAACAGGCCCGAAACCTGGATCGACTGGGAGCAGAGCTACGGAAACGTGGTATCACGCTAGCTTATCATACGCACGCGCCCGAACACCGGCAAGCCGCCCGTGAGTTTCACCATATGCTTCTCGCAACTGACCCTAAAAACGTATCACTTTGTTTAGATGCGCACTGGGTGTATCGGGGATCGGGGAATTCGCAAGTGGCGTTATTTGATGTGATAAAATTGTACGGTAAACGCATCGTCGAAGTGCATATTCGACAATCGCGCGAGGGTATTTGGCAGGAAACATTCGGTGAGGGCGATATTGATTATCAACGCCTTGCCACCGATTTGAAAGCACTCAATAGCCACCCATTACTGGTTCTGGAACAATGCCTGGAGAAAGGGTCGCCAAATACAATGGGCCCAGTAGAAGCGCATAAGCAAGACCTGACTTATGCTAAAACCGTTTTCTCAGGGTTGTTAGGCTACTGAAACAAACCGTTCAATTGACAGTTATTCATCCGTATGCTGCACAACGCAGTTTATTCATAAATAACCAAGTCAATTAAACTCACGTTATCATTATGCAACCCAATATAGGCCTTGAAAAAGATGTTCTTAAACAGGACAATACCCTATTAAACGACTTTTTGTCTGATCTACACGTACTCTATATTAAAACCCGCAAATACCACTGGAACGTCGCAGGGCCGAATTTCATGGAATACCATAAATTCTTTGAAAGCCAGTACAAAGCTATTGAAGCCGAAATTGATGAAGTAGCCGAGCGTATCCGGCAGTTAGGAGGAACCCCTTTGGCTACTATGGCCGAGTTTATTCATAACACCAGCCTGAAAGAAGATTCAGGCAAGCCTAAAGATACGGCTGACATGTTCAAGAATCTCTTATCAGACCATGAACAGATTGTTCGGGAGCTTCGTGACGATGTTGAAAAGTGTGATGAGGAATTGAAAGATGCTGGTACCGCTGACTTTTTGACGGGTCTGATGGAGGCTCATGAAGCTATGGCCTGGATGCTACGGAAGTATCTTTCGTAGAAATAGTAGTGAAAAATGAAGAGTGAAGAATGTAGAATAATGAGATTCAGGAATTTTGCCTATATTCCTCATTATACATTCTTCACTTTTCATTTGTATCGTGCCCAAATCTCTTTCTCTCCGTTCAGGTCTCGGCAGTATTTTATTTTGGTCGGTTATCTCAGCCGCATTTATTGGTCCAGGTTCCGTTACTGCCTGCGCTATTGCAGGGTCAAAATATGGGCTACAACTTCTCTGGGTGCTTACCTTCGCCACGCTTGGTACTGTCTGGCTGCAAGAAGCCGCAGCACGCATTACTATTGCAACCGGGCAAGATTTAGGGCAGGTTATTTCCCAGACATACACTGGAGTAAAAGGGCGCTGGGTATCCTGGGCCTTATTTTTAGCTATTTTTTTAGGTTGTGCCGCTTATCAGGCCGGGAATATTTTAGGCGCAGTGTCGGGACTGGCTTTACTTACCGGGCTACCAGTTCCCGCTTTAACGGTTGGTATCGGGCTGGTTTGTATTGCTCTGCTATGGATTGGATCAACGCAAAATTTGGCCAATTTTCTGGGTTTGATTGTCTTTGCCATGGGCGGGGCCTTTGTGTATGTGGCCTTCGGAACACCTGTTACGCCCTCTCAATTAACTAAGTCTTTGCTCACGCCCAGCTTTCCAGATGGCTCATTACTGCTGATCAATAGCCTGATTGGAACGACCATAGTTCCCTACAATTTGTTTTTTGGTTCAAGTATTGTGCCTGGTCAGTCGCTTAGCGAAATGCGGCTGGGCATTTGGGTAGCGGTGATATTAGGTGGCATTATCTCGGTGGTATTATTGTTAGCTGGTCTGCTTATCCCAACCGATTTTTCATATCCGCACATGGCGCAGGTTCTAACGGACAGTCTGGGTTCATGGGCTGGCTCTTTGTTTGCCTTTGGCCTATTCGCAGCCGGATTTGCCTCTTCCTTAACGGCTCCACTGGCAGCAGCCGTAACAGCACAAAGCTTATTGGGTGTTCGAAAGAATTCGCCTGTTTATCGGGGAATCTGGATCGTTGTGATGCTTACAGGGTTGACCTTTGGCCTGCTCAATGTTACGCCAATTCCCGTAATTGTTGCCGTACAGGCCATTAATGGCATTCTACTTCCTTTCGTAACTATTTTTCTATTTATCGCGGTAAATAATCGAACATTACTAGGTGACTTTCGTAATTCGTTGGCTCAGAATGTGTCGCTAGGATTGGTGGTTCTCGTAACAGCCATATTAGGCTTATGGAATGTCTGGCTGGCGTTTCAGCAATAAAAACGAAAAGGAGTGGGCACACAGTTGGCGCCCACTCCTTTTCGCTATATCGTTAATTACTTATTTCTTCTTTTGTACCTCACGCTCTAAGTGTTCGATTCGCTTTTGTTGCTCAATCAAACGTAGGGTCATTTCTTCATTCTGCTTTACCAACGTAGCCAGCAACTTTGTTAAATCAACGCCTTCTTTTACCATCTCGGTAGCACTTGGAATACCTGGAAGGTGCTTGTTCTGCTGAACGTATTTCTCGACTTCTGTCAACGATGGAAGCTTATAAGATGGCGCAAACACATAATCAGCCCACTGGTTTTCCGAGGCAGGTTGTACGTGCATGGCTACAGCCGAAAGCCGTCCAGACAAGGTCACATCGCCTTTATCATTAACGGTCAGGAATTTACCAGCCGTCGCATCGCTCGTCGGCGAGTTCGCGGTCATATTTGTCAAACGAAGACCACTACGCCCATCCGTACCAGCAGTAAGTTCCAGTCGATTCTGTGGCGACGATGTGCCAATGCCAACATTTACATTATTCCCCAATACCATTGCATTGCTGGTCAGTACGCGCGCATTAGCTCCTATAGCTGTGGCATTAGAAAGTCCTACACCAACTCCAACGGCATTAGCACCAAGTAATGTATTATCCTGACCATCCGTTTCGAAACCGGCGTTGGGGCCAATAATTAAATTACGGTTACCACGCTGGTTGAGTTGTCCAGCATTATAGCCAATAAACACGTTATCGCTACCGTCAGTATTTAGGCTACCTGACTCAACGCCAACAAAAGTATTATGGCTTCCAGTGGTATTCGGGAAACCTGCTTTATAGCCAAAATAGGTGTTATAAGAGCCACTTGTATTCTTTTGCCCAGACATACTACCCATGAACGTATTGTATGTTCCGGTGCCGCCAACTGTAGCTGTTGTGCTTTGGCCAATAAATAGATTATTCGTTCCGTTAGGTGACTGAAAACTAACCACCTGGTTGTCAGGAGTAATAATCTGGCTTTGTGCCAAGGTCTTCGTCGCGAAGCTAGTGGTCAATACAAGTAAAGTAAAAGTAACGTGTTTCATAGATAAATCTGGCTATGGAAATAATGACTAAATATAGCAATTTTCGTTCCGTTTTTCACTCGTCGAATAAATTACAATGAACTGAGCTACAGAGCCCAAAGATAAAAATTTGGCTATGTATTTCCAGTGAATCTACGCCTTGAGATTTAATTTAAAACGAATTGTGCTCAGTTTGTTTTATAGTATAGCGTCTTCCTCGATGATTTCAGCTCAGTAATCAACAGTTTTCCATTCTCCACATAATACTTTGCAGAAGGTACATCCTGCATCTGTCCGTTCACTCGCAACCGAACGCAGAATAAATTACCTTTCGTGAACCATCGTGCCCCTGCCGCTGCTAACTGCGCATAAAGAATCGAATTGCCTTTGCCCGAAGATTGCACCGAGACGCCTGCTCCACTAGCATAACCCGACGAGCCACCATCCCCAAATGTACCGTCGGCTTTCAGAATCATAATGGATGATGTGCTGCCATAAAAGCCGCCATCAGTGCTTCCCCCTCCATAATTGCTGGATGTTTGCCAGGCACCAACCAAAGCAGGATCGCGGTATAAACCATCAGTAGAAGCTGTTGAATTTGAAGGTGCCACTCTCGTTTCTCCAGGCTTCTCCCCTACGTTGGCACGCGTTAACATCCCCGACATAGTTACGTTTCCGTTTTGGCCAAGCTTAACCAAAAGCTGCCCATTGAGTAGGGTAGTTTCAAATTGAAATATAGATCCGTCAACAGGATAAGTTGCCGTACCTTGCGCTTTCGTATTTGTTATCGTTCCTTGCAGTTGGTATTGATCGACACGCTCACCAGCTCGAATCTGAAGTTCGCCATTGATCTGCTGGCCACTAACTTTCCAAAGAATAGCGCTTTGCAATGATATTGCTGAGTTGGCAGGTGAGCCCAACGTACCCGCCCATGTACCACTCATCCCTTGCCCTAAGAGTCGACTACTGGTAAATAGAATAAAGGAGAGAAAAATATAATCATAGCGTTTCATAGATGGCTCGATTAGTATGGCTTTGCAGTTTAACGAGCTTAATTTGCTATGGAAGCTGTTTAAACTTTCCGTTTTCGATTGATTTTTCGCAGGAAAATGACCGAGAATGC